>CANNMD010000282.1 GCA_947505655.1 Acidimicrobiaceae bacterium | reverse complement strand
GACTGCTATCCCGAAGAGGCTTGTGGGCTCTTGATCGGCCGGCCCGGTAGCAACAATGTGGTTCGTTTTGTGGCCTGCGCCAACACCACGCAGTCGGGCAAGGTGTACACCATTGAGCCCAAAGCAATGTTGCGTGCCGAGCGTGAGGCCGAGGCCGAGGGCATGGAAATCATCGGCGTCATGCACAGCCACACGCACACCGAGCCGTATCCCAGCCAGACTGATGTGAACCAAGCGGTTGACCCGTTGTGGCATTACATCATCGTGAGTCTCAAGCGCGAGGCGCCCGAGGTGCGCAGCTACCTGCTCGCACATGGCACAATCGTGGAAGAAGCGATCGCAGTCTCATGAACTCCGGCGCTGACAGAGAGGCAACCATGGCAACGGTCATCTATGACACAGAGCATGTCGAAGTTGAAGCCGACCTCTCGTCGCGTTGGCTGATGACCCCCGAGGCGGTCGAGTCGCTCACCGGATGGAAGCTCAAGCCCGAAGGCTTCTGCCGCGGCGATGTGTGCTCGCCCATTTTCAACCCCGACAAGGTGTTGTCGTACGGCATGGTCGATCTGCAAGAAGCGGCGCCATTGCTGGGCTTGCTCGCTGTCACCGATCCGAGCCGTGGTGTGGCCGCGCTCACTGCTTCTGCACACGAGCGCGCCGACGACATGGCCTCGCTGAAGGCCCCCGATTTCACACTCGAGAGCCTCTCCGGCGATCCAGTGAGCCTGCACGATTTCAACCGACGAAAGGTTCTGCTGCTGGCCTGGTCCAGTTGGTGAGGCTGTCGTTATGAGTTGCCCGTGTGGCAACAACTTCAGGAAGAACTCGGCCCCGAGGGCCTGTCGATCATCGCGGTCGCAATCGATAGCGATGTCGATGCAATCCGCGAGTGGGCGGCTCACGTTCCCAATCTGACCGTGCTCATCGACCGCGATTACATCGTGGCCGAGCGCTACGGCATCGTGAACGTGCCGGCCTCGGTATGGATCGACGAGCAGGGTCACATCGTGCGTCCTGCCGACACGGCAATGGGCGACGATCGGTTCCGTGCGTTTGCGCACATCGACTCGGGAGTTCATCACGAACTGCTGCGGGCTTGGGTGCTGCGCGGTGAGCGCGATCTCACCGATAGTCAAGTCGTCGAAAACATGGAGCGCCCAACTCGCGAACTGCAACTGGCGCGCTTGCATCGCCGCATTGCGGTGGCGCTACACGACCGTGGCGATACCCCGGGCACCAACACCCATCTCGCTGCAGCCGAAGCATTGGCGCCGTACGACTGGGTGATCCGCCGCGGCAGCATGCCGATGCGCAACATCGATCCGTTCGGAGCCGAGTTCTTCGAGTTCGTCGAAGAGTGGCAAGAAGCGGGTAGCCCCGGCTTCAGACTGCGCACTGGCCGCGAGGATTAGCCCGATGGTCAGGCGACACGTCGTCTCCTCGGTGAGTTGATCGAGCGGTCTATTGATACAATCCTGACCAATTGCATCGGGATTTAGCGGAGGACGCCGTGCTGCCATACGGAAATGTGATCGACCTCATCGGCAACACGCCCATGGTCGATGTCAGCGCGCTGTCGCCGAATCCCAACGTACGCATCGTGGCCAAGCTCGAGAGCCAAAATCCTTTTGGCTCGGTCAAAGACCGCATCGCCAAGAGCATGATCGAGCAGGCCGAAAAAGATGGCACCTTGGTGCCTGGCCAGACCATCATCGAGCCGTCGTCGGGCAACACGGGTATTGCCCTGGCGGCCATTGCTGGCATGAAGGGCTATCCGATCAAGATCTTGATGCCCGAGAGCGTGAGCATCGAGCGTCGTCAGATGCTTGAGGTGTTTGGTGCCGAGCTGATCCTCACGCCTGGCGAAGAGGGCAGCAACGGTGCAGTGCGTCGGGCCCAAGAAATGGCGGCCGCGAATCCGCAGTGGTGCTTCATGTACCAGTACGCCAACGACGCCAACCCTCGTGCGCACTACGAGGGCACCGGCCCCGAGATCTGGCGTGACCTTCCCGAGATCACTCACTTTGTTGCCGGCCTCGGCACCAGTGGCACGCTGATGGGCACGGGTCGCTTCCTCAAAGAGCAGAACCCCAACATCAAGATCATCGCGATCGAGCCGCCATTGGGCGAGCGTGTCGAGGGCCTGCGCAATCTTGAAGACGGTTACATCCCGCCGGTGTTCGAGAACTGGCATGGCTTCGAACTGCTCGACCGCAAGCGCGTGGTGCGTCCTCGTGAGAGCATCGAATGGACCCGTCGTCTGGTGAGCGAGTGCGGCATCTTTGCTGGCATCTCAGCGGGTGCAGCGATGGCCGGTGCCGCCAAGGTTGCTGGCGAAATCGAAAGCGGCGTCATCGCGTTCATCGTGTGCGACGGCGGTTGGAAGTACCTGTCTACCGGTGCCTACACCGACGATCTCGACGCTGCCGAGGCCAAGGCCGAATCGATCATCTACTTCTAGATCGCGCTGTGTGATTACACGCTGTGTGATTCGAAGGTGTGTTGCAGAAATCGCGACATCACCCGAACGGTGTGTACTGATCTGCGGGTAACCATTAGATCAAACGCGTGCTGCGCGTAGGGAATTTCGGCGTAGCCAACAACATTGTCGGATGCTTCGCGGAGTGCAGCGACAAAGGCGTGCGTGTCTTCTTTCCAGACCAAGGTGTCTTGTGCGCCCTGCACCACAAAAAATGGTGGAGCATGCACATGAACTTGCGACAGGGGAGACGCCGCGTGCCATGCGTCGGGATCGTCGGCTGCGCTGCGCTTCATCACCACTTTGGTCAGCATCGGTTCGAGCCGGCCCTTATGCAGACCCGACCGATCTAGAAAGTCGAACACGCCATAGACCGGCACGCACGCGTCGACATGGGTGTCTACCGATTCGAACCCCGGTTGGAACGCAGCGTTGTTGGCGGTGAGACCAACGAGTGCTGCAAGGTGACCTCCGGCTGAGCCTCCGGTACCGGCGAGAAACGATGGGTCGCCGCCGAATTCGTGGGCGTGCTCGCGGAT
>CANNMD010000281.1 GCA_947505655.1 Acidimicrobiaceae bacterium | reverse complement strand
TTCACCGTCGCCGGCTTCGAGGTAGTTGAAGCCCGCTACGTAAACGTGCCGGGGTTCTTTGCTTGGCTACTGGTGGCGCGGTTGCTACGCAAGCGTCCAACGCATTCGGGGCTCAGCGGTATCTACGATCGCTTTGTGGTGCCACCAACTCGCTGGCTCGAATCGCATGTGCGACCACCGTTTGGCCAATCGGTGTTGGTGATCGGTCGCGTGCCGCAGCCCTAAGGCGTTGCATTTCTTCCCCTGGTAAGGCTGCGGCCATACACTGTTCGTACACTGTTCATACATCGTTCTCGGCTCGATGGCTTGATGAGTTTGGACGGAGCAGATGAACATGACGGCAGTACAGACAATGCCACTTGGCTTGCGTGCACTCGTCGATGCGCTTCCAGAGGTGTATCAGCCCATCTTCGGCTACGAGCAGCTCTCCAGTTCCCGCACCTCGACGAGCCCACGAATGCGTGCGCTGCTCGACACGGTTGATTTGTTGTCCAAAGCCGTTGGTCGCAAGCTGCGAATTCTCGACCTGGGATCTGCGCAGGGCTACGCAGCGTTTTGCCTTGCGGCCCAAGGGCATCACGTGACCGGGATTGAGTTCCTTGATCTCAACGTTGCCGTGGCTGAAGCGATTGCGGTTGAGCATGAAGACCATGATGTCTCTTTTGTTCTTGGAGACGTTTCCGATGCCGAGTCACTCGTGGACATCGCGACCTACGACGTGGTTGTGGCGCTTTCGGTATTTCATCATTTGGTCTATCGCGATGGACACGATTCGGTGACAGCCCTTATCGGCCGTCTCTCGGCGCTTGTGCCGCACGCCTTCTTTGAATTGGCACTTGCCGAGGAACCGCTCTACTGGGCTGAGGCGCTTCCGAAAGCTCCTCGCAGCACAATTGCGTCGTACGGTTACTCGCGCCAGCTGGTGCTGTCCGCTACGCACTTGTCCGAAGTGCAGCGGCCATTGTTCTTCTGTAGCCAGCGTTACGCGCTCGCTCATGGCGAACTGCTTCCGTTTCTCGGCTGGAGCGCGAAATCGCACGCCCAGGGGATCGACGTGCAGTCGATGGCGATGCGGTACTACACAATCGACGGCGGCATCTCGAAGGTTGCTGCACGTCTCAATGACGCTTTGCCGCCAGTCATCTTTGATTCGCTGCGTGAAGACCTCCGCCGTGAGGCCCATGTGCTCGAAGCGCTCGAACGCGCGGGGATTGAGGCGCCGAAACTCATCGACTTTGTCGATGGGCCAGAGGAAGTGGTGTTGACCCGATCGGCGTATCCCGGCGACCTCGTGAGCGACCTGCTCGGGTCGCTCACCGCTCAGGAGCGTCGGGTCGTCACCTCCGATGTGCTCGACCAGTTGGCGAGTCTTGAGGCGCATGGGTTGTATCACTCTGATCTCAGGCTTTGGAACGTAGTGCTCGATCGTGAGGGCAAGCGCGCTTATTTGATCGATCACGGATCAATTCGCTCGACCCCCACCGATGTCGTTCAGCCGAACGATGCCTATCTGTCGCTCGCGATATTCCTGGCCTCGTTGTGGTCGAGCCGCGCGGACCAAACTGGCGAACACTTGCCGCGTTCGCTCGCAATTGATGCCGCCGACCTTCCGGCTCACGTGGTTGGTGTGATCACGTCGATCCTCGTTGCTCCTCGCGACGGCAAAGTCTTTTCGAGTTGCCAACGCCAATGGCGGGCGCTGCTGTCGAACGAGAACGAAACGCTCTGGCCGCCGATTCCAGTGTCATGGGGCTGGTTGCGCGCCAGCTACGCGCAGATCGCAGCCTTGAACACCGAACTGACCGCAGCTCAGGCCGATATTTCCACGCTGCGCTGGCGCTTAGAAGCCGACCGCGACTACTGGCGAACGGCTCGTCACGAAGCAGACTTGGCAATTGAGAAGCAGGGCGAAGCGATCGCGTCACTGCAAGCTGACCGTGACGTCATCAGCCAAAATCGTCAGTTGGTCATTGATGAGCTTGCCGCGACAAAGTTGACCTTGAGCTGGCGTATTACTGCTCCGATCCGTTCGATGAGGCGCCTGGTCCCGAGGCGGTAGAACTGGAACCTCCGGCTCTCCACGGATAGCCGATGCGGATGCCATAAACCGTGGGTGGCTGCGGGAATATGCGGCGCTGAAATGGCCGTGAGCCGGCGAGCAACGGTTCTGGTAGGTGGGCGAACCGAGGGGTTGCCATGCGTCGGAACTCGTTCAATCATTTCGCGATACTGTTCGACGATCGAACTGCAAGCCTCGACACCCGAACCATCTGCCGGCGCCAGCCGCGGTTTATATGCAGTGAGTGCAACTGTCGTTGCTCTCACGGGACTCATGATTCGTCTCTGGATTCACACGGTGCCAGTTGGCAGGGTGAATTCCGATGAGGCAATCGCAGGGCTCATGGCGCGGCATTTCGCTCGGGGCGAATGGACCACGTTCTACTGGGGTCAGAGTTACGCAGGTTCGCTTGAAACGGTAGTTATGGGCGCACTTATGAAGGTCACTGGCTCCGATGCCTTCGCTTTCTACGCGGTGCCATTCATGGAATCGGTGCTGGTTGCTTTACTGACGTTCCTCATTGCTCGTAACCACGTCGGAAGGGATCGGGCCGTCTTTGCTGGGCTCTTTGTTTGGGTCTTCCCGGCGGCGTGGGTGTTGCTGAGCACCAAGGCAATGCTGTTTTATCAGCCCACCCTCATCTTCGGATTGACCGCGATCTTGGCTGCCGATTTGTTGATCCAGCGGGATCGGCCGCGATTTTCCGTGTGGTTTGGCTTTGGTTTGGTACTCGGACTTGGATGGTGGTGTTCCCTCCAAATCCTATTTTTCGCAGTACCAGCGGTGGTGTGGCTGCTTGGGCGCCGTGGTAATAGGTTCGTCGAGTGGCTCGTAGCACTGGTGGGGGCTCTGATCGGGGCTGCGCCATGGCTTGGTTACTACTTCAAATATGACGGGTTACCTCTGAGACAGCTTGCGGGGGGCCAAGGTGGTTATGTCGATCACCTCAGCGGGATTGTGACC
>CANNMD010000280.1 GCA_947505655.1 Acidimicrobiaceae bacterium | reverse complement strand
GGCGAGCTGCGTTGTCGAATCGTGGGCGAGGGCGGCAACCTCGGGTTCACCCAACTTGGTCGTGTCGAATATGCGCTGAGCGGTGGATTGATCAACACCGATGCAATCGACAACTCGGCCGGTGTCGATTGCAGCGACCACGAGGTGAACATCAAGATTCTGTTGAACGGATGCGTTCAGCGAGGAGAGCTGTCGCTTGCCGACCGCAATCAGTTGCTGCGCGAGATGACCACCGAGGTCGGCGAATTGGTGCTCGACGACAATCGAGCGCAGACACTTGCGCTCACCATCGCGCGTCGCCAGTCGTTCTCGATGATCAACGTTCACACGCGTTATCTGCAGCTGCTCGAGAGCGAAGGCTGGCTCAACAGGGCTCTCGAGTTCTTGCCCACCGATCGTCAGATCGCCGAACGCCAAGCAGCAGGAATGGGGCTCACAACCCCCGAGTTTGCGGTGCTTCTCGCCTACACAAAGAACGCCAACGTGACCGAGGTGCTGCAGAGCGATCTGCCCGATGACGCATTCTTCAACGACGATTTGGTTCGCTACTTTCCTCAGCCGATGCACCAGCGCTTTGCCAGCCAGATCTTGGGGCATCAACTTCGTAGGGAGATCGTGGCCACTTCGCTGGTGAACCAAATGGTGAACCTCTCGGGTATTTCGTTCGACCATCGAATGACCGAGCAGACCGGTGCCAGCGTCACCGACATTGCTCGAGCATGGGTTGTGATGCGTGAGGTGACGAACCTGCCACAGCTGTGGCGAGACATTGAGTCGATCGGTGCGAACATCAAACTCGATGTGCAGCTCGACTTGTTGCTCGAGGCTCGCCGCATGGCCGAGCGTGGCGTGCTGTGGCTGTTGCGGCATCGCCGACCACCGATCGACATCGCTACGACTACCAGCGAGCTGGCTGCAGCGTTCAACGCGGTAGTGGTGCACTACGACGAGTTTCTTCGCGGCCGACTCGCCGCAATCACGCACTCCACGTGGGCTGGCCGGCTGGCCGCCGGGGTGCCCGAAGAGCTTGCCGAGCGGTCGGCGGTGTGGCCGTTGTTGCACACGGCGTTCGATGTGGTCGAGATCGCTGGCAGGTATCACCATCCATCGAAGGGCGTCGCCTCGATGTATTGGCAGCTCTTCGATGCGCTCGATGTGCTCTGGCTTTGGGAGGGCATCGGCGGCTTGCCGCGCTCAACACGTTGGGAGACTCAGGCGCGATCGGCGCTTCGCGATGACCTGCTGATTGGTCTTGCCGAACTCACCGAAGATGTGCTTCGTTCCGAAAGCGACGTCGACACGTGGCTGTCGCGCAACGAACGATCGGTGGCGCGGGTAACAACAATGTTCAACGAAGTGAGACGAAGCGACACGTTCGACATCACCACGCTGACGGTCGGCGTGCGCCAGTTGCGTAACTTGGCACTGGCCACATCCTGAGGAGCGCGTCACATATGAATCCACGTGAAGGTATCGAGCGTTTGTTGTTTGACTATTGCGACGGCATCGACCGCGGCGATTTCGAATCAACCGCCAACCTGTTCGGCGAAGCGGGCTTGTACGGCCTCGTTGGTTCGGGGGCGGCCGAAGGAGCCCAGCAGGTGTTAGCCACCTTTCATGCCAGCGTTCGCACCTACGACGGATTGCCACGCACCCGGCACGTCGTCACCAACGTGGTCATCGATGTGCACGACAGCCAGACAAGCGGCACCGCACGGTCGTACATCACGGTGTTGCATCAGGCTCCCGGTTGCGCACTCGCGCCGGTGGTTGGCGGCACGTATCACGATCGCGTTCATCTGGTCGATGGTCAGTGGCAGTTCGCCGAGCGGCGCATGATTATCGAGCTCATCGGCGACATGAGCACACATCTCAAGACAAGCCCGTTCTAGCCCGGTACGAGCACACGCTCAAGATAGGCAACGGTGTCGTGGTAGCTCCGACGCAAGGGCTGAAAGGACTCTGTTATGGCGTCCCCAAGGCTCCACTCCCTTGGCAGGTATCCTGCATGAGCCATGACTGATCGTCCGCTTCGTCTTCGTTTTGCCCCTTCGCCTACCGGCTTCTTCCACGTTGGTGGTGCCCGCACGGCTCTCTACAACTGGGCCATCGCTCAGCGCGAGGGTGGCACCTTCGTGTTGCGCATCGAAGACACCGATGAAGCGCGAAATCAGCCTGAGTGGACGCAGGGCATTATCGATGCCTTGGCGTGGATCGGCATTTCCTCCGACGACGAACACTTTGAGGGCCCCTACTTTCAGAGCACGTATGCAGATGCGCACATTGCCGCCGCCACGCGCCTCTACGAGGCGGGCGCGGCGTATTACTGCGACCTCACCGGCGACGAAGTGCAAGAGCGCGCGAAGGCCAACGGCAAGCCCGGCTACGACGGTTACTCGCGTGATCGCGGCCTCGAAGCCGGCCCTGGCCGTGTGCTGCGTTTCAGGGTTCCCGAGGGCACCACGATTGTGCACGACCTCGTCCGCGGCGAGGTGTCGTTCGACAATTCCAACATCGAAGACTTCGTGCTGTTGCGCGGCAACGGGTCACCAATGTTCTTGTTGGCCAACGTTGTCGACGACATCACCATGCGCATCAGCCATGTGGTGCGTGCCGAAGAGCACCTTCCGAACACGCCCAAGCAGCAGATGTTGTGGAACGCACTTGGCGTAGAGCCGCCGGTGTGGGCGCACGTTCCGGTGCTGGTCAACGAGCAACGTAAGAAGCTCTCGAAGCGGCGCGACAAAGTTGCGGTCGAGCAGTACCGGGCCGAGGGCTTTCTTGCCGACGGCATGGTGAACTACTTGATGACCCTCGGATGGGCCCCCAGCGGCGACACCGAGATTGTTCCGTGGTCTCGCGTCGTGGCCGACTTCCGCCTCGAAGACGTGAATCACTCGCCAGCGTTCTTCGACCTCAAGAAGCTGTCGGCGTTCAATGCCGAATACATCCGGGCGCTCAGCCTCGATGCGTTTATCGAAGCATGTGCTCCGTTTGTTCTCGCTCCCGATGTGCCATGGAACCCGGAGCACTTCAATC
>CANNMD010000279.1 GCA_947505655.1 Acidimicrobiaceae bacterium | reverse complement strand
TCTGATCGGGCAAAGCAGCCGTGGCCGCAACCCCACCCCAACCATCGACCTGTTTGCTCCACGCATCTTGCTGACCCGGTGCGTATCCCAATGCCTTGGCCATATCGCGTACTGCCGAGCGGGCTCGATAGGTGATCACGTTGGCAACCTGCGCAGCGTGGTGGCGACCGTGGCGTTGATACACGTATTGGATGACCTCTTCGCGACGGTCGCTTTCGATATCGATATCGATGTCGGGTGGACCATCGCGTTCGGGCGACAAAAACCGCTCGAACAACAAGCCCAACGCGACGGCATCGGCCTTGGTAATACCCAGCGCGTAACACGCCGCACTGTTGGCCGCGCTGCCCCGACCCTGGCAATAGATGTTGGCCCGCTCGCAGAACTGCACGATGTCCCAGACCACCAAGAAGTAGCCCGCGAAATTGAGCGACTCGATAACCGAGAGTTCGTGGTCGATGGTGCGCCACGCCCGCGCCCTCACCGAAAGATCTTCGCCCGCCTGTGGCCGCTCGCCGTATCGACGGCGCGCTCCCGCCTCGACCAACACACGCAGATATTGCATCTCGGTGAGTTGCTCGCCCTGCGCGCCGAGCGGGCATGGGAACGGCGGCAGATTGGGTGCCACCAGCGACAGATCGAAGGCACCGGCGCGCCCAATAGTTGCCGCTGTTTCGACAACACCCGGATAGCGCGCAAAGCGCCGCGCCTGCTCGGCACCGCTGCGCACATGAGCTGTAGCACCAGCAGGCAACCACGGGTTCATCTCTTCGAGACTGCGCCGGGCACGCACCGCCCACAGCGCCGTGGCCAAGCGCCGATGCTGTGGCGTTGCGTAGTGCACATCGTTGGTAGCAATGCATGCCAGATCGTGCCGAGCAGCAAGCTCGGCAAGCGCATCGTTGCGCGCCGAGTCGAGCGGGTCGCCGTGATCCCACAACTCGATAACCACACGTTCACGGCCGAACAACGCAATCAGTTGCTGCAGCTCGCGCGCCGCCGCAGCCGGACCCTCGCGCTCCAACGCCGCCGGCACCACACCATGGCGACACCCAGTGAGCACCCACCAATGGTCGCGGCCGACCTCGGCTAATTGAGCCAACTCGAACTGCGGGGCCCCTTTTTCGCCAGCGAGCTGGCCAAGGCTCACGGCCCGAGCCAGACGCGCGTAACCAGCGGGGCCATCGGCCAACAACACCACGTGTTCACCGGGCGGATCGGGTAAGCCCGGCTCGAACCGGGTCATGCCCAGTGTGAGCTCGGCCCCAAACAAGGTGGGCAACCCAACAGCGCGGGCCGCCTCGGCGAAGCGCACCACGCCATACAGCCCGTTTTGATCGGTGAGTGCCAGCGCTTCGAGGCCAAGCCGAGCGGCTTCTTCGGCCAACTGCTCTGGGTGCGATGCGCCGCTGAGAAATGAGAAGTTCGATTGGCAATGCAGCTCGGCGTAGGGCACGGTGCGAGCGCCGCCAGCATTGTCGACACGTTGGGCGATCGGTTCGAACGGTTCGAACGGTTGGCGTTTGCGAGTGAGCGCCGGGCCATCGCCGCCCGCATTGGCACTCGCGCTACCGGGCGCGCGACCATCGGGCCGCCGGACTCGGTCGGATAACGCTTGCTCAAGTTCACGCCACGGCATCGCCGGGTTGTTGAACCCCATAGGACTTGGCAGTGTATCGAACACATGTTCGTACCGCTAGGGCAACTTTGGTTTTGATGTGAACGGTTGCTACGTGAAATAGCCGTTTACGTCGATGATCACATGCGTCTGCCAGTTACTGAACAGATCGATCAGCCCGGCTGGCGACAGCTTCAGAACTGATCCGTTCGCTACTGGGTGGCCAGTTTGGAAGTTGAGGCTCGACGTGCCCGGCCATACGACGCCCGACGGGTAGGCCGCAACGAAACCGGGAGCCGCTTCATCGGCTGCGGTGAGATTGATCGACACAGCCGAGGCGCCGACCGGCACACTCGGCAATGGCGCTGCCAAGCCAGCAAGCCCAACCGAGCGAACCACACCAGCGACCAACGCCGACTCCCCAGCATTACGACTGTCGTACGCGCGTGCAGTAAGGATCGGCACGAACAATCCGGCGTCGGACACCGGCGCCGCTGAGTCGGTGACATAGCCCGTGACATCGACCACGATGTGCGCAGCGTTACTCGAAAAAACACTGACCATTCCGTATGCCCCAACGGGCACGATGACAGAGTTGGCCGAGTCGAGACGAGCCACATAGTTCACCGTTGACGACGACGGTGTGGTGCCCGTTGGTTCGGCACGCAGAAAGCCGCTGCCAACGGCATCGGTTGCTGTCACGTTGAGCACCAAAGCCGCGACGCCGGTAGTGGGCACTGCTGATGCAGCGGGCACCAGCACTGACTCGCCCACAGGTTGATGCGGCAACCATCCGGCAGGAACGAGGTCGGCGGTACGCGTGTCGAGCACGCGCTGGGGCGTAATCGACACGACACGCCCGGCCGATACAGACGGTGCAGATGGAGCAAAGTACCCGAGCACATCGACGATGATCTGGCCACCCGGCACCGTGTAGATCGAGATCTTGCCATCAACCCCAACCGGCACAATTGCGAAGTTTGGTCGGGCCTCACGCGGCACCGCGATGTTCAGCGTCGACGACGCGCCATACGCACTGCGCAAGTACGGCACCGCTTGGATGTAGCCATCAGACGACGCTTCAACCGATGTGATGTTCACCGCCACCGCAGTGGCGTTCGCTGCGACATCGAAGGCTCCGGCAACAACGAGATCAACCATGTCGTACGGACGATGCGGGCCCACCAACTCAACGGCCCCTACGAGGCTTGTCGGGCGGGCGTCGAGAACGCGTCGAGGCACCAGCGGCACGTACGCCGAGGTGCTGGGAGACGGAGCGGGCGGCGGCACTGCTGGCAAGAGCACCTGGCCAACGCCGTATTTGTTGTCGACTCCATCAAGCGGCAACAGGTTGCCTTGTGCGGCGTTGCGATCGAAGGTGAAGTGCTTGACCGCAGCCGCCAACGGGGCCCCACGAACCGCGAGTC
>CANNMD010000278.1 GCA_947505655.1 Acidimicrobiaceae bacterium | reverse complement strand
TCACGGTTTCGGCGCCGTCTTCCACACTGTCAAATTCGAACAGCATCGTGCGAACGGTTGGCGCATTGTGGGTGAGACGCACACAGATCTTTGTGGCGATGCCAAACATGCCCTCGCTGCCCACGAAAGCACCGCGCAGGTCGAGGCCATCGGGGTCGGGGTCCTCGCCGCCGAGAACAACGATGTCGCCTTCGGGGAGCACCACTTCGAGCGCCACAATGTGCGCAGCAGTGACTCCGTCGGCCAAGCAGTGCGGGCCGCCCGAGTTGTTGGCAACGTTGCCGCCGATTGTGCAACTCTGCTGGCTGCTCGGATCTGGGGCGAAGTGCAGACCAAGGTGTGCAACGGCCTTGGTGAGGTCGAGGTTCAGCAGAACGGGCTCGATCCACGCTTGACGATTCTCGGCGTCGACCGACAGCAGGCGGTCCATCTTGGCGAGCGAGATCACCACGGCCCCATCGAGTGGAGTTGCCCCACCCGCAAGACCCGTACCGCTGCCACGCGCCACGTATGGCTGACGGTGTTGAACGCACGCGAGGATGACGCTTTGCACCTCGGCGGTTGTGGTTGGAAAGCACACGATCGACGCGTCGCCGGTGAAATTTGAGGCGTCTCGCCGATAGAGGCTCAACTCGGTGGCGCCGACGCGTACGCGGTCGGTGCCCAGCGCCCGCCTCAGATCGTCAGCAAGGGTTGTCATGCTCCGCGCCGCGTACGGCGACCGCTGCGCGAGTGGCCTGGATTGTTCGCATCGCGAACTTGACGCAACACGATGACCTGCCCCGGCTCTACCGGCCTGCCATCGACCAGCACCTGATCGTCGGACCCGAGTTCGTCGGCCAACGAAGCGAAGGTGCCGTCGCGGCGAGCGATGAGTTCGGCTTCTTTGTCTTGCATCGCGCTGCGCCCGTCGCGCAAGGCTTCGCTGACATCGAGGCGGCGCTCACGCATGCGCGCCCGAGCCGACTTCACCACATTCGCAGGCGTGAGGTGCGAAGCAGTGGCCTTCACCTTCTTCTTGGCATATCCCACACTGGCAATGCCTGCGAGTGCGCCGCTGATGAACCAGCTGAGTCGTTTCATCATTTCGGGATCTCGGAAACGCTGTGGCCTCTTGAACCGCGGTCGGCCTTCTTGATTGCCTTTTGATCTGTGCGGCGCAGGCGACGCCAGGCCCGGCTTGTGCCGGTAGCGATGCCCGCAACCTTGATGACCGGAACCGACAACGCAGCGCGCGCCACGCGACCGCCGCCTGACACGGCATCGCTAATTGCTTCGGCGGAGCCCAGCACCCGATCGAAGCGGTCGAGATCGTGACGGGCCTCGGCCATCGTGGCGCGTGCCTGATCGGTGGAGAGTTGCAGTTCGGCCAGAAGGGGGCGGGTCTCGGCGCGCAGCGATTCGACCTCGCCACGAAGCGACTTCAGGGTGTCGAGCACCCGCAGCAACACCACAATGAGCGCCGCGAAACCTATGGCGCACAGAACCGTGGCGAGCACAACCGCGAGTTCGCCAGCGGTCATTGCGTGCCCTCGCTGTCGGTTGTCGATCGGGTGCGCATCATGCGAAGCGTAACTTCCTGCTCAAAGCCAAGTGTTGTCGGATCATACAGGGTGGTGCCGACCAGCTCTTCGGGGCGATAGGTCTGCGGCACCCAGCCGCGGGGGTCATCGTGCGGATAGAGGTAGCCGGCTCCGTGGCCCAGCGAAGCAGCTCCTTGATAGTGGCCGTCGCGAAGGTGCGCAGGAACCTCACCGACGGCTCCATCGCGGACCATCGCTCGAGCGTTCCATATGCCCAGAGCTGCCCGGTTGCTCTTTGGGGCGGTGGCCAGGTGCACCACGGCTTGGGCCAAATTGAGCTGGGCCTCGGGCAGTCCCACGTGTTCGAGTGCCTGCGCGGCCGCCACCGCAATCATCAACGACTGTGGGTCGGCCATGCCGATGTCTTCGCTGGCCAGCACAATGAGTCGCCGCACGATGAAGCGAGCGTCTTCGCCAGCCTCGAGCATGCGCGCTAGCCAATACAGACCAGCATCGGGATCGCTGCCACGAATGCTCTTGATGAAGGCGCTGATGACGTCGTAATGGTCGTCTCGCCCATATCGCAACGCACTGGTGCCAAGCGCCGACTCGACATGCTCAAGCGACACAGGATGTGGATGTGCCAGCGCACAAGCAACCTCAAGGGCGGTGAGCACTTGACGGCCATCACCGCCTGAGCGGTCGGCCAACAGCGCCACTGCCGCCGGGTCTGCCGTGGCTGCTTCGGAGGCGAGGCCGCGCTCGATGAGCAACACGATTGCCTCGCGGTCGAGCGGCTCAAGGCGAAACAGTGTGCTGCGGCTACGCAGCGGAGCATTGACCTCGAAGAACGGATTCTCCGTGGTGGCGCCGATCAGCGTGAGCGTGCCATCTTCGACAGCGGGCAACAGCGCGTCTTGCTGAGCCTTTGAGAACCGGTGGATCTCGTCGAGAAACAAGATGGTGCCGCGATCATGTTCGCCGAGGCGTTGTCGAGCTCGCTCGATGACCTCGCGCACATCTTTGACGCCAGCCGACACTGCCGACAACTGTTCAAAATGGCGTTTGGTGGTACCCGCCACCGCTAACGCGAGCGTGGTCTTGCCGGTGCCGGGCGGTCCCCAGAAGATGGCCGAGCTCAGCCGGTCTTGCTCGACAAGTCGGCGCAGTGGTCGTCCCGGTCCCACAAGGTGTGCCTGCCCCACAACCTCGTCGAGCGTGCGCGGCCGCAAACGTGCAGCGAGCGGTGCTTGTTGGCGCAGTCGATCGGCGGCGGCCGAGCTGAACAGATCGTCGCTCACAACGAGCTCAGCACCATCTGATAGCCAGCGCGACGAAAATCGACCACGCTCTCAATCAGCCACTCACGGGTGACCCACTGCCACGCAACGAATTCGTGATTGTCTGGCGTGGGCACGATGTCGGAGCGCAGGGCGTCGAACAAGAACCAGCGATGCAACTGCCCAAGGCGTCCTTTGGCGGTCTTCAGCTCATCGGGGTACTCGTAGGGCACCCAATCGGGATATTGCGCCAC
>CANNMD010000277.1 GCA_947505655.1 Acidimicrobiaceae bacterium | reverse complement strand
TTCGCCAACCCCTTACCAGCCAACGTCTTCGAAATCGCAGCAGTCAACGTGGTCTTACCATGGTCAATATGACCCATCGTGCCAATATTCACATGCGGCTTCGTGCGCTCAAACTTTGCTTTGCTCATGGGAGCGTGTCTCCTGTTTTGTAGCTGTGGTGTAGCTGTGTTTGGTACTTGAGGTATTCGTGTTGTGGTAGCGGCGACCGGTTTCGAACCGGTGACCTTCCGATTATGAGCCGGATGCTCTGACCAACTGAGCTACGCCGCCAGGGCTTTGCTCGGCCCAAAGTGGGACGGGCTGGTCGAGCCCTCTGTCGGAGTCGAACCGACGACCTACGCCTTACCATGGCGTTGCTCTACCTACTGAGCTAAGAGGGCGGGCGCGCACCTATTAGCGAGACCGGAGAGCGATCATAGCGCCTCGACGGTCTGACGACCACGCGATTCTGTCCGATTTCGAGACATCGGCGGTGGATCCGACGACGACTGCGGCTCATCTGCCCCGAGACATGGAACCCAGCGGCATGGCAACTGTGCGCTAGCTTGCCTTTTCTGTGGGTGACATTTCGATCCGATTGGCCACAATTGCCGACGCTGAATCCATTTTGGAGATCTACAACCACGAGGTGGTGCACACCGTGGCCACGTTCGATCTCGTGGCAAGGACACTCGACGAGCAACGCCAGTGGCTGGCTGCACGATCGGGCGCGTTTGCGGCCATCGTGGCCATTTCGGACAACGCAGTGGTGGGCTTTGGGTCGCTGTCGCCCTACAAAGAACGACCGGCATACCGCACCAGCGTTGAGGACTCTGTGTATGTGCACACCGGCCATCAGGGTCGCGGCATCGGCAAGCTGCTCGTGGCCGAGCTCCTGAGCGTCGCCCGCGTCTCAGGATTCCACGCCGTATTTGCTCGGATTACTGCGTCAAGCACCGCGAGCAGGGCGCTGCACAGTTCGTGTGGGTTTCATCTCGTGGGCATTGAGCAAGAGGTGGGCCGCAAGTTCAACCGCTGGCTCGATGTGGCGCTGATGCAGATTGTGCTGGCCGACTAGTGCTGGCCGACTAGTGCTGGCCGACTAGGGCCAGCCGACATGGGCTAATCGACGGTGAGGCCCTGCATCTCGGCTTCGGCAGCGAGTGCCAGCCACGACTCTTCAGCCGCATCGACCTTGCTTTGTGCCTCAGCGAGTTCGGCGCTGAGGCGAGCCAGCAACTGATGGTCGCCGCCCGCTGTGGCTAATTCGTTTCCAAGGCGCTGACACGTCTCGGTTGCTTGGGCCAAGGCCCGCTCGGCTTGCGACAACAAGCGACGCAACGTGCTGGGACTTTTGACCGAGGCCGGCTTTGGTGACGATGGAGCAACTGGAGCAGAGCGTGGGGTGGCTGCGACCGCCTGTGACGGCGCAGCGGCCGTGGCCTGCGCCCGTTGGGTGAGCCAACCGGCAACGCCGCCACGAACCAACTGGGCGCCTCCGGCACCGTCGAGCGCCAATACTTCGATGACTGTGCGGTCGAGGAACACGCGGTCGTGGCTCACGACCACCACGATGCCCGGCCAATCGTCGAGGAATTCCTCGAGGGCGCGCAGGGTGTCGAGATCGAGATCGTTGGTGGGCTCGTCGAGCAGCAACACGTTGGGTTGCTCAATGAGCGTGAGCAACAGCTGCAAACGGCGCCGTTCGCCACCGGACAGCAACGAGATCGGCGCGAACTGGGCATCGCCGTCGAACCAAAACTGGCGCATCAGGGCTAGGTCTTCGAGCGAGGGCGCACCCTTATCGCCAGCCACTGCGTCACGCACCCGCTGGGTGACATCGAGCTCGCGACCAAGCTGGTCGTAGTAGCCCACTTTGACCGTGCGGCCACGCTCGATATGGCCCTGGGTAGGAACCAAGCGCTCGGCGATGAGGTCGAGCAATGTGCTCTTGCCCGCGCCGTTGGGGCCCACAATGCCAAGACGATCGCCGGGTTCGAGCATGTGATCGAACGGCTTGAGCACCAAGGGTCCGGGAGCATCGGCATCGCTGTGCGACGCTGGCCACGAGAAGGCCACCCCGTGCAGCTCGACGCCCTTTGAACCAAGGCGCTGACTTCCGAGCGACAGGCCGAGCTCGCCGGAACGAGCAGCGGCCTCAGGCCGACGTTCGATGAGCGCCTTGGCGGCTTCGACGCGAGCCTTTGGTTTGGTAGACCGAGCCGGAGCACCACGACGCAGCCAGGCCAGTTCGTGACGAGCAAGGTTTTTGCGGGCCTGTTCCGAAGTGGCTGCCTGCTCTTCGCGTTCGATTCGCGCCGCCAAATAGGCCGCGTAACCAGAACCGCTGTTCCAGCCAGAGGGCACGTGCAGATACGCATGGCCACGATCGATCTCGAGCACTTTGTTGGTGACTCGATCGAGAACGTGGCGGTCGTGGGTGACCAGCAGCAGTCCACCGCTGTAGTTGGCGAGCCACTCTTCGAGATAGGCAATGGCGTCAAGATCGAGATGGTTGGTGGGCTCGTCGAGAATGAGCGCTTCCCAATCGAGCACGAGCAGTGCAGCGAGGGCCACTCGTTTTTGCTGCCCACCTGACAACTCGTTGGTGGGCGAGTTGAGCAACCCCGACATGCCGAGGCGATCGAGCATTGCCTCGCCGCGCCAGCCGTGACCGACCGCATCGCGAACCGTGCCCACCGGCAGCACTGGCTGCTGGGCGAGTACGCCGATTCGGGCGCCGCGGCCGCGGCGCACAACGCCAGCCTCAGGATCGAGGTCGCCACTGATGATTCGCAGCAATGTGCTCTTGCCGCAGCCGTTGAGTCCGACGACGCCGATGCGATCGCCGTCGCTGACTGTGAGCGACACGTCGTCGAACAACGGTCGATTGGGTCGAGAGGCGCGCAGCCCCTGGGCATCGATCAAGATCACAGGGTCTCCAGACTACGAGTGGAAAAGATCAACGACCCTGATCGACCACCGGCAAGAACTGGCGGGCGGCATTGACCCCGAAAAACGAAACGATCCGAACCCATTGCAGGCTCGGATCGTTGGAGATGTCTTACGACATCAAATGGTGGGCC
>CANNMD010000276.1 GCA_947505655.1 Acidimicrobiaceae bacterium | reverse complement strand
GTACACGATGTACACCGGTTCGGAGGGCTGCAAGTTTGCATCCGACAGCCAGACTCCGTTTTGGACCGTGACGGTCTGGCCGTCAACGGCAACGGTTGCAGCGTTGTCTGGGGCGATACCTGCGTACATCGCCGGGCTCACAGGAGTGTCCTGGTATCGCAACCATGCAACGCCGTCGGCGATCTGTTCGGGTGCGAAGCAGCTCCCGAACCTGCTGACGCTCGACGGGTACGACAGCCAAAGGCAGGTCGTACCCGATTCGCCCGCCACGAGCTCAGCAACGAGTCCGACGGTTGCGCTGGTCGCGGTGTCTCGCCCGGGTGCCACTGGATTGGTGGAACCAGTTACTTCAGCTGAGATGCCATCGCCAGAGTTGCCTGCGAGAGCACCGGTTGTTGCGACGCCAACTCCGAGAGCGACGACGGTGGCGGTGGCGATAAAAAGTCGCTTACCGCTTACGTTCATGTGAATCTCCTTCAGGTGTAGGTTCGGGTACAAGTGGTGTGCTGCGGTGTCGATCGCGTCATCGATCGTCAACTTTGAGTGCGAGTTCAATCAGATCGTTGAGCGCTGCAGGGGCAGCTGTTTGTGATCGGACATAGATGATCGTGTCGCCGTCGAAGAGCTCAACGGCGCGTGCGTTGGGGCCATCGGTGCCGAGATAAACAGTGGCGGTCCCATCAGTGCGCAGGACGTCGGCTCGGCCGTCGCTTCCTGCTTTGACGGCGGACGGATCGCCCGTTAACCGAGACACGAGGAGCCAGCCATCGCTATCACGGAGTTTGACCTCGGAGTAGCTACGGCCCGCCATTGATGATTCGGTGACGGTCGCTTCGCGTGGCGTGCTCGACAAAATGAGATCGTCCGGCAGAATCAAGCTCCAGCCCAGTCGGTTAGCGGCGCCGACAACGAGCGATGAAAACTCGGTCGATTGCTGTGGCTGTGCGTCATTCGTGGACACGATCGACGGCCCAGGTCGTGTCGTCATCCCAATGATGCCGACTGCTCCGACAACGACGATTGCGACTGCGCCAATCAGAGCCAATGGGCGGCGCGGCCGTGGTTGATGGTGGCTGAGATACGTATCTTCAACTGCTGCCCAGACAGCCGCCGCAGCCTGATCGAGTTGATCGTCAAGATCTTTCATGTCGTGGTTCCTTGCTCGAGTTGCGCGCTCAACGTCTCTCGAGCCCGTCGAAGGTGGGTCTGAACCGTCTCCTTGGAGAGCTCGAGAACTTCGCCGATCTCGGCCAACGAGAGCCGGTGAAGCGCGGACAGAGTGACGACTTGAGCTTGTCGGCGCGGTAGTCGCCTCACCAGAGCCCATATGTGCGCGCTCTCACTGGGCAGATCGTCGTTCACCAGACTTGGTTGTTGTCGCACTGCTAGGCGGGCGACCACCTTGCTGTCATTGATCCGTCGGCGAATAAACGACATCGATCTATTCGCAACAGCTCTGCGAACCCAAGCCGTTGGATTCTCAAGGCGACCCACACGGCCCCATTGACGACTAGCTGCGATCATCGCGTCCTGCGCAAGGTCCTCTGCAGCGGCTTTGGAACCAGTAAGTACATACCCAAGAGCAACAAGGCCGCGCTGCTCTCGACGGAAGAAGACGTCGAACGGTTCGAGCGGGGTTGCTTGATGGTCAGAACTCACGCCATCCTCCTTCAGCAACTCCAGTTCGACGTAAGCGCTCACACTGAGTACTCGCACGACACCGCACATCGCATGACTCGGCGATCTGCGGTCAGTCGGTGTGGAGGGTGGACATCCGCACCGGGTGTGCTCGCTGAATGATGGCGGCACCGATCCACGTGATGGTCGCTGCGGCGAGGGGCATGGCGAAGGCGACGAGTGCGATGGTGGTCCAGTCCGGCGCGAATGGTGGCGGCGGCGTGCCGATTGTGCCGAGGGAGCGGAGAACGATGGCGATCGGGAGGAGTCCGGTGGGGATGGCAAGCAGAGCGCCCGCGAGGGTGAGATAGCCAGTCTTTTGTGCTGAGGTGCGGCGCATAGTGCGGGGCCGCGCACCGATGGCGATGAGGACATCGCGTTCGTCCCGGTTCTCGGCGGCGGAGAGTCCGAGCCCGATGGCGACAACCAAAAGAGTGAAGAGCAAGGCGGCTGCGGCGATGGCGAGTTGGGTGCTGTTGGCAGAACTTTTCAGGATGGGGCTTGGCGCCGCGATGCTGACCTGTTCGCCGGGCGACGGGTTGCCTGCCTCCGTGGAAGGGCGATCAAAGATCTGCAGTTCGCCGACGGTTGTGGTGAGGATGGCGAGTTGGATTCTCTGGCTGTCGGTGAGGTTCTGGGGTGTGAGGATGACGGTGGCTTCGTCGACGATCTGAAGACCGAGGGCGCTCGCGGATTCGGGAGTGATGAGGGTGCCGAAGACGCCAGCGTAAGAACGAAAGCCGCCTGCCAGGCCGACGAGCTGGTAGCGCCGTTTACCGGTGCCTTCGATGTCGACCTCACGGGTTTGGGTTGCGCCCGGCACGAGTGAGCCGTCCTGCCATGTGTCCAGAGCTGTCGCTCCGACTTTGGCGAGTAGCGCTCGGTCGGCGGGTGACAGACCAAGCATGTCGAGCACGAACGGGTCGGCGATCACCATCGAGCCTTGCGCATCGGTGAGCGTGCCGTCGGCCGCGATGTCGGGTTGTCCAATCGCCACCGGAGCGGGGTTCCAGACCGCGACTCGGCGGGTGTGGATGACGCCGTCGGCGATGTTGGCGACCCGGCTGAGCACATCGGCCGGTACTGGAATCGGGTCAAGCGCGGCGACGTCTACGAACCCGTTGACCTCCGGTGTTGGTGCTGGGAAGCGCAGATTGGTGATGATGACCGCGTTCTTCGGAACGGGGTCTATCTGGCGGCTTCCGCCCTGCGACGATTCGGCCTCTCGCGACGAGATGAAGGTGGAGCCTCCGACGGCGAGCGATGCAGCGGCAGCAATCGCGGCGACAACGGCGGCGCTGCGGGTTCGGGTGCGGGCAAGACTCCTTGCTGAGAGCCGCCACGACGCAGAGAGGTGGGCGCCGACGCGGCCGACGAAGTCGATGGTGAGCGGGGTGAGGCAGCACATGCCGGCCAAGACCCC
>CANNMD010000275.1 GCA_947505655.1 Acidimicrobiaceae bacterium | reverse complement strand
CGGCTGCGAGTGACGGCTGCGAGTGACGGCTGCGAGTGACGGCTGCGGGAGTGACGGCTGCGGGAGTGAGCGCGCGATGGGCGCTACTCGTAGCGGGCGCCGAGGTCGCGGGCAAGGTCGACGAAGCGCGCGCTGGCGTCGGGACCAAGCTCGCCTGGCTCGTAATGCACCGAGTGCACCGAACCGCTAAACGCGAACGAACCGTCGGAGAGGTAACGCTGCCAGTCGACCGGCGAGCCGCGGTCGATACCGATGTCGATACCCGAGAACGGCGCCATCGGCCACAGCATGGCCCGCTCGACCTCGCTGAAGCGGGTCTCACCATCGACCGCGAGCGCCACGATCCAACGACCCCCACCGGGCGCGCCAAGCGTGAGGTCGATGCGATGCCGACCCGCAGAGACCGCGCCCGCGGCGGTACGCGTGGTTGTGCCGTGGCCGTCGTTGTGCACGAACCAGACCTCACCACCATCGACCTCGACCGCATAGCCGCCGCCTTGATCGCCATGGGCAACGAGCACGCCACGATTGCCCGCTGACATCGTGATGTCGGCGGTGATGACACACGTGCGTTGCCACACCAGCACGCCGCTACGAATTCGTTCGAGCGTTGGGGTGCCTGGCCAGATGGTGACTGGTTCGTGGAACACGGCATCTTTTTCGGGACGCACGATCCAACGCCAACCCGAGCCCTCGTCCATGGGATACACCTGATTCGCCAACGCTGCCTGATGGAAAGCGGCAGCAAGTTCGGCAACACGCTCGGGCTGATCGGCCGCAAGGTTGTTCACCTCGACGGGATCGGCGCGCAAGTTGTACAGCTCCCAGTCGGCGTCGGTGAACTTGGTGCGCGGACGACGGTTGGTCACGACCTCCCACCCATCGCGATAGAAGCCACGATGGCCTTCGAGTTCGTAGTACTGCTCTTCGCGAACTTCGCCGTGGTGAGCATCGTGCAGCACGGGCGCCAAGCTTGCCCCGTTCATTGGCTTCACGATCTTGCCGTTGCGATGCGTGGGAGTAGAGATGCCCGCAAGCGCCAACACCGTGGGCAGCACGTCGATGCAGTGGCCGTACTGGGTGCGAATACCCCCAGCGACCTCGCTGAGACCCTTGGGCCAGCTCCACAGACACGGCACCTGGTGGCCGCCAGCGTGAGTGTTGCGCTTGTACATCCGAAATGGCGTGTTGCTGGCCATCGCCCAACCGCGTGGGTAATGCGGCATTGTGGTGGGTCCGCCGATTTCGTCGAAACGAGCAAGGTCGAGCGCAACCGTGTTCTTTGCGTCGCCCACGCCGAGGTGACCGAAATAGTTGGTGGTGCCAGTGGACTCACCCTCGCGGCTCGCGCCATTGTCGGACAGGAACACCACGATGGTGTTCTCCCACTCACCGGTCTCCTCAAGCGCCAAGCGAAGTCGGCCGACGCTCTGGTCGATTTCGTCGACCATCGCGGCATACACGGCCATATAGCGGGCATACAGCGTGCGCTCGTCGTCGGCGAGGTCGTCCCATGCCTTCACTTCGTCGCCGGGCTCGTTGTTGCGCGGTGGCAGCGGAGTTCCGGCAGGCACAATGCCCAACTCGATCTGACGAGCCAAACGCTGTGCGCGGGTGAGGTCCCATCCGCCGTTGTAGGTATCACGGTAGCGCTCGATGTCTTCGGCCTTGGCCAGCAACGGTGCATGAGCCGCAGGATGAGCCATGTACAAAAAGAACGGTTGACCCGGCCGCGATGCGCTGCGCTCGCGGATCATGCGGATGGCTTTGTCGGTGAGATCGTCGGTGAGGAAGTAGCCCTCGGGCCACTCGTTGACCTCGACCACATGGTTGTCCTCGATGAGGCGATGTGGCTGGTGCAGGTTGGTGAACGCCTCAAGGATTCCGTAGAACCGATCGAAGCCGCGCTGGCACGGCCACCCATGTTGCGGCCCGCCTGCGCCCATGTCGTTATCGCGGCACAGGTGCCACTTGCCCACCATCAACGTGGCGTAACCCGCGGCGCGAAGAATCTCTGCCGCGGTCGACACGTTGTCGGCGATCTCGGCGCGGTAGCCCGGAAAGCCAGGGTCGTCCTGGGCGATATGACCCATGCCCGCCGCATGGCAATTCACACCGGTGAGCAGCGATGCGCGCGTTGGCGAACACATTGGGTTCACATGAAAGTTGGTGAAGCGCACACCCTCGCTGGCGAGTCGGTCGAGGTTGGGCGTGTTGATCTCGCTGCCGAAGCAACCGAGGTCGCCGAAGCCCACATCATCGACCAACACGAACACAATGTTCGGCGAACCTTTGGTCGCGGTAACCGCCGCTGGCCACTCGTTTTGGGAGCCGGCCATCGTTGTGCCGATGCGCCCGCCGAACCCGAAATACGGGGCGGTCGAGTCGGTTGTCGCGTCGTCGTTTACTGGTGCAGTCACAGTGCGAATCTAATGCACCCGCCGAAACGGTCCCCCACTGCGGCTACCGCGCTTGCGGCCGACCCGCACGTTGTTGGAACCGCTCGCCACAGCCGACATGCTGCACCCATGTCAGTGCCATTCGATTCACTCGCCGAACTCGTCCGCGCCCGGCGCACCAACATGGTGGTCGACGCTGAACGCGAGGTGCCGGTTGCGCTCATTGAGCAACTCTGCGAGTTAGCGCTATGGGCGCCGAACCACAAGCGCACGTGGCCATCTCGCTTCGCCCTGTTCACCGGCGATGGTCGCGCCCTGCTGGGGCAAGCGTTTGCCGCCGACATGATCGATCGCGATTTCGGCGACGAGACCAAGCGCGCCAAGACACTCACCAAGTACATGCGTACCCCAGCAGTGCTTGTGGTCGGATGCATCGCCGACGCCAAGCCGAGCACCCACGATGAAAACCGCGATGCGGTTGCGGCGGGTATTCAGAACATGATGCTCGGAGCCACCGCCTTGGGCGTGGCCACCTATTGGGGAACTGCCCCGCTCATTGATTCGCCACGAGTACTCGAGCTGTGTGGCTTCGATGCCGACACCCGAATCATCAACGTGATGTACCTCGGATGGGCCACCCACGTACCCGAGGCACCAGCACGCCCACCGCTCACTTTGCATGTCGTGTCTGCGTAAGGTTGACGCCGTG
>CANNMD010000274.1 GCA_947505655.1 Acidimicrobiaceae bacterium | reverse complement strand
GAAACTTGAACGAATTTCGCCGTCGCTCGCGCCGCCATTCGCTCCGTCAAACGCGCCGAGGCGGGCAGCCATCCTGCTAACGGGTGCGGTGGGCGCACTACGGTCAACGGCGTGTTGCCGTCGACCTTCACGCAGCGAAGCCACCGTTTGCGGGCTGGGTGTGTTCTGGTTTGTGCGCTCATTGGCCTTGCATCGTGCGCCGTAAACGACGACACGGGAGCTCGTTCGAACCGACCGATCGTGACCGTGTTCGGCACGCTCAGCGATTCCGAAGCCGATGCGTTCACGGCGTCAGTTCAGCCATTCGAACGATCCAGCGGCATCAATGTTCGCTACGTAGGTTCGTCAAACTTCGAGGCCGATCTACTCGAACGCCTGCGGCGCGGCGATGCGCCCGACATCGCCTTGCTTCCGCAGCCTGGACTGTTACCCACCTTGGTCAGCGAAGGCTTTGCGCTCCCATGGACCGAAGCGTTGGAGGCCTCGGCAACTGAGCAGATCGATCCCCGCCTCGTGGGTCTGTCGACCATCGAGAATCAGGTCTACGCGTCTTGGTACGAGCTCACGCTCAAAAGCTTGGTCTGGTACTCGCCGCGCGAGTTCGCACGCTTAGGGCTCACGGTTCCGCGATCGTGGAGCGATCTCGATGCGCTCGTAGCCAAGGTCGTGGCCGCAGGAGTGTCGCCGTGGTGCCTCGGCATTCGCGATGGCGGCGCTACCGGATGGGTCGCTACCGATTGGGTCGAGGATCTGGTGTTGCGATTTGCGGGTCCCGATGTGTACGACCGCTGGATCACGCATGAGGTTCCATTCTCAGATCGGAGCATCGCCAATGCGGTGCAACGATTTGGCGACATCGCGCTGAGCAACACGCTTGTGTACGGCGGCAGCCGTGCCGCTGTTCGCAACACGGTCACCGACGCAGCGCGTCAACTCATTTCCTCGCCGAGCAAGTGTGTGTTGAATCGGCAGGCGAGCTTTCTGCCGCGACTCGTTGGCAGCCGAACCGCCGTCGGACCTGCCGCTGATCTCTGGGCGTTTCCGCTTCCCTCGGCTGATGGGGCAAAGGCGCCGTTGATCGTTGGCGGCACGATGTCGGTTCGATTCAGCGCCGACCCCAACGTCGATCAACTCGCTGCCTACCTCGCGTCTGCTGAAGTGGCGCGTGAGCGCGCCAAGCTCGGCAGCTTTGTTTCGCCGCTCACCACTGTTCCGCTCGACGCCTACTCGTCGGAGCTTGATCGCTCCGTGGCCGGTTGGCTGCTCGACGCCGACGTGTTGCGATTCGATGCGTCTGATCTCATGCCGCCAAGCGTTGGGGTTGCAGCATTCTGGAGCGGGATGGCGGCGTGGCTGGGCGGGGCTCGACTCAGCGCGGTGTTGAACGAGATCGATCGCGCCTGGCCCGCAACTTCGAATTCGATTCCAGGTCAAGTGACGGTGAAGAGCTGATGGGCCTCGCACGCAAACGACTCGACGACGAACAGTGGAAGCTCGTCGAAGATTCGCTCTACGACCGCGCCCGCCCGGGTGGTCCCGCCACCCGAAACTTCATCGTCTTCAGTTTGTTGTCGAGCGCGATCGCCTCGATGGGGTTACTGCTCAACAGCGCTCCTGCGGTGATCGGCGCGATGTTGCTGGGCCCGTTCATCACCTCGTTGTTGGCAATTGCCGGTGCGCTCATCCATGGTTGGGGTCGGCGTCTTGCCCTCGCGGGAGCGATGTTGAGCATCGGGATTGCGATGAGCATGTTGTCGTCGTTCATCGTGGGCAAGGTGTTCGCCCCGCGGCTAGCCGATGCGCAACTGCCGTCGCAGTTGCTGGCGCTGACCAAACCTGGTTTGCTCGATCTTGGTATCGCGTTGCTCGCAGGCCTTGCCGCGGGCTACGCCACGCTGCGCACCGAGGCGGCAGGCGCGCTGTCTGGCGTAGCTGTATCAGTCACGCTCGAACCCCCGCTGGCCGCGATGGGACTGTTCCTCGCCTCACGCGATGGCGAAGCGTTCCGTCAGGCAGGCCTCGCCTTTGTCACCAACCTCGGCGCATTGGTGCTTGGCGCAACAGTTGCGTTGGCATGGTTTGGATTCGCTGACCGATCGAAGCGTGGCACTCGCACCCAAGCCGGCGTAGGTATCGCGATCTGGGTTGCATTAGTCATCGCCGTGACGGTCCCGTTGGCGGTCTACTCTCAGCGGGTTATTCGCAACACGGCGTTCGAGGTGCAGGTTGGCCAATCGGTTCGCGATTGGGACCCGTCGGTGCACATCGTCACGCTCGACGCGCAGGTGGCCAGTGGCGGTGCGACGGTGCACCTAGAGATCACCGGCCCGAGAAAGCCAGAGCCCGCATGGAGGCTCGCGGAAATGCTGTCCGACAAACGGGGATCGCGGGTGTCGGTCACGGTGAGCTTCACCCTCACCAGTGAGGACGAAGCACTTTCAACGCGTTGAGTTAGGCGCGTAGTCCGCCGGCGAACGCAGGGCTAGTAGCAGCAGCGGGAATCTCGGTGAGTGGTGTTGCCACCTCGCCAACCGTTGGGCCGTAGAGCGCTGCGGCTGGAGCCAATGCTTCGAGATCGAAGCCGTACACGTCGGCCGCGGTTGCGCCAAGAATGATGCGCAGTTCTGCTGGCGTGAAGTCGCAGAACGCGAGCTGCAATGACTCTTTGGTAAAGGGTGAGCTGGCTTCGTGGTGCGGATAATCGCTGCCCCACATGATGCGATCGATGCCGATGGTGCGCATCGAGTCGGCATCGGCAAGCGAGGGAAAGCTCGCGCCCACATAACAGTTGCGGGCGAAGTAGGTGCTCGGCCGTTCGGGCAACACACCGTCGGCAGCCACCACAAGTTCGCCGATGCGGCCATTGACCATCTGGTCGTGCAGCCCATCCATGCGCGTCAGCACCGCTGGCACCCACGCACAACCCTGCTCGGTGAGTACGAACCGAAGCTTCGGAAAGCGCTCAAACACGCCGGCCATCGTGAGGTGCCATAACGCACGGTTTGCGAAGAAGGTTGTCTCAAGAACGAACACGGCGGTGGCCGCTTCGTGGCGTCCATAGTTGGGTACGCCACTGCCGCCAGCGTGATGGGTGATGGGCAGCGAGAG
>CANNMD010000273.1 GCA_947505655.1 Acidimicrobiaceae bacterium | reverse complement strand
CAAGGCCTACTCGATGATCATCGTGCCAACTCGAACCCCCGGCGTGAACATCGTTCGCGATGTGCCAACGATGGGTGAGCCCGACCACAAGACCGGCGAGCCTGGCGGCCACGCAGAGATCTTGTACGAGAACGTGCGCGTGCCCTTTGCCAACGTTGTCGGCGGCGAGGCGGGCATTGGCCAAGGTTTCGCGTTGGCTCAAAAGCGACTTGGGCCGGGTCGTATTCACCACGCCATGCGTTGGTTGGGCCAGAGCCAGCGAGCCTTCGACATGCTGTGCGAGCGAGCGCTCACCCGTTACTCACATGGCAGCATCCTGGCTGAGAAGCAGATGATCCAAGACTGGATCGCCGAGAGCCACGCCGAGATGCAGGCAGCTCGGCTGCTCACGCTGCAAGCAGCGTGGAAGATGGACCAGCTACACGCGCAAGGCAAGCATCACAGCGATGCTCGCGTCGAGATCGGCGTCATCAAGTTCTGGGGTGCAAAGGTGCTCTATAACGTGATCGACCGAGCCATTCAGATTCATGGCAGCCTCGGCTACACCACCGACTTGCCGCTCGAGGCGATGTATCGCGCCGCGCGCGCTGCTCGTATCTACGACGGTCCCGACGAGGTACACAAGGTCACCGTGGCACGTCAGCTGCTCAAGCGTTACCGGGCATCAGATCCGCCGCTCGAGCACATTCCTACGCGTCGTCTTGCGGCACAAGAAAAGTTCGCGTCGTATCTCGACGACATCGCGATCAGTCACTGACCAACTGTTTGGCTGCGGCCAAGTACACCTAGTGGGTGCGAGCGCGAGCGGTGGCAGCGAATGATTCGGCTGTCACCGGCTCGCCAAGCAAGAAGCCTTGGGCCATATCGCAGCCGAGCATCTTGAGTCGGTGTAGCTGATCGGGGGCAGTGACCCATTCGGCCACGACCTCCATATCGAGCGCATGCGCGAGCTGAATGATGGAGCGCACGATTGGATCGTTGTCGCCGTCGGCTCCGAGGCTTGAGGCGATTGAGCCATCGAGCTTGAGCACATCGGCGCGGTAGTCGCGAAGCGCGGTAAGCGATGATGCGCCTGTGCCGAAACTGTCGAGGGCAATGCTGACGCCAAAGCGGCGCAGTGTTGCCAAGGCGCGCATTGTGGTTGGCTGGTCCGCGTAGAGGGTGTTCTCGTCGAAGTCGAGGGTGAGTTGCTTCGGCAGCAGATCGAGTTCGCGTACTGAGGCGATGACTCGTTCGACGAACGCGCCTTCGCTCATCTGGCGCCCACTCACGTTGACGTGCACGCTGAAATTGCGCTCGACCAGATCGGCGTCAAGCCAGGCGCGGGCATCGCGACACGCCTGACGGATGACCCAATCGCCCATGGGCAGAATCGAGCCGCTCTCCTCGGCGATGGACACGAAGTCGCGGGGCATCAGCAAACCGCGCTCGGGGTGGTGCCAACGAAGCAATGCCTCGGCGCCAACCATTCGCCCGGTGTGGGTGGACATGATGGGCTGGTAGGCCAAACGCAACTGGTCGCCGGCCATTGACTTTTCGAGCGCGATTGAGAGCTGCTTGCGTTCGTGGGCAGCTGTTCCCATTGCCTCGGTGAAGAGTTCGCAGCGCGATCGACCGCGATGCTTGGCTCGGTACATGGCGGTATCGGCGTTGCGCAAGAGCGCCAATGCTTCATCACCGGGCGTGCCGGTCATCGGCAGCGAGGGATGTGACAACGCGATGCCGATGCTGACGCTGAGATCGACTTCGACACCGTTGAGCATCAGCTTTCCGCTGAGCGCATGGCTCACACGTTCGGCAACTTCGACCGAGGTTTGCTCGTCGATGCCGCCCTCACACATCACCACAAACTCGTCGCCGCCAATACGGGCGATGACGTCGGCGGGGCGAGTGGCCGAAGCGAGGCGACTGGCGATAGATGCAAGCAACAAGTCGCCAACGTCGTGGCCGGCGTTGTCGTTCACATCTTTGAGTCGGTCGAGGTCTACGAACAACACGGCGATCTGTTGGTCTTGATATCGGCCACGGTTGAGCGCATCGGCCAGCGTGCGCAGCAACAACATGCGGTTGGGCAACCCAGTGAGCGGGTCGTGTGTGGCTTGGTGGGCAAGCTCGGCCTGAAGCTGCTTATTGGCGGTGACGTCGCGAATTTGCGATGCCCAATACTCGATGGCGCCATCGCTGGCGCGCTGAACATAGACCGTGACGCTCAGCGTGCGGGCCAGACCATCGACTCCGCGATAGACAACCTCGCCGTTCCAGTCGCCGCTGGTTGGGTTGGCCAGAATCTCGCGCGGGATTTGGTCGCGCAGGGTTTGTAGCAAGCCGCGCATTGCGGGTTCGCGCACGAGATCGACGGCGTCGTCGACTCCGAAGAGCCTGCGAGCCGCGGCGTTCGTGAACGTTGGCGAGCCGTGGCGGTCGATGATGAGAATCGCATCGGGACTCACGCCGAGCAGCCCGGTAAGGCGTTGGCTCAACTGACGCTGGTTTTGCTCTTCGCTGATGTCGGTGACGCAGCCGGCGTAGCCGACGTGCTGCGCAAAGAGATCGCGTTTGGGCGTTGCATCGAGGCGAAGCCACACCAGTTTGCCTTGCGTGGTCCACACCCGAAAGGTAGCGGTGACTGCTTCGTCGACCTCGCGTCGGCGCGACCACGCAAGTTCGGCCGTGGCTCGGTCGCCAGGATGGGCATTTGCCCACGGTGCGGCACCAATGGGCACGGCGCCACCATTGAGGGCTAACGCGCGAAACGACTCGTCTGCAGAGACGAGGCGACCAAGAAGGTCTGTTTCGAACATCCCAACCGGGAGTGCATTGATCACTTGAGATTCCTGTCCCGCTGAGCCGTGCGTTCTTTCTAACAAATCATTGACCGCGATGGCTCAAGTTTCCGTCAAGGTGTGGTGTACACGCCGGTGAGTTGAGCCGCCAAGAGCGACGTGTTATCGATGACTGTCATGATGTCGGCCGACGGAGAACCGGTGGGCAGATCGATCTGCTGATCGAGCGCGTACAGCGTGAAGCGGTAGTGATGCGTTGCTCCCTTGGGCGGACACGGCGGAGTCCATCCAACACTAGGAACAGCGTCCGTGCTGGCGCCGTTACTGCCCTCGAT
>CANNMD010000272.1 GCA_947505655.1 Acidimicrobiaceae bacterium | reverse complement strand
TTCGCGTGCGGGATGGGCGTCGTTACACCTGACGGGCGTCGAGTTGGATTTCGGAGACGTCGATTTCGGGATGGTCGAGCATCGTTGCGAACGACGATGCCAGTGACACACCCACATCGCTGGGCTCCATGAATCCGCCGGGCAACGCTTGCGTTCCCCAAATCTTGAGGGCAGCACCGAGACGCTCGAGGCCCATTTGGTTGACGAACTCGGTGGGCTGGGCGTTGCCCATCATGATGCGCAAGAAGCGACGATCAGGATGCTCGACCTTCCATGTGCGGATGCATTGATTGAGCGCAGCTTTGGTGGCCGAATACGTAGCGAAGTGAGCGTTTGAGTCGAACACTGTGCGCGATGACACGAAGGCAATGAGGCCGTTGCGACCGACGTGATCGAGCGACGCAGCGGCGGCCAGATTGGCGCCGATGACATTGAGCTTGAATACATCGACCCACGTGTCGACATCGGTGTCTTTGAGCTCTTGCAGCACGCCGTAGCCGGCCATGTAGACCATCACGTCGATGCCGCCCATGGCTTGCGCCGCTTGGGTTGCCACTCGCTGCGCATCGTCGGCAAGGGTGGCGTCGCCAGCGAAGGCGAATCCGCTGCCCATGCGTTGCACCAAGTCGTCAAGTCGATCGGCGCGGCGAGCCGACACCGCAACCGTGGCACCGGCCTGAGCGCATGCCAACGCCAATGCTTCGCCGAGACCCGACGACGCACCGATGACGAGAATGCGTCGCCCAGCAAGCCGCTGGTGCGTGCTCACGACTTGCTCGTGACTGGCTTCGCGAAGGCTCGCGTTTCGAGATACTCGCTGAAGCCGGCCATGCCCATTTCGCGGCCGATGCCCGAGTGCTTGTACCCACCAAACGGCACATCGCATCCGTACCAAACACCACCGTTGACCGACATCGTGCCGGTGCGCACGCGGCGCGCTACTGACAATGCGCGGCTTTCGTCGGCCGAAACCACGGCCCCCGACAACCCGAACTCTGAGTCGTTGGCGATGGCAACGGCATGATCGTCGTCGTCGTATGCGATGGCAACCAACACTGGGCCGAAGATCTCTTCTTGCGCCACGCGCATGTCGTTGGTGACGTCGGCGATGAGCGTTGGCTCGTAGAAGAAGCCGTCGGGCATGTGCTCGGGGCGCTTACCGCCACACACAATTCGAGCGCCCTGCTCGATGGCGCTGGCCACGTATCCCTCGACGCGATCGCGCTGCGCTGCACTGATGAGTGGACCCATCACGGTGCCCGCAGCTGTTGGATCGCCGGGCACGATGCCGGTCATCAACGCGGCGATTGCGGCAACACCTTCGTCGTAGCGACTACGCGGCAAGAGCACACGAGTGGTGAGTGCGCAACCTTGGCCGCACACCATCGCCAATCCGAACACGGCGCCGAACGAGGCGCCAGCAATGTCGTCGACGTCGTCGAGCACGATGCACGCAGACTTACCACCAAGCTCGAGAAACACCTTGGTGAGGTTGACGCTGGCATCGGCCATGATGCGTCGACCGGTGTCAGTTGAACCGGTGAAGCTGATCATGTCGATGCGTGGGTCGATGACGAGTTGACGACCAATCAACTTGTCGCTTGAGGCAACGATGTTGATGACGCCCGCCGGGATGTCGGTGTGGTTGGCGATGAGCCGCCCCAACACCAACGCACCCCATGGGGTCTCGACAGCCGGCTTCAAGATGACGGTGCAGCCAGCAGCGAGCGCCGGCACGATCTTCGCCAAGTTGATTTGGGTGGGCACGTTCCACGGCGTGATCGCAGCGACGACACCAACGGCTTCTTGCTCGGTCCAGCGTTCTGCGGGGCCGCCCATGGTGTTGGCTTCACCGAGACTGCTGGACCACTGAAAGGTGGCAGCGATGTCGGCGTAGTAGGGCAGGAACTTCAAGGGCTCGACCACCTGAATGGTGTCGCACGCCATGCGCGGTGCACCAACCTCGGCCATGGTGATGTCGATGAGTTGCGGCAGATGATCGGCCAACGCCTGCTGAAGCTGGCGAATGCAGTGCACGCGGAACTCAACGTTGCGCGACCAATCGGTGGTGTCGAACGCAGTGCGCGCCGCCACGATTGCGGCCTCGATGTCGTCGGTTGTGGCGTCGGGCGACACGCCGATGACCTGGCCGGTCGCCGGGTTGACGTTGTCGTAGAAAGCGCCGTTTGAGGCGCCTCGCAACTCGCCATTGATGAGCAACAGTTCTTGTACAGCTTGGTGTGTGTGGTTCATAGGAGTGTTCATCAGATTCTCGTGATCTGTCCGCCGTCGACGGCAAGGATGTGGCCGGTAATCCATGCTGCTTCGTCAGACAGCAAGAAGAGCACTGGGCCTACATGATCTGCAGGCGTGCCCAAACGTTTGATGGCCAAGCTGGCCACCAGTGGATCGCGAAACTCAAGCGGAACCTGCTTGGCCATCGCCTGCGTGTCGGTTGGCCCAGGTGCGATTGCGTTCACGCGGATCTTGCGGAACGCCAACTCGTGCGCCAGCGAACTGGTGAGGAAGTTGATGCCAGCTTTGGCGAGCCCATAGAACCCAGAGATACCCATCCACGATGCAGTAGATGACTGGTTCACGATGGAGCCGCCGCCACCTTTGCCCATCGGGCGCATCACCGAACGGGTGCAATGCAACGCACCCATCAGGTTCACGTTCATGAAGTGATTGAGGTAGGCGTAATCGACGTTGGTCAGGCCGGCCATTTGCATGTCGCCGAAGATGGCCGCGTTGTTGACCAGATAATCGATGCGCCCGAATGACTCCATCACAGCGGCTGCCATCGCATCGGTGCTCGCTGGATCGCCCACATCGGTGCGCACGAAAATCGCTCGATCACCCAACGACTCGGCCACAGCGCGACCGGCTGCTTCGTTGATCTCGGCGACGACCACGTTGGCGCCCTCGGCGTGCAACGCGCGCACATAGGCCTCGCCGATTCCGCCGCCGGATCCGGTGACGATGGCGGTGCGGCCCTCGAATCGTCGCCGCTGTGTTTGTGCTTCGGGTTGGTTCATTGACGTGCTCCTGTAACGAGTGCGCTGTATCCGAGACGCAGGTGGTGAATCTGTTTGTCCGCTGGCCAATCGAGTGGATTGAGAACCGC
>CANNMD010000271.1 GCA_947505655.1 Acidimicrobiaceae bacterium | reverse complement strand
TTGGCACAACGTGTCGTTGGTCGAGCCCGAACTTCATCAGGTGGTGTCAAGCGATGGAGCCACGATCCATGCTCGGCTCTATCGCGCCGACAAGCCCACCGATCGCTTGTTGTGCTGGCTGCATGGTGGTCCCACCGACCAGTGGCAGGTCACGTTTATGCCGCGCCTCTCCTATTGGCGATCGCTCGGATGGAACGTGCTCGTGCCCGATCATCGGGGCTCCACAGGCCACGGCCGCGCGTATCAAGAGGCCATCAATGGCCGCTGGGGCGACATCGACGTGAGCGACATTCGCGACGTCATCACTTCGGCGCATCATCAGGGTTGGGGTGCGCCGCAACACACGGTGCTCCTTGGCGGGTCCGCAGGTGGGTTCACGGTGCTCGGTGTGCTTGCAGCCGAGCCGTTGTTAATGAAGGCCGCGGTCGTCTCGTATCCCGTAACCGATCTGTTCGATCTTGCCGAGCGAAGCCATCGCTTTGAGTTGCATTACACGCACTCGCTGGTCGGTCCAACACCAAGCGATCACCACGCGCCCGGACCGTTTCATGATCGCTCGCCGATCAACTTTGCCGAGCAGATTCACACGCCGCTGTTGATGTTCCATGGCGATGCCGACGCAGTGGTGCCGGTGCAGCAGAGTCTTGCGTTGGCCGAGCGCATCGTTCTCGCTGGTGGCACGGTGCAGTTGCAGATCTATGCCGGTGAAGGCCATGGCTTTCGTCAGCGCAGCAACCAGCTCGACGAATATGAACGTATGGGCGACTTCATCACCGAGTACGTCCGCTAGGGTCGCGCCGTGACCGACTGGAACTTGAACGACCCCGACGCAGTGCGAGTGTTGTACGACCTCAGCGCATGGAACTTCGAACAGCAAGCTGAGCTTTCTGCCGAGATGGCCGATGCCGACATCCCACATGGCTGGATCGATACCGAGCTTGCGGTGCCCGAAGAATTCGAGTCGATCACCGATGTGCTGCTGGCGCGTCTCGAGCTTCGTTTGGGCATCGCTGCTGGCGACTCCGATGGCTCTGCAGTGGATTCGTACGAACCCGCCGAACTCGCGGCCGATGCCAAGCTCACCGAGTTCGATCTCGGCGACTGGGAAGACTACGAGCGCTCATTGGTTTCAGATTCGCTCGTGGGCGCGAACATCGCATTTCGGTGGGAGGGCGATGTGTTGCTTGTGGCTACCAGCGACGAAGCCGACGTCGACGACATCCTCGACGAGGTCGAGAGCGGCGATCTCATTCCGATCAACGACGACGACGAGTACGGCGACGAACTTCCCTTCGACACGCTCAACAGTTTCTTTCTCGCCGGCGAGCGTCTGCGCCGCGAGCCTCGCGACAAGCAAGGCCTCGAGCGCCTTCTCGAGGCGCTCAAGGTTGCCAACGCCGGCAGGCCTCCACGCGGTGTAGAGCTTGGCGTGTGGCGGCGTAGCTGCCAGTTGGCCGAAGAGCTTGGCGACGCGTTGATCAACGGCGCCGGCGGCGATCTCGAAGACGCCACTCGAGTGGCGAACGACCTCCACGATTTGTTGCGCCCGCTCATCTAGCTTTCGACGCTCACCACTAGCGTGACCGCTATGTTGCTCGCCGAGCTCGAAGTGTGGCACTCGCGCTCAGACACACCTACCCGCCGCATCGCCCTTGGCAATCTTGTGCTGCCCGTTGAGCCGGCACCTGGGTTTGGTGGGCTGTTACTTGGCGCCGTGGTCGCTCGTCATCTGGCTGCCGTCGATACTGATTTTGTCGCCGACCTGCATCGACTGTTGAGTCAAGTGAAGCAAGGCGATCGTGTGGTGCAGCCGCGCTTACGCCACCGATTCCAGGTTGATCGTCATGGTCTGGCGCGTAGCACGCATCAGATGTTTGGCGACGGCGAGTCAGTGCATTTCAACTTCGACACCACCGGCAGTCCGCTGGCCCAAGTGCTCGGTGCGATGTATTCGATCGAACGACTTGAGGCGTCAGTCCGTCAGGCGTTGGCGCCCGTGATGCTGAAAGCAATGGCTTGGCGGGGGCCGTTAGGTGCGTCGTTTGTGACCTACCTCGCGGGCTCGAACTCGTCGTCGCTGGCGGCAATGGCCGATCCGCGTGCATGGGCGCTCGAGTTGTTTGGCTTTCCGCTGGGCACCGCGAAGGTGACAAAGAAAGAAGTCATGCTGCGCTACCGAGAGCAATTGCGCGTGGTCCATCCCGATCATGGTGGCGACGAAGCGCACGCTGGCAAGGCCATCATCGATCTTGGCGAGGCCCGAAAGATCTTGCTCGCATGAAGTCGTCTCGGTCGCTCAAAGGGCTCATGCTCTTTCCCGGCGCTGGTAGCGACAGCAACCATTCGTCGTTACTTGCGATCGAAGAAACCCTCGCCCCGCTGCCAGTGCGCCGAGCCGACTTCCCATATCGACTCGCTGGTGGCCGCCGCCCACCCGATCGTGCTCCGGTGTTGCTCGATGCGGTGCGTCGCGAGGCCGCAGCGTTTGCCGCCGAGCGCCAATGCTCCACCCGCTTGATCGCGATGGGAGGCCGCTCAATGGGCGGCCGAATGTGCTCGATGGCGGTGGCCGGAGGCGACGAGATCGGTGCACCACTGCCCGCTGCTGCGTTGGTGCTCATCTCGTATCCGTTGCACCCGCCAGGCAAGCCCGACAAGTTGCGCGTTGAGCATCTGCCACGACTCACGGTGCCATGTCTGTTCATTCATGGCACCAACGACGCCTTTGGCAGTCCCGACGAACTGCAACAGTTCACCGCAACCATTCCGGGCGATGTCACCCATGTGTGGATGCAGCGCAAGGGTCACGATCTCAAGGGCTGTGATGCCGAGATTGCCGCAGTGGTCAACGAGTGGCTCACCAAACTTCGTTGATTGCGAACCTCGGTCAGGCAGCGTCGGTTAGGCAGGAGCAGGTTCGGGATTGAGCTCGTCGAGATCGCGATGGGCGGTCTCGGGATAGCGAACGATGATGATCACCACGGCAAGTAATTGGCCGATCGCCATCAGGCTGATGGTGGACCCATACGACCAACCGCGGTCGAGCAGTTGGCCGGTGAGCAGAATGCCAATAGAGCCGCCGAGTAACGCTGCGGCAGTGATGAGCCCGGCGGCGCGACCCCGGTTACCAGT
>CANNMD010000270.1 GCA_947505655.1 Acidimicrobiaceae bacterium | reverse complement strand
TGTGAACGTGAACTCACAGATGCGACGGTAGCGCCCGAACTGAAGGTGATCGTTCTATCGTGGAGCCGTGGCAGTGCTGTTTTCTACTCATCCGAAGTATCTCGAGCACATTGCCGGCCGAAATCACCCAGAGCGCCCCGAGCGATTGAACGCTGTGATTGCCGGAAGCCAGCTCGCTGAAGTGGCCGATGCGCTCACATTGTTGGAACCCGTCCCCGCCTCACTAGAGATCGTCGAGCGCGTGCATCCGGCGGCGTATTTGTCGCATTTGAAGCTGGTGAGCGAATCGGGTGGCGGTCGACTCGATCCCGACACGTCGGTGAGTTCAGGTTCTTGGGACGCAGCATTGCTTGCCGCTGGGGCCGGACTCACGGCGATTGCGGCGATGCAGCGCGGTGAGGCCGACGCCGCCTTTTGCGCCGTGCGACCGCCGGGTCATCATGCGACCCGCAACGAGTCGATGGGTTTCTGCCTCATCTCGAATGTGGCGGTGGCTGCAATGGCCCTCGCCGATCAGGGCGAGCGAGTCATGATCCTCGATTACGACGCGCACCATGGCAACGGCACTGAAGCAGTGTTCTTCGGTGATCCGCGGGTGCTGTTTGTTTCGTTTCATCAGTGGCCGCTATACCCCGGCACCGGCGCTGCTCGAGATGTGGGCGTCGGCGACGGCTACAGCTACACGATGAACATTCCGATGCCCCCCGATTCCACCGGCGAGCATTACGTGCGCGCGTTCGACGAACTGGTCGCGCCGCGCGCCGCAGCATTTGTGCCCACGTGGCTCATCATCTCCGCCGGTTTCGATGGCCATCGCGACGATCCCATCACCGATCTTGGGTTGTCTTCTGGCGACTTCGCGTTGCTCACCCAACGTGCGCTCAAGTTGGTGCCTGCTGGTCGCCGACTAGTGATGCTCGAAGGCGGTTACGACCTCAATGCGCTCACGTTGTGTACCGCGTCGGTGCTCGGTGCTCTTGCTGGTCGCGATGTGCAACCTGAAGCCCCCACGAGCGGTGGCCCTGGCGCTCACAATGTGGCCGGATGTGTCGACATCTGGGCCGAGATTGCGGTTTGACGATGATCCCTGAACGATTTGCACCTGTACTGAGCGAACTGCAGCCGCTCACCGATCGCTTTCGGGCGGCGGGTAAGCGCCTGTATCTCGTGGGTGGCACGGTTCGTGACCTACTCATCGACAAACTGGGCGACGAACGCGACTACGACGCCACCACCGATGCGTTGCCCTCGGAGATCAAGGCGTGCCTGTCTGGGTGGGCCGACGCGATCTGGACCCAGGGCGAGAAGTTCGGCACCATCGGGGCGAAGAAGGGTGATCGCATCTACGAGATCACCACGCATCGCGCCGAGGTGTATGCCGACGATTCGCGCAAGCCCGAGGTCACCTTTGCTGGGCAGATCGACGCCGATCTCTCACGCCGTGACTTCACGGTGAACGCCATGGCTCTTGAGCTCACCAGCGATTCGCCAACGCTGGTCGATCCATTTGGTGGGGCTGTCGATCTCGCAACAAAGACCCTTCGCACGCCGCTCGCACCCGAGGTCAGCTTTAGCGACGATCCGTTGCGCATGCTTCGCGCGGCGCGATTTATCGCTGGCTATCACCTGCAACCAGTGCCCGAACTTGTCGAGGCAGTGCGCTCGATGCACGGTCGGTTGTCCATTGTTTCGGCCGAACGCATCCGCGACGAACTCGACAAGCTCATGGTGGTCGATCATCCGTCAGAGGGACTCATGTTTCTCGTCGACAACGGAGTCGCTGGCGAGTTCCTTCCCGAATTGCCGGCCATGCGGCTCGAACAAGATCCGATTCACCGTCACAAAGATGTGCTCACGCACACGTTGGCAGTTGTCGAGAACGTGACCCGCGACTTTCCCGGCGAGTACGACTTCAGACGAACCCGCATCGCTGCGCTGTTGCACGATGTTGGCAAACCCAAGACCCGTGGGTTTCTCAAGGGCAAGGGTGTCACATTTCATCACCACGAAGTCGTCGGCGCGCGTATGGCTCGCCAACGCCTGCAGGCATTGCGTTACAGCACCGACGATGTCGAAGCCATCACCGAATTGGTGGCGCTGCACCTTCGCTTTCACGGTTACGAAGCCGGATGGACCGACTCGGCTGTTCGCCGATACGTGCACGATGCCGGCCCGTTGCTGAACGAGCTCAACGTGCTCACCCGTTGCGACTGCACCACGCGCAACGAGAAGAAAGCGCTGATGCTCAGTAGGCGAATGGACGATCTTGAGGCGCGCATTGTGCAACTCGCCGCGCACGAAGAACTCAAGGCAATTCGACCAGAGATGGACGGCAAGCAGGTGATGGAGTTCCTTGAGCTTCCGCCGAGCCCTACCGTTGGCAAAGCAATGAGCTTCTTGCTCGACCTTCGTCTCGAAGAGGGACTCTTGGGCGACGACGAAGTACGTGCTCGCCTACGAGCATGGTGGGTAGCTCGCGGCGAGTAGCCGTTAGACGCCGAGTTTGCGAGCGCGAATGACCAGCACCGCAGGAGTGCGCGCGTTGCGAGCATTGAGCGGTTGCAGCTCGTGGATCACATCAATACGAAAATTTGTGCGCTGCATGGCCATGAACACATCGCTGATCGACCTGGTCTGGCCGCCACCGTATGTGCGCTGCACAACCTGTTGCCCGTCGATGTTGCCGAGCATCGCGGCGATCGGGTGAGGACCCGCCATGACAAAGGCGGCCTCGGGCCGCAACACACGGTGAATCTGGCGCAGCAATCGAGCGAGATCGTCCACCTCTTGCAGCGTGTGTGACGCAACAACCAAATCGATCGAGCCGCTTGTAGCGAAGCCAAGATCGGCTACTTCGCTTTGGTGGCATTGCACCGTTACTTCGGCCTGCTCGGCTTGCTTACGCAGCAGTGCGATGCGGTCGGACGAGGGATCGACCGCAATGGCCCGAGCCCCAGCACCGGCGAGGGCTACGGCATTGCTTGGCGCCCCGATGCCTAACTCGATCACTCGCTTGCCGCTGACGTCGCCACACAAGCGCAGTTCGCTCTCGTCGGCTACCGATGGTCCATAACGTACGACTGTGGTCACTCCGTAAGTGTTGTTCGTTCGCAGGGCCGAGACGCGGATGAGTGTCGACG
>CANNMD010000269.1 GCA_947505655.1 Acidimicrobiaceae bacterium | reverse complement strand
GACGACGGTCTTTGACATCACCCAAACGTAATCCGTACAACAACCTGTCAGGTAAGCAGAATGAGCAGCTAACCGCGCTTGAGGTCGGTGACCAGGCCGCCGCTGGCCTCAACCAACTTGTGTGGCTCGATGCCAAACACGTCGTGCCATGTGCCCGCCGCCGCCCACACCTCAGGGTGCTGCAACAGATCGGGATCGATGAACACGCGCAGCTCGGTGGCATGACCAAACGGGGGGACGCCACCGATGGGAAAGCCGGTGACGCTGCGCACTGTGTCGGCATCGACGCGAGCACATTTGGCGCCACCCGCAGCGGCCGCAAGCTTCTTTTCGTCAAGCTGGTTCGACCCACTCACATAGGCCAAGACCACTTCGCCATCGACGGCAAAAATGAGGCTCTTCACAATCTGACCGACCTCAACACCTACGGCGTTGGCTGCGTCGACAGCGGTCTTACATCCCTCAGGAAATCGAACGGTGACGATCTCAAGCCCACGCGCGCGGGCTTCGGTGGTCACTCGCAACACGTTGGGATGCACATCACTCATGCGGTGGACTCTACGCAGCGAGCCGCTGGTTTACAGCAGTTGGTCGATGGCCTCAGCGAGGCGCCGATCGAGATCGGTGATGGTATTGCCCTCGTCGTGCGTGGTCATGCTGATGGACACTCGGCTATACGCAATGCTCATGTCGGGATGATGATCCATCGTCTGCGCAATGAGCGCAACACTGGTCATGAACCCAAATGCCTCGGCAAAACCGTTGAACTTGAACGTCTTGCTGAGCACACCATCGAGTTCGTTCCACATGCCGGTCAGCGTAATGTGCCGGGGCCAGCGAACAGGTCGTCGAGTGCGCTTGGCTCGTCGTCGGGCACCGCCGACTCGAACGCCGCGTAACCATCGCGCTCGAGCACATCGACCAACTCGGGACCACCCGATTCGACGATGCGACCCTTCACCAAGATGTGCACGACATCGGGCTTCAGCTCTTCGAGCAGGCGGCTGTAGTGCGTGATGACCAACGCGCCAAGACCATCTTGGTTCGTTGCATCTTCGACACGGCGAGCGCAATCGCGCAACGCATCGATGTCGAGGCCCGAGTCGAGCTCGTCGAGAATGGCGATGCGCGGACGCAGCATTGCCAACTGCAATGTCTCGTTGCGCTTCTTCTCGCCACCCGACAGGTCGACGTTGAGCGAGCGCTCAAGAAACGCCTCATCGAAGTTGATGCGAGCCGACTCGGTACGCAGCATCTGCGCGACATCGTCGGTGGTGCGACCACGAGCCTTGAACGCCTCGGTCATCACATCGACGACGGCAACGCCAGGAACCTCGGTTGGGTACTGCATCACCAAATGCAGACCGGCCTGCGCACGCTGCCATGTGGGCAACGCCAGCAGATCGATGTCGTCGAGAAACACCGAACCAGCGGAGACCTTGTAGCCGGGCTTGCCCATGACCACTGCCGACAGCGTGCTCTTGCCAGCGCCGTTGGGGCCCATGACCGCATGTACTTCACCCGATGACACGGTGAGGTTGATGCCGTTGAGAATCTTCTTGCCGCCAATGGAGGCGTGCAGATCGGTGATGGTGAGCGTGGTCATGACGCAGCGCCTTCTGTAGAGCCAGTTGATTCTTCGATGACAAGCACGATGTTGTTGTCGACGACAGACACGTCGTACACAGGCACGGGCTTGATGGCCGGCAACGTGCTGGGCACACCGGTGACAAGGCTGAACGCGCTGCCGTGTTTCCAGCACTCGAGCTCTTTGGTGGCCGGCAACACTTCGCCTTCGCTGAGCGAGATGTTGGCATGGCTACATGTGTCACCCAATGCGTAGATGTCGTCACCGATGCGCACTACCGCAATGGAGCGCCCACCAACATCGAACTTCTTCACGGCGCCGGGAGCAATGTCGGCGAGCGCTCCGAGAACGTGAGTGCTCATGAGGGCACCATTGCCTGATGCAGCTTGCGCGAGATGCGCAGACGCAGGTCGGCGGCGAGGCCGCCGGTTGGAAGTTGGCCAAGCACTTCGTCGAAGAAGCCGAGCACAACAAGACGCTCGGCGATGTCGGGCTGGATGCCGCGACTCTCGAGATAGAAGCGCTGGTCTTCGTCGATGGGTCCAACGGTGCTGGCGTGGCTGCACTTGACATCGTTGGTCTCGATCTCAAGGTTCGGCACGCTCTCGGCCCAAGCACCATCGCTGAGGGTGAGGTTGCGGTTGGTCTGGAACGCCTGCGTGCCGCGAGCGTCGGGGCCAATCTTGATGAGGCCGGTGTACACGCTGCGGGCGACATCGTTGACCGCGCCTTTGAACAACAGGTCGGCGCTGGTCTTTGGCGCGATGTGTTCTTGGGTGATGCGGAAGTCGTGAGTCTGCGAACCGTCGGCGAAGTAGAGCGCCACTTGACGCGTGCTCGAGCCTTGGCCAACGAGCTTGGCGTGCGTGCGCACTCGGGCGTAATCGCCGCCGAGCGCCACTGCCGACAACAATGTGGTTGAGTCACGCTCGCCCACCGACTGCTGATTCGCGATCTGCCACACCGAGCTACCGAGTTCGCTGATCGCAAGGTACTTCACGCGAGCTGCCTGACGAGCCCGCACATGCAACACCGGCATCACGATGCCAGTGACATCGTCGGCCGACATGAAGCGCTCGATGACAGTGACTTCGCTGTCGTCGCCAGCATCGATGTCGAGACGAGGGAAACACGCCACACCACTGCTCTGCAACACATGGGTGATGACGATTGGCTGCTCGAGCACCTTGCCGCGCGGAATGCGCAAACGGATGACCGAGGCGAACGCCTGGTTGAGATCTTCGAACAGGTCGAGCGAGTGATCGCTGACATCGAGTTCGTCGGTGGTGACCACCGAGTCGGCGCCGGTAATGGTGGTTGACATGGTGCCGGGCGAATACGCCGCGAGATCGAGCTCGGCGATACGGCTATATCGCCAGATTTCGTCTTGGGCGGTGGGGAACGTGGCTGCAGCAAAACGCTCAAGGGCCGCCAACCGTGAATCGGTGTCGGCCAAACGCAGGCTGCGCACGGCGTCGGGGCTAAACGAATGCACGCCGAAATACTACTGTCTCCGTAGGAGAAATTAACCGGCTAACGCAGGCGACCAGCGAGAGTTAGCT
>CANNMD010000268.1 GCA_947505655.1 Acidimicrobiaceae bacterium | reverse complement strand
CACGACCAACGCTGTGATCGATGGCGATCACTTCGTGATCAACGGGCACAAATGGTTCACCTCAAACGGCATCGCCGCCGACTTCTTCATCGTGATGTGCCGCGTGGTCGAGCCAGGTCAAGAAGGCACTCGGGTTGGCCCGATGGTGCAGATCATCGTTCCTACGGCAACGGCGGGTGTCAACATCGTGCGCGGCATTGGCGTGTGGGGTCGCTCCGAGAGCGACCACTGCGAAGTTCGCTACGAAAACGTTCGCGTTCCCGTGGCCAACGCGCTGGGCCGCGTCGGCGAGGGACACCAAGCCGCGCAAGATCGCCTCGGCGCCGGTCGCATCTTCCACTGCATGAACTCAGTCGGACAGATGTGGCGAGCATTCGACCTCATGGTCGAGCGTGCCACCACCCGCGAAGTGCACGGCGGACTCTTGCAAGACAAGCAGTTCGTGCAGGGCTTCATCGCCGACAGCTACATCGACATTCAGGCGGCGCGCCTGATGACCATTCACGCAGCCGAGAAGATCGATCAAGGCTTGCAAGGTGCACGCACCGACATCTCGGCCATCAAGATCTTTGTGCCCGCCGCGTATTCGCGAGTCGCCGATCGTGCGATTCAGGTGTGGGGTGCGGCCGGTGTCTCCAACGACCTTCCGCTTGCCGGCATGTACATGGGTGCTCGCACGCTGCGCATCGCCGATGGTCCCGACGAGGTGCACAAGATTCTCATTGCCAAGAACGTGCTTGGTCAGTACGCCAAGGGCGACGGGTGGGACTTCGGTAACTGAGGTGCTGGCCGGGCGTTTGCCTGGCTAGGCCTCGCCAGCGTTCGCCGGCTTGTCGGTGATGGCCAACATGCGGTCCTTCGGACAATGCACTTTCGAACCCTGATCGCAGGTGCTGCAACCCCAAGCCCCATCGTCGTGTCGCCAAAGTGTCGAACCGCAACTCGGGCAGCGCTGTTGCCAGATCGCGCACTCAACGTCGGCGAGTCGCTGTGAGGTGAGCGGGCATCCGGTTCCGTGGCATGTCGGCCAGGTGGGGTCGTGCACGATCGCCTCTACCGGACACTTGTCGACGCAGACAGCGCAGTCGTCGCAAGTGAACGGATCGATCACGAACAGACCCAGAAAGCTGTCGGTCTTGGTGAGTGCGCCGGTGTGGCACGAGTAATCGCACGCCCCGCAACCGATGCACAAATCTTCAAGAACGCTATGGCTCACGGTTGTATCTCCAGCTTGTCGGTCTGCTTGATAAGGGTCAGGGCAGAATTGTGTAGTCGGCAGGATGAAAATCGCCTAGCTGGTTCATGCAATCGGCATGAACCCACGGCGCAACATCGACACCTTGCGATGCGGTGTGCAGCACGTAGCGCATGCCGTTCCACTCCCACCATCCGTATGGAAGGTCGAGCGCTCGGTCGATCGGCTGCTTGCACGTCGAGCAAATGGGCGGATTCATTCGGTACTCCTCGTGAGGTCAAGGTGTGCTGCGCCGTCAAGGAAATCTTGCAGCGTCTGGTTGAAACGGCTGAACTTGTCGAGGCCCATCGGGTCGGCGCCTTCGCAACTGATGCGGTTGCCGCGTAGGGCCAAGCTGTTGATCGTGAAATCGCCCGAAGCGGCGCCGTTGGTAACGATGTCGTCGAACATCGCGTTCCACGACGCCAGGTCTCCCACGAGTTGAAAGTCGGCAAGCCTCGCCTCGTCTGACGTGACTACATCGACACCTTCGCAGCGGAGCTCTTCAAAGACGAGCTGCACCGTGAAGGTGTAGGCAGGGGCTTTCACCACTATGGCCACGGTCATGTCTGCTTCACCAAGTAAGCGGAAGTGCTCCTCGAGATGATTCATTCGGCGGGCGAGTTGCTCGTACAGCACGAGCGAGGTTGCGTCTATTGCGGTTGTGGTGTGCATCTAGGCCGCCGATGTCGAAGCGCCGTGAACCTTGGACAGGTCAATGCCCAGTAGGTCGAGTGGAAGCTTGGTGCGAGCGACGCGGCTAATTCCGGCGCGCTCGCAGCGCGAGAGATACGACGTGAACTGATGGCGTTGCATCTCTTCTTGCAGCGGGAAGCCCTTGGTCTCGATGTGCTCTTCGCCGCCACCGAGCAGGTACGCCAACGCAGAGCCGAAGTCGGCGTTGGTACCAAAGGTGGCCAGCAACGTTTCGCCATGATCGAGTGCTTCGTGAATCTCTTCAGCAACATCGGGGTCGTTCTCAACGGCGTAGCGAAGGTGCATCGTGCCGTAGGCAACGTGGCGTGCTTCGTCTTGCATCGCCATGCGGAAGATCTTCTTCTCTACCGGCGACGGTGCAATCAACTCACCCATCCGGAAGATGTCGAGGATGAAACCCTCGCCGAGCAAATGCAGCAGCGCCGTTGCCTGCGTATAGGTCTTGGCTTCGAGAATCGAGCGCAACAGGTTCTCGCCGCTTGATCGCGAATACAGCAGGCCGCCGCCATTGGCGAGTGCTCGCTTACGGAACACCTCGGCGTGGCGGGCCTCGTCCATGATCTGCGTGCACAGAAACATCTTGGCTTCGAGGTAGTCGTGGTTCATCCGCCACATCCACTTGGCCGGCAGGTCAGCAGCGATCATCTCGATCTCGGTCAGCGTGGTGAACACCTGACACACAGCGTGTTCCATATCGGATGGCAACTCGCGTAGGTCTCCCCACGGAATGTCGCGGGTGGCCGACCACTGACGGGCGACGGCCTCTTCGTAGAGCTCGCGAACGTTGTCAGCCCAGACATCAGATTTCTTGTTGAGGATGTAGCCCATATCGGGTACATCGCCTTCGACCGTTGAGCCTCGGCCAGCCATGCTGCGCCGCTCGGCGTGCTCGGGAACATCACCGTAGGTGCCGACAGAAATGTCGTTCATGGTGAGCCCGCGAGGGCCGGGCTTTGGGCGCACACCCCATTCGCTTGGTGCCCCGCGGAGCCACGCCCAGTCGAGCGGGGTACCGAGTGGAGTGACAGTCGGCAAGCGATCTGCGATCGCGTTGTTTGACTCGGCTTCAGTCATGTGCGGCATGTAGCTCCCTCAACGGAGTCGGCCGGAAGACCGAACTACTTGAGAACCAAGGTATGCCTGAGGGTCTGAGGATGAATAGGGCCGTTCGTCACTTCGCCCGTGTGACTTCAGCCCACTTGTTCT
>CANNMD010000267.1 GCA_947505655.1 Acidimicrobiaceae bacterium | reverse complement strand
GCTGCGGTAGCGAGAGCAGCGAGCGTGATTTCCATATTCGCTCGGTTGTGCGTTGCTCGGTCTGAAACGCCGCTGACGACCTTGCCTAAGCGGTCGTGCCATGTTTTGCGGTGGTCAGCCCAGCTATGGGTCACGCGACAACCAGTGGCTGTTGGTTCGATTTCGTAGATCCAGTCGCACCAGTCTTTGCCGAGCAACATCAGCCCAAACGACAACTTCTTTGGCGCGTCGCAGACATTCACCTCAACAACGGTCTTCCACTTCTTCTTGCCGTTCTTGTTCGATCCCGCAAAGCGAGCTCCAACAGCGGCGTGCGTGGCGCCTTTGACCCATGCACCACCTTGGTTTTCGGGTGACCATTCGCCCATTCGAGGCAGATCAGAAACGAGTGCCCACACTGTTTCGGGGCTAGCGGCGATATCTCGGGAGACAGAAACAAGCTGTGACATGGAACGACTGTACAAGTTCTCAGTGATGAGCGAGCTATGCCAAAATGTCTTTCATGCAGGTCAACATCGGTCAAGTTCTCACCAAGCGCGCGTACATCAACCCTGATCTCGAAGCGCTCTACGACGTGGCCGCCGGTCGACGGTTTTCGTATGAGCAACTGAATGCCCGCTCGAACCAAGTGGCTCACGCGATCTCGTCGACGGTGAACAAGGGCGACCGAGTGGCGCTGCTGATGATGAACTCGCACGAGTTCCTCACGGCCTTCTTTGCAATCGCCAAGATCGGTGGTGTCGTGGTTCCGCTGAACTGGCGCCTCGTGCCGAACGAGCTTGAGTTCATTCTCAAAGATTCGGGCACCACGGTGTTGTTCTATGGCGAAGAGTTTCTGGCGTCGGTTGTTGAGCTGCAATCGCGTGGCGACAAGACCGATGTCGCCCAGTGGATTCACGTCGGTTCGGCCGACACGACACCATCGTTTGCCAGCGAGTTCACCAGCCTCGTCGATCATCAGCCAGGCACCGAGCCAACCGTCTCGGCGTTCCACGACGACCTGTTGTACATCATGTACACCTCGGGAACCACGGGGCTACCCAAGGGTGTGATGCACACGCACAACACTCAGATGGCCGCATTGCTCACGCTCAATGCCACGAGCGACTTCTGCGTTGGCGACCGCTATCTCAACCCGATGCCGCTGTTCCATGTGGGTGCGTTGAGCCCGGCGATGATCACCACCTATCGCGGCCTCGCTCAGATTCTGATGCGCTCGTTCGATCCGATGAAGGCGTGGGAGCTGGTGACCGAAGAACGCATCAACAACGCTCTGCTTGTGCCCGCGATGCTGCAGGCAATGCGGGTCACCTACGACCCAGCCAAGCACGACAAGTCATCGGTGCGCTGGTTCCTCAGCGGTGCGGCACCCGTGCCGGTCACGCTCATCCATCAGTACCTCGAGATGGGCATCGACATCCATCAGGTGTACGGCCTCACCGAAACGTGCGGACCTGCCTGCGTGACTACGCCCGACATCGCCATCCGCAAAGCGGGCTCTACCGGCAAGAGCTTCTTTCACACCGAAGTCAAAGTGGTGCGCCTCGATGGATCAGAGTGCGATGACAATGAGTCGGGCGAGATCATCATCAGCGGCGACCACATCATGACCGGTTACTGGAATCGTCCCGAGGCCACCGCCGAGAGCATTCGCGACGGATGGTTCTATTCGGGCGACATGGGTATCCGCGACGACGAAGGTTTCATCTTCATTCAGGACCGACTCAAAGACATGATCATCACCGGTGGCGAGAACGTGTACCCCGCCGAGATCGAGAACCTGTTGTTGTCATGCCCCGGCGTTGCCGATGCAGCCGTCATTGGTGTGCCGTCAGAGAAGTGGGGCGAGAGCGCAATTGCGATCGCGGTGCGCAAGGACCCCGAACTCGACGAGAAGACGGTGCTCGCCTTTTGCGATGGCAAGCTTGCTCGGTTCAAGACTCCGGTTGCGGTGCGCTTCGTCGATTCGATTCCACGCAACGCGTCCGGCAAGATCCTCAAGCGCGATCTGCGCCTGCAGTTCCCCTCGCTCTAAACGAGTCGGCTCTCAGGCAACGCCAAGCTTCTTGGCGATGTGCCCGATGACTTCAAGGTGTTCGTGCTGGGGGCTGAACAGAATGATCTCAGCATCTTCGTTCACGCGGATTGAGTGGCCGGCTGGCCAGTAGAAGACATCGCCGCCCACGCAGTTTTCGGTGGAACCATCGGCGTAGCTCGCCACGAGGTCGCCCGAGATCATGTAGCCCCAGTGGGGGGAGTGGCAGACGTCGCCTTTGAGGCCCTCGAGCAGCGGCGCCAGGTCGACGCCGGCCCCCATGCTGAAGTACTCGACGCCCAGCACGCCGTAGGCGGTCCCGAAGTCGGAGAGTTGGCGTGCCTTGGCGCCCGGAATGTCGATCTTCGTAGGGATGAGCTCTTTCGAGAGACGCATTGTGTTGTCCGCTTTCTGTGTTGTTTGTTTGGTTGATTGCCATACGGAAGGCGTGACAATCTGTGTCACAATGCGACAAGAAATCTGCGAGACCACTGGTAGGGCGGGCGCCGGAGACATGTTTGATGAGTAATGAAGTTGGCCTCGATCAGGCCCGCTCGGCCGTTGAGCGGGGCGAGTGGCAACAAGCACTCGACCTGCTCGACAGCAGTGGCGACCTCGGCGCGTCGGCACTCGGCCTCGAGCTGCGCGCTCAAGCGGCCTATGGCAACGGCAACTACGAGAATGCGATCTCGGCTTGGGAAGACTTATATAGCCTCCGCATCGCCCAAGGCGACAAGTCAGAGGCAGCTCGGGCCGCAGCCACTCTGGCGATGTTTTTGATGATCGATACCGGTCTGATGGCGCCGGTGCGGGGTTGGCTCCGCCGAGCCGAAGTACTGCTAGAGGGCACGCACGAGACGGCTCCGCACGCGCTCATCGCGATGGTTCGAACCTACGAGCGATTCATGTGCGGCGACATGCAATCAGCTCGCGAGCAGGCCGAAATCGCGGTCGATCTCGGCACCCGACTTGGCGTCGCCCCGGCGGTCGTTATCGGCAGGGTGGCTCTTGCCCGACTCGTGATCCTTGACGGTCGATTCGACGAGGGACTGCGCCTGCTCGATGACATCGCGGCGCTGCTGATGTCGGGCGAAGTCGATCCGTTGACCACGGGGATGATGTACTGCGAG
>CANNMD010000266.1 GCA_947505655.1 Acidimicrobiaceae bacterium | reverse complement strand
CAGCGTGTCGAGCAAGGTTTCGATCTCGGCGCGATGCCCGTGGGCGTGGGCCCGAACATGTGCACGAATTGGCTCGCCAAATGGCGGAGTGGAAACAGCAACCACAGCTGCGCCCAACGCAATCACGGCGCCGCTGGTCTTCGACGAACGAAGTGACTCGAGCGCGTTGCGGGCGGCCTTGGGATTGGCAACGACGACGGCCAGCAGGGCCTCGCCCATCGCTGCTTCGGCAGCGGCTTCCCAACCGGCATCGATCTCGACCAGTTCGAGCAAGGTGCCGACCACGCCATCAAGATTGGCCAGGCGCTCGGCACCGGCGCGGGCACGTGCGCTGTCGAGTGCCAACTGCAGTGCATCTGAGCGAGCACGCCAGCGGGACAGTTCTTCGGCGGCCGCCTGACGTGATGTGTTCAGCGTCTCGGCCAACGCATCGGCGGTAAGGCGACGACTCTCGGCGGTTTCGACCTCGGCCACCAGCGGCGCCTCAACGTCTTGTGACTGCTCGCATTCGGCCTTGAGACGATCGGCGTCGGCGTCGAGACGTTCGAGCCGTTGACGCAGCGCTTCGAGTCGGCTCGTCTGGCGGCGCAGCTCGTTGTCGCCACGATCGAGACCGGCACGCAGCGAACGAAGCTCGCCACGAACCTCGGCAGCGGCACTCGCTGCGGTTGCCGAGGACGATGTGGCTTGCAGCACGGTCATCGTCTCGTGGCGCTCGCTCTGGAACGCTTCTTCTTCGGCGGCAAGCGCCTCGGCAGCAGGTTCGAGTTGGGACAGCTCGAGTGTGACAGCTTCGAGCTCGGCCGAGAAACGAGCGGCGTCGTTTTCGAGGTTGGCCACGACACCGGCGTTCATCAGCTGACCGCGGTCACGCTCCATCGAGCGACGGCGCTCGACAAGCACGGCCGACAAGCCACGGGCCCGTTCGCGCAACTGCTCGACCCGCACCAGTTCGTCGCTGATGTCGGTGTCGCCGCGAGCCGTGAGTTCGGCCTCGGCGCTGAGCACATCGGTGTCGAGCCGGCTGAGCTCGGTGCGCAACTGCTTTTCGGCATCGCCACTGGAGATCTTGTCGCCAGCAAGCGACGTGAGCCGTGTGCGCAACGACGCGATCTCACGACCCGACAAGAACACGCGCAGCGCTTGCAGTTCTTCGACCAGCCCACCATGGCGGCGGGCTGCTTCGGCCTGACGCTCGAGCGGACGCAACTGACGGCGAACCTCGCGCAGCAGGTCTTGCACGCGCAGCAGGCTGGCTTCGGTGGCATCGAGACGGCGCTCGGCCTTCTCTTTACGCCTGCGGTACTTCAAGACGCCAGCGGCCTCTTCGATGATCGCGCGGCGATCTTCGGGGCGGGCGTTGAGCACTGCGTCAATTTGACCCTGGCTCACGATCACATGCTGTTGGCGACCAACGCCAGCGTCGCTGAGCAGTTCTTGCACATCGAGCAAGCGGCACGAAATGCCGTTGATGGCGTATTCGCTTTCGCCGGTGCGGAACAGCGTGCGGCTAATGGTGACTTCGGTGAACTCGATGGGCAACAGCCCAGCGGAGTTGTCGAGCGTGAGAATGACCTCGGCACGACCGAGCGCTGGCCGCTTTGCGGTACCCGCAAAGATGACGTCGTCCATCTTCTGGCTGCGCACAGCACTGGGCGCCTGTGCCCCGAGAACCCAGGCAATGGCGTCGACAACGTTGGATTTGCCCGAGCCGTTCGGACCGACCACAACCGTGACGCCCGGTTCGAGCTGCATCACGGTGGTATCGGCGAACGACTTGAAGCCTTTGAGGGTCAATGCTTTAAGGAACACGGCAAGACGGCACGCTAGTCGATACGACACCTCGAGGTCCCAGTGACATGTACCGGCACCCCCGAACACGCCCTATTTCTGGCAGCGAGGGCAAAAACATGTTGATCTACCAGCGGCGATCACCCGGCGAATCACCGCACGCCCGCACGTGAGGCACGGCTGGTCCTCGCGGTCGTACACGCGATGCGAGACCTGAAACCAGCCACCCTGACCGCCGATATCTACGTATTGCGTGTCTTTCAGCGTCGACCCGCCTGCTGCGATGGCGGCATTGAGCGTGTCGTGGATGGCGTGATGCAAGCGGGTGATCTCAACCGGCCGCAGCGAGTTGCTCAGCCGGTCATGACGCAATCGGGCAGCATGCAGCGTCTCGTCGGCATAGATGTTGCCGATGCCGGCGATCATGCTCTGATCGAGCAGCAGCGCCTTCAGTTGCCGCGACCGACCACCAACAAGCGCTGCGAGTTGCGATCGGCTGAGGCCGTCGGTGATGGGGTCGATACCGAGGCGACCAAGCTCGGGCATCTCGACGGCAGCGTTTTCGGGGTCGTACACAACGACCTCACCAAACGTGCGCGGATCCACGAAGCGAAGTTCTTCGGCCTCGGGGCCAGCGAGATGCAGCACCACATGGGTGTGCAACGGACGCGGCGACGACACCGGATCAATCAGCACCCTGCCGCTCATTCGCAGATGAATCATCATCGAATCCCCGCTATCGAGCGGGCAGATGAGGTACTTGCCGCGCCGCTGCGCCGCAGTTGCGGTGACTCCGGTGAGGCCATCGATGACGGCAAGGCGCGAGGTGCGCCGCACCGTGCGCTCGCGGCCTACCTCGACGCGCTCGATGAGTCGTCCGACAAAGCGTTGCTCAAGTCCGCGCCGAACCGTCTCTACTTCGGGAAGCTCGGGCATTAGTCGTTGTCCGCAGACAGGCTGTCGCATGCCACCATCGCGGCGACCTGCTCGGCCTGTTTTTTCGAGGTTCCGGTGCCCTCGCCCCACTGCTGTCCGGAGATCATCACGGTGGCAAAGAACTGCTTGGCGTGATCGGGGCCTTCTTCGCGAATGACGTACACGGGTGCCGCGTCGAACTCGCGAACCACGATCTCTTGCAGCAAGGTCTTGTAATCGAGGCGATGCAATTGCTTCACTGCAAGCAGCAGTCGTTCGCCAAGCACGCGCTCGACAAACTCGTACGCGGCCCCGGACCCTGCATCGAGATAGATGGCACCGAGCACAGCCTCAAGCGCATCGCTGAGAATCGAGGGCTTGGCCCGCCCGCCAGCGAACGACTCGCCCTTGCCCAACAACAGGCAGCTACCGATGTCGAGTTCTACGGCCATCGCTGCCAACGCGGTGGCGTTGACGACACTCTTGCGGAGAT
>CANNMD010000265.1 GCA_947505655.1 Acidimicrobiaceae bacterium | reverse complement strand
TGCCCCCAGCACCTTTATTGCGAAGTCGCTCGAAGGCGATGCGCCCATCGTGCTGCTTGACGCAACCACCAACGAGCGCACGCCGTACTGGGCCGAATTTGATGCCCACGCAGAGAACGACGACCAGCGGCTGCTCATGATCCACCCCGCCAGCTCACTTCTCGAAGGTCATCGCTATGTCGTGGTGCTACAGAATCTGAAGTCGGCAACTGGCCCGATTGCGGCGCCGCAGTCGTTTACCGACGCGTTGATCAGCGCAGAAACACCCGACCGAGCAGCGCACCTTCAGGGTGTCGTCGCCGAAGCCACCGCTGCAGGCGCTGACGCCTCAACGCTCTACATGGCTTGGGACTTCACGGTCGCAAGCGCGCAGAGTTTGTCGGAGCGGTTGATGCACATGCGTAACGACGCCTACGAATCCGCAGGAACGACCGCACCGGTGTTCAGCATTGAGTCAAGCGTCGATGAGGGCACCGTGCGCACCATTCGCGGTACCTATTCGGTCCCCAATTACCTCTCTGGCACCGGCGCACCCGGCTCGTCGTTCGACCTCGGATCCGATGGTTTGCCGCTGCGCAGCGAGAGCCAGCCAGATTTCGTTGCGCCGTTCCTGTGCCTCGTGCCAATCGCGCCATCAGCGCCTACTCCTGTGGTGGTGTATGGCCACGGCTTGTTGGGCTCGCGTGAAGAGATCAACGGTCTTCGTGGCGTGGTCGAGCAGGGGTCGCTATCACTGTGCGGCAGTGACTGGATCGGCATGTCCACCGAAGACATTGGCAACCTGGCCGGGATCCTCGGCGATATGAGCAATTTTAGGCAGCAGGCTGATCGCCTGCAGCAAGGACTGCTGAACATGCAATTCCTTGGGCGCACCATCAACGCTGCCGATGGGTTTGCATCAAACGTCAGCTTCCAAAGTGCCACGAATGAACCGCTGATTGCTCCCGGCAAGACCACCCTGCTTGGCAACAGCCAAGGCGGCATTCTGGGTGGCGCTGCGTCAGCGATCTCCACCGAATGGACCAACGTGGTGCTCGGCGTTCCTGGCATCAACTACTCACTGCTGCTGCCCCGGTCGTCTGACTGGCCCGAATTCGAATCCGTCTTCAACGTTTCGTACACGGGCGATATCGATCGAGTCATCGCGCTGCAACTTGTGCAACTGCTGTGGGATCGCGGCGAGAACAACGGTTACGCGCAACATCTCACGCAGAACACGTATCCAGGAATCTCACCAAAGAAGATCGTGATGATCGAAGCGTTTGGCGATCACCAGGTCACGAACGTGTCCACCGAAGTATTGGCCCGAACCATCAATGCAGGCGTGCACTCCCCTGCGCTGCGTGCAGCCCGAAGCCCCGATGTGAATCCGTTTTTCGGTATCGATGCGATCACCGACAAGGACGTCGATCGATCAATCGTTGTGCAGTGGGATTACGGCAATCCAGCACCGCCAACGGTGAATCTGCCTCCAACCGATCCCGAGTTTGGCGAAGACCCTCACGGCAAAGGCTCGAGCGAGCCGCGCGTGATTCAGTTGGCGCTTGAATTCTTGCTCACCGGCAAGATCTCGATTCCGTGCGACGGCCCATGCGTGAGCGACAGCGTCGTGGGCGGCTAGCGACTGCAGTTTGTGCGTTACGCCTGAGCAGCGCGAACTGCGTCGACCAGTTCATTGACCGGCCGATACGTGAGGCCAGCGATGGCGCGATGCACGTAGCGCACGACGCCCTGTGCATCGACAACGAACACACTGCGGCGCGGGAAACCAAGCGGGCCCAACGTGCCGTACGCCGACGCCACAGTCTTGTCGGGATCGGCCAGCAGCGGAAACTTGAATCCGTGCTTGCCGCTGAACTTGTCGTGACTGCTCACGCTTTGCGCTGAGATTGCCAAGACCTGAGCACCAACAGCTGAGAACTCGTCGAGGTCGTCGTTGTAGGTGTTGAGTTGCTTCGTGCACACCGAAGAGTCATCGCCCGGATAGAACACGAGCACAACCGGCTGGCCACGGTATGCCGCCAGCGAATAGCTTGCTTCGCCCGTGCCGCTCAGTGTGAAGTCGGGTGCCTTATCGCCAATGCCAATGCCAATGCTCATGCGCTCACGGCCTCCATTAGTTCATCGGAGATATCGAAGTTGCTATACACATCTTGCACGTCGTCGTTGTCTTCGAAGGCGTCCATGATGCGCAGAATATTACGCGCATCAGCAGCGTCGGTAACTTCGATGGTGATCGACGAAACCATTGTGCTCTCGGCCGAGCGCACGACGAGTCCGGCAGCCTCGAGAGCAGCTTGAAGGTCGTACACATGGTTCGGCGTGCACGTGACGCGCCATTCGTCGCCGTCGCGGGCGACGTCGTCGGCGCCAGCGTCGAGCGCTGCCATCATCACCTCGTCTTCAGCAACTGCGCCATCGACAATAATGACGCCCTTACGACTGAACTGCCAGCCCACAGCGCCGGGCTCGGCCAAGCTGCCGCCGAGCTTGTTAAAAATGTTGCGAACATCGGAACCGGTGCGGTTGCGGTTATCGGTGAGCGTGTCGACCAAGATCGCCACGCCGCCAGGCGCGTAGCCCTCGTACATGATGGCTTCGTAGGTGCCGCCGTCGTCGGCGCCGGTGCCGCGTTTGATGGCGCGATCGATGGCGTCGTTTGTCATCTGTCCGGCCTTGGCCTTTTGGATGGCAGTTCGCAACGCAGCGTTGCTTGACGGGTCACCGCCGCCGTCGCGTGCGGCCACTTCGAGGATGCGCGCGATCTTGTTGAACAGCTTGCCACGAGCTTTGTCCTTGGCACCTTTTTGGTGCTTGATTGTCGCCCATTTTGAATGACCGGACATGGTTAAACCTCCTGAAGGAACAGCGAGTGCAGACGATAGTCGGGTGTGAGCTCAGGGTGAAAGGAAGCCACGAAAACAGAACCGTGACGAGCGAGCACCGGTACACCTTCGTGCGAGGCTATAACCTCGACGGCGGCGCCCAATCGCTCGACCTTGGGCGCCCGAATAAACACTGCATGAAACGGTGACTCGAGCTTGGGTACCTCGATATCAGCTTCGAAACTGTCCAGCTGTCGACCGTAACCATTACGACGAACCGTGATGTCGATAGCGGCGAAGCTCACCTGATCGGCGCGGCCGTCGAGCACCTCGGCAGCCAACAAAATCATGCCGGCACACGTGCCGAACACGGCAAGCCC
>CANNMD010000264.1 GCA_947505655.1 Acidimicrobiaceae bacterium | reverse complement strand
TCGGCTCAGTGATTACGCGAAGGCCATCGCTCGCCAAGGTGCCGACATCGCACTCACCATGAAGGTGCATCCCTCGAACTTTCGTATCGACGGCTTCGTCGAAGAGACCACCGTCGCCGAACTCGCAACGCTGTCTGTGCCCGTTGTGGCCGATATCGGCAGCGGCCTGATCGACTCGAACTGTCCATGGCTCAGCGGCCATCCGCCCGCATGGCTTGCCAACGAACCTGCAGCCAAGCAGAGCCTCGAGCACGGCGCCGCGCTGGTCACCTTCAGCGGCGACAAGCTGCTCGGCGGTCCCCAGGCCGGCATCATCGTTGGCCGGCGCGATCTCGTTGCTGCATGTGCACGCCATCCGCTTGCCCGCGCGCTGCGACCCGGTGGCCTGGTGTTGTCGAGCCTGCAAACCACGGCGTTGGCCTATCTCGATAAGTCAGCCGCGACAACGATTCCGTTCTGGCGGATGGTGGCCGCACCAATGCAGCAACTGCGTGACCGCGCCACAGCAATCTGCGCTGCGACTGGCGTTGGCTCTGGCGAAGAAATGCAAGCGCTGCCGGGCGCAGGTTCTGCACCGGGCATCAGCATGCCCTCATTCGGTGTGGTGCTCGTTGGCGATCACCTCGCTGCGCTGCGCGGCTACACCACCCCAGTTGTTGGCCGAGTTCGCGAGGGTCGCACCTTCATCGATCTGCGCAGCGTCGATCCCGAAGACGACCGCATCGTGATCGACGCCTTGCGGACATTGGGCTAGACACCAGTGCGCGTTATTGCCACCGCGGGTCACGTTGACCACGGCAAGAGCTCGCTGGTTCTGGCGCTTACGGGCACCGACCCAGATCGCTTTGCCGAAGAGAAGCGACGCGGGCTCACCATCGACCTCGGCTTCGCCCATGCGGTGTTGCCATCCGGCGAGGGCATCAGCTTCATCGACGTTCCCGGACACATTCGTTTTCTGCGCAACATGCTCGCCGGTGTGGGCGGTATCGATGCGTGCCTGTTCGTGGTTGCGGCCACCGAAGGATGGAAGCCGCAGAGTGAAGAGCATCTGCGCATTCTCGAACTGCTCGGGGCGCGCCACGGCGTGATTGCGCTGACCAAGGTAGATCTGGTCGACGACGAATGGCGCGACATCGCGACGCTCGAAGTGCTCGATCACGTTGCCGGCACCTTCTTGGCCGACGCTCCAATCATCGGTGTCTCAGCACCAACTGGCGCAGGCCTCGACGAGTTGCGCGATGCTCTCGACACCTTGGTGGCAACCACCCCACAGGCCATCGACAGAGAACGCCCACGGCTGTGGGTCGACCGAGTCTTCGCGGCCAAGGGCAGCGGCACCGTGGTCACCGGAACCCTCACCGACGGTTCGCTGCAAGTAGACGATCGAGTGGCAGTGGGATCCCGCCACGACGACGTGCGCGTGCGCAGCATTCAGAGTCTGGGCAGCACGATGCAATACATCGGTGCCGGCAACCGCGTAGCGCTCAACCTGTCAGGCGTTGAGCACACTGAGGTGAGTCGCGGTGACGCCGTAGTGCACCCCAAGCAGTGGCGGCCCACGAACCGATTTGATGCGTCGCTGCACGTGCTCGAGCGCCTGGAGCACGAGGTGTCTCGTCGTGGCGCGTACGTGGCTTACATCGGCTCTGGTGAGTTCACCGTGAAGCTCCGTGTGCTCGGCGACGAAGCCATCCAGCCCGGCGCCAACGGGCTCATTCGCCTGCATCTACCCGAGGCGTTGCCACTGCTCCCAGGCGACCGTTTCATCCTGCGTGAATCGGGCCGAAACGAAACTGTTGGCGGCGGCGAAGTGCTCGACATCGCACCCGTGCTGCCTGCGTCGAAGGCTCGCCCCAACCGCGACATCAACCGTGTCATCGCCGAACGCGGCTGGGTCACTGTCGACGAACTTGTGCTGCTCACCGGCGAGCGGCTTGAGGCCACCATCGGCCAATGGGTTGTCACCGCGGGGGCGGTTGATGCGTTGCGCGCTTCGGTGCTCGAGCGTGTGAGCACTGCTGGCCCGTTGGGTCTCGACATCGCCTCGCTCGATGATCGCGAGCGCGCGGTGTTAGCAACCATCGACACCGTCGACATCGATAACGGCCGCGCTCGCGAGGCCGAGGTTCGTGACCCGCTCGCCGACCATCCGTTTGTGGCTGCGTTGTTGGCTGGCCGATTCACCCCACCCGATGCAACCAACGTGGACAAAACCGAACTGCGACTACTGATTCGCAGCGCGCGCGTGGTCGAACGCGACGGCATCTACTTTCATCCGCAAACCATCGACGACGCTGCGCACGCGGCAGCTGCGTTGCTTGCAGAAAGTCCCGACGGATTTACCGTCGCCCAATTCCGCGATGTCACCGGCTCTACTCGCAAGCATGCGTTGCCGCTCGCTGCCGAACTTGATGCACGCGGCATCACTCGCCGACGCGACGATCTACGGATTGGCGGGCCCAGGCTTCCCGTCGTTGGTGGTGCCGATGAGGGTGCTCACACGGCGTAGGCCACGGCGCCGCTTTGGTGGCACCTTCTGATCAAGTTCGCGAGCGAGCTTGGCGACGTTCATGTCGTTGGTGATCACTTCGCCAAACTGCACGGGATCAGCGAGCAGCCACGAGTGCGAACCCTCGACCACGGTTCCTTGGACACCCGCCGCAACGCACAGCGCTTCGAACGATTCACGCGGGATGATGCCGTCACGCGCCGCCCACAAAATGGTGATCGGCTTGCCGGCTTCACGTAGCGCTTCGAGTTCGCTGCGCAGATCGGCGCGGCGCGCCAAGTTGGCCACCTTGATGATCGCGCGCGGGTTGCGCACAAGATTCGGAAGGAAGTCTTCGGCGATCACCGGCAGCACGCGTCGCGCTTGGCGAAGAGGCCACACGTCGCCAGGAAAGTGCAGGCCCCAGTCCCACAGCGGACGCTCGGCGATCGATCGCAGCACATGGCCCTTGCGCCAAGAAGATCCGCCAACCGAGTTGACCAACACCATCGAACGCACCCGATCGCTGTGATCATGCGCCAACCGAATGGCCACGCCACCGCCAAAGCTATGGCCCACGACAACAACCGGCTCGGTGACTTCAAGCGCGTCGAGCAGATCTGCAACCCAACGCGCATAGCCAGCAATCGAGAAGTCGCGCGCTGGGATCTCGTGCGTGCCACCAAAGCCAGGCATGGCCGGGGCGATAACACGACAACCCTGCTGAGCGATTGAAG
>CANNMD010000263.1 GCA_947505655.1 Acidimicrobiaceae bacterium | reverse complement strand
TGGCGCACTGTTGGCGGATCTGCCGGTGGCCACGCCAGCGCCAACTACTCCAGGTCCGGCAAACCCACGAGGACTCAAGCGCAAGCCGATTGCGATTCCGGGTGGCATGTTCGGCGACACCGTGGCCGTGGCTCAGCACCTGCTGAAGACCCCCCATGTGCGCGTGATTGTCGATGGCTACAACGTTGCCAAGCTGGCGTGGCCCAAGCTCGAACTCGCTGACCAACGCAAGGTGTGCATCGAGACCCTCGAAGACATCAGCCGCCGATTCGGCACCGATATCCACGTGATCTTTGATGGTGCCGATGTGGTCGGAGCTTTTGCTGGTCGTCGACTGGTCCGGGTGCAGTTCTCGCCAGCGGGTGTGATCGCCGACGATGTCATTCGGGCCGAGGTCGCTGCGTTGCCATCGAAGACGCCTCTTGTTGTGGTCACCAACGACCAAGCCATCGTGACCGACGTGCGCAACGCTGGTGCCAATGTGCTGTCATCCGACACGTTGTTGGCGCTTGGCGGGCGACCGGTGAAGGGCAACTGAGTAACTCTGTAGCACCCCTTTGTCATGGTGTTGTCAAAACAAGAACCGGACAACACTGTGGAGCGAACAATGAAGAACCTCATCATCAGCTGCGACGATTGCGTGATGCGTGCCACCTCGGCGTGCTCCGATTGTGTGGTCACTTTCTTCTGCGAACCCGCCGAACACACCGCTGTTGTGTTCGACCTCGCCGAGCAGCGTGCGGTTCGTTTGTTTGCAGAAGCTGGTTTGGTGCCTACGCTTCGCCATCGTGCGGCCGCAGCAAACCTCTGAACCTATCGACGACCGCTACGTCGATGTTCTGCGCGCCATCGGTCTTAAGTTTGGGGCCGATCATGTGGGCATCGCTCCTGCAGGGGTAATGCAACGGGCTCGTGACTCGCTCATCGTGCGTAAGCAGGCTGGGCTCGCCGACTCAATGCAATTCACATATCGAAATCCCATTCGCTCCACCGACCCCAATGCCGCGGTCAAGGGCGCTCAAGCAATGGTGGTAGCCGCGCGTAGCTACGTGCTCAGCGAGCCCGATCGGCCAGCTGGCGCCATTGGCTCGGTGGCTCGCTACGCGTGGGTCGATCATTACGAACCGCTACGCATCGCACTCAAGGCCATTGTCGAACGGCTGCGTTCTGACGGCTTCAAAGCAGTTGCATTTGCCGACGACAATTCGGTTGTCGATCGTGAAGCCGCGTGGCTCGCAGGTCTCGGCTGGTTCGGCAAGAACGCCAACATTTTGTTGCCAGGCTCCGGAAGCTTTTTTGTGCTCGGTTCGGTCATCACCACGGCACCATTGCCTGTTGCTACGGCTCCCGTGGCCGACGGTTGTGGATCATGCCAGCGATGCATCGATGGCTGTCCAACGGCGGCCATTGTGGCGCCAGGTGTGGTCGATGCTGGGCGTTGCTTGGCGTGGTTGTTGCAGCGCCCGGGTGTGTTTCCGCGGCAGTTTCGCGCCGCCCTTGGCGATCGCATCTACGGGTGCGATGAGTGCCAGATCGTGTGTCCGCCTACGGTGCGTTTCGAGCGCAAGACATCGGTCAACGAGTCGAAACACATTCAGGCGTGGGTGCCCTTGCTCGACATGCTCGAAGCATCCGACGATGCGCTCATCGATTCGTATGGCCGTTGGTATCTCGCCGATCGCAACCCAATGTGGTTGCGTCGCAATGCGCTCATTGCCCTCGGCAACGTTGGTGACGGCACCGATGTGCGCGTTGGCGCAGTGCTGCAGCGGTACCTTGTTGATTCCGAGCCAATGCTTCGTGCCCACGCCGTGTGGGCCGCTGCCCAACTTGGTTGCCATCACATGCTTGCCTTCACCGACACCGATCCCATCGTCATCGACGAACTTGTCGCGGCTGCGTCATGAAACACCTGTTGGTCACCAACGACTTCCCACCCAAGATCGGTGGCATTCAGTCGCTGCTGTGGGAGTGGTGGCGGCGGCTTCCGCCCGATTCCTTTGCAGTGCTCACCACCCCCTACGAAAACGCCGCGGCCTTCGACGCGCAGCAGGCGTTTCGCATCGATCGTGTGCGCGAGCCGGTGCTCTTGCCGCACCCGCTCATGGTGCGACGCATTAACGACATGGCCCGCGAGATCGGCGCCGATTTTGTGGTGCTCGACCCGGCGCTTCCGGTTGGCCTTGTTGGCCCGTCGCTCGAGTTGCCGTACGACATTGTGTTGCATGGTGCCGAGGTCACGGTGCCGGGTCGCATTCCGGCCAGCAAGCAGACCTTGGGCTATGTGCTCAAGCGGGCGCGCCACATTGTTGCCGCCGGCGGTTATCCGGCCGCCGAAGCCGAACGTGCGGCCGGACGCGCGTTGCCCATCACCGTGGTTGCGCCAGGCGTCGACACCGAACGGTTTCGCCCGCTCGATGCCGCTCAGCGTCACGCAGCCCGCGAGCACTTCTCGATCGATCAATCAGCCGAGGTCATTGTTGGCATCAGCCGACTCGTGCCGCGCAAAGGTTTCGACACAGCAATTCGTGCGGTAGCGCTGCTCAAACAGTCGCGCCCCAACCTTGTGTTGGTCATTGCCGGCGGTGGCCGCGATCGCGAACGGCTCGAACGGCTCGCCATCGAGCTCGGTGCGCCGGTGCGGTTTCTTGGTCGTGTCGATCACGACGATCTTCCCTTGCTCTATGGCTGCGCCGACATCTACACGATGCTGTGTCGCAACAGGTGGGGCGGACTCGAGCAAGAGGGCTTCGGCATTGTCTTTCTTGAGGCAGCAGCGTGTGGCGTTGTGCAGGTTGCCGGAAACTCAGGTGGCGCAGCCGAAGCAGTTGCCGACGGCGAGACCGGCATCGTGATCAGCGAGCCAGACGATCACCGCAAAGTCGCCAAGGCGTTCGAATCATTGCTCAACGACCCAGCCCGTCGCGCAGCGATGGGCGTCGCTGGGCGCGAGCGTGCAGTGCGCGAGTTCTCATACGACGTGCTGGCGCAGCGTCTGGGTAAATCATTGGGGGCGCTGCCATGATTGAAACCATGCAAGCCGACATCGAACAGAGCTCATCGGGTGGCATTGTGCGCCTCAACGTCATCGGCACGGCGGTGTTCGTTGTGTCGTCAGCTGTGGCCGCTGTGGTGTTCAACAACCCAACACGCGTCGCCGGGGTAGTGGTGGCGTTGGCGTTGTTTGCCATCGGCATCTTCGCGTTCTTGTGGAGCTACTGGACCGCGGTGCAGCGCAGCC
>CANNMD010000262.1 GCA_947505655.1 Acidimicrobiaceae bacterium | reverse complement strand
GGCGGCACCACCGGCATGCCCAAGGGCGTGATGTACGCGATGGGCGGCATGACCGGCGGCTTCATCACGAGCGGTTTCCCACTGGTCGGCGCGGCACCAATCGCCGACGCGGCACTCGTGGCATCTGCTGTCACTGGCATCGTCGCCGCAGGTAATCAGATCATCAGCATTCCCAGCTGCCCGCTCATGCACGGCACGGGCTTGTGGCTTGGCGCATTCATCCCCCACCTCATGGGTGGCAGCGTCATCACGTTGCCATCACGTTCGCTCGACAGCGACGAACTGCTCAACACTGTTCAGAACGAAAAGGCAACCAGCGTTGTCATCGTCGGTGACTCGTTTGCCAAGCCCATCGTGCGCGCCCTCGACGCAGCCATTGCGGCCGGCAAGCCCTACGACACAACAACGCTCAAGATGGTCGTCTCGTCGGGAGTCATGTGGACATCCGAAGTGAAAGCGCAGATGCTCGACCTCATCCCGCAAGCGGTGTTGCTCGACGCAATGGGCTCTAGCGAAGGCAGCATGGGAATGCAGATCTCGATGCGAGGCATGCCCATCGAGACTGCAAAGTTCAGCCAATCGCCCACAACGAAAGTGTTTACCGACGATGACCGCGAGGTCGTTGCCGGTTCGGGTGAGGCCGGCATGGTCGCAGCTGGCGGCAACGTGCCGCTCGGATACTTCAAAGATCCCGAGAAGTCGGCGCGTACCTTTCGCACGATTGGCGGCGTGCGCTACTCATTTCCAGGCGACATGGCCACGGTCAACGCCGACGGCAGTTTGGCACTGCTCGGACGCGGCAGCCAGGTCATCAACACCGCTGGCGAAAAGGTCTTCCCCGAAGAAGTCGAAGAGGCCGTCAAGCGCTCAGAGGGTGTTCTCGACTGCCTCGTCGTGGGTGTCGACGACGAGAAGTTCGGCCAATGCGTGACCGCAGTAGCGTCGCTCGCCGAGGGCGCAACCATCGACGAAGCCACCATCATCGCCTCGGTGAAGGGCCAGCTGGCCGGATACAAGGCACCTAAGCGAGTGATCTTCGTATCGGCCGTTCCCCGCGCACCAAATGGCAAGGCCGACTACAAAGCCGCCAAGCAGCAAGCGCTCGAGGCCTTGGGTAAGGCATAAGCAGTTGGCCCGGCGGCGGGCCAACTGGGCTCAACAAGGGTCGGCTTAGCTCAGCAGCTTGTCCTGCAAGAAACTGAGCACGCGTTGCACGCTGGGCTCATCACGCTGCTCGGTAAGCACCGAGTGATCGGTCTTGGCCGCGCTGGGTAGCTCGATCGCAATGAACGCATCGCCCAACAGATCGCGAAGTGAGTCGAACCGCGACCCAACAAGCTTGTCGCCGGTGAAACGCAACCCGAGTACCTGACAGCCTTGGGCTGCGCGTTCGGCAATCGCCAAGGCATCGTCGGGCGACAGGTTGAGATCGGCGCCACGAGTTTTACCGCCGACAGCAAACGGCATTGAGGGCTGCGACAACACCGGTGCAATCATGATGTCGTCGACCATCATGCCCAGCGCGAACCCACCGCTGAAGCACATGCCAATAGCTCCCACGCCTGGCCCGCCGAGTTCGTTGTGCAGCGAACGCGCGAGCGCTCGTAGCCACGCAATGATCGGCGAGGTCTGCTTCATCGCCATCGTGGTGAACTCTTTGGCGACACAGACTTTGAGCATTGAGCTCGCAATGTAACTGCCGCTCGGACCGCGCCCTGGCGTGCCAACCAGTGACGGCATCACCACGGTGAAACCTGCGTCGACAACGTTGTTCGCGAACTCTGCCACGGCGGGCGTGACACCAGGAATCTCGTGCACAACCACAACGGCTGGGCCAGAGCCGCGACGGTACACATCACGCGTAAATCCGGCTGCGGTAAAACTGCTCTTGGCCCAACCCTCGAGCACCGCTGTTTGGTCGTGTGTCATGACAAACTCCTGACTGCAGCGAGAGCCCGCTCGGCGAGCCCCTCGGTTCCGGCCTTCATCGGTGCGAGATCGAGGCCCTGATCACCCATCGCTCCGTGCATGTACCGGGCGTACACACCTTCGCTGATAACGGCAAGGCGCCAGCACGAGAAGGCGACGTAATAGGCAACATCGCTCACATCGCGACCAGTGAGCTTGCCGTACATCTCAACAACGTCGGCGTAGCTCAAAAAGCCGCCAGCCGGAGTGGGGTCGTTGGCACGAAGCGAGGACGATTCGTCGCCATCGCTCCAGTAGACACCCAGGTAGCCAAGGTCGGCGAGCGGATCGCCAAGGGTGCACAGCTCCCAATCGAGCACTGCCGCAACCTGCCCGCGCGTGGTGTCGACGAGGCAGTTGCCGAAACGAAAGTCGCCGTGCACGATGGAGACACCGTGTTGCACAGGCATCCGATCGCGCAGGCGCAGAGCGACTTCGTCGAGTGCGGGCAGTTCGCGAGTCTTGCTATTTTCCCATTGCGTGGACCAACGCTTGAGCTGTCGCTCGATGTATCCCTCGCGGCGAGCGAGGTCGCCCAAACCAATGGCGTCGATGTCTACGGCATGCAGATCGGCGAGCACGTGCACGAGGTGCTCGCTGGCGTGCACTCGTAACTCACGAGGCAACGCAGCGGCGCGCTCGGCACTGTCGAGCACTACGCCATCGACATGACCCATTACATAAAACGGCGCGTCGTTGACCTCGAGGTCGGTGCATAATCCGAGCGCTGGCGGCACGGGAACCGAGGTCTTGCCAACCGCAGCGATGATGCGGTATTCGCGTGCCATGTCGTGCGCTGTGGCCAACACATGACCAAGTGGTGGGCGACGCAGCACCAGCTTTCGCCCAGCGCCGTCAGTGACCAAGAAGGTGAGGTTTGAGCGACCGCCCGCGATGAGTTCTACCGAGAACGGCGCGACGACATTGTCGATGTTGGCGAGCAACCATTTGGTGATGTTGGCGACATTGAATCCCTGCACGCTGCGACCGTATCGTGCGGGCGCCAGCAGGCACTAGCCCGGTCGAGCGACGCCGACCACTTTGTTCCATCGCACCTGGGTGTAGCTCACCGAGGTTCCGGTTTGTGGGCTATGAATCATCATCCCGCCGCCGAGATACAGGCCCACATGGCTGATCGGCGAGTAATAGAAAATCAGATCGCCAGGCTGCGCTTCACTTGCCGGCACATGCGGAAGCGACGAGAACTGCCTTCGAGATTGATGCGGTAGCGAAACCCCCGCCGTGCCACATGCCCATGCTGTGAGACCCGAACAATCGAACGCAACGCCT
>CANNMD010000261.1 GCA_947505655.1 Acidimicrobiaceae bacterium | reverse complement strand
TGTCTTCGGCTACGAATGTTGCTCGGCGATCAGGGTGCACAATGACGCGGCCGCCGCTGAGGCCCTTACCCACGTAGTCGTTGCCATCACCTTCGAGACGCATCTCGATACCGGCAGGCACGAACGCGCCGAAGCTCTGTCCGGCCGATCCACGGAAGTGAATCTTGATGGTGCCGTCAGGCAGACCTGCACCACCCCACTTCTTGGTGACTGCGTTGCCGAGCATCGTGCCGACAGTGCGGTTCACGTTGCGAATCTGCATCTCAAACGCAACCGGTGTTGCGCTATTGATGGCATCTTGAGACCGCTCCATCAGTTGCTGATCGAGGGCGATGTCGAGGCCATGATCCTGCACGACCGACTGGTGCATCGTCTGCCCGTAGGGGTTCTTCGGCACAGCAAGGATCGGGCTGATATCGAGGCCCGAGGCCTTCCAGTGATTGACCGCTGCGCGCGTATCGAGCATCTCGACATGGCCAATCATTTCGACCATCGTGGCGAAGCCGAGGCGGGCCATTAGCTCGCGAACCTCTTCAGCGATGTACTGCATGAAGTTGACGACGAACTCGGGCTTACCGCTGAACCGAGCACGAAGCTCTGGGTTCTGCGTGGCAACGCCAACTGGGCACGTGTCGAGGTGACACACGCGCATCATCACGCAACCGCTGACCACCAAGGGGGCCGTTGCGAAACCGAACTCCTCAGCGCCGAGCAACGCAGCAACAACCACGTCACGACCGGTCTTGAGCTGACCATCGGTCTGCACCACAATGCGATCACGCAGCCCGTTGAGCAACAAAGTCTGCTGAGCCTCGGCGAGACCAAGTTCCCATGGTCCACCGGCATGCTTCAGCGACGTAAGCGGTGATGCGCCTGTGCCGCCATCGTGACCGCTGATGAGCACAACATCGGCCTTCGCCTTGCTCACGCCTGCCGCCACCGTGCCGACGCCCATTTCGGCGACAAGCTTCACATGTACACGGGCAAGTGGGTTGGCGTTCTTGAGGTCGTGGATGAGCTGCTTGAGATCCTCGATCGAATAGATGTCGTGGTGAGGCGGTGGGCTGATGAGACCAACGCCCGGCGTGCTGTGACGCGTCTTGGCAATCCACGGATACACCTTGTGGCCGGGCAATTGTCCACCCTCGCCAGGCTTCGCACCCTGTGCCATCTTGATCTGCAGGTCGTCGGCGTTCACGAGGTATTCGCTGGTCACACCAAAACGGCCGCTGGCCACCTGCTTGATGCTGCTGCGGCGCTGCGGGTCGTGCAAACGGTCGCTGTCTTCGCCGCCTTCGCCGGTGTTGCTCTTGGCCCCGATGGAGTTCATTGCGATAGCCAGCGTCTCGTGGGCCTCGGCGCTGATGCTGCCGTAGCTCATTGCACCGGTAGAGAAGCGCTTGACGATTTCGCTCACTGGCTCAACGTCGTCGATCGAGATTGGCTCGCGGGTGCTGCTGTCGAAATCGAACAGGCCGCGCAACGTGGCCAACTTCTTCGACTGGTCGTCGACCAACGCGGTGTACTGCTTGAAGATGTCGTAGCGCTTGGCCCGCGTGGCGTGCTGCAGTTTGAACACCGTCTCTGGGTTGAAGAGGTGCACTTCGCCTTCGCGACGCCACTGGTATTCGCCACCGAGTTCGAGCTTGCGATGCGCACGCTGTTCTGGGTTCGACGGATACGCATGAGCGTGGCGGGCAGCGACCTCGGTTGCGATGTGCTCGATGCCGATACCGCCGAGGCGGCTGACTGTGCCCGTGAAGTACTGCTCAACGAGGTCTTGACCCAAGCCAATTGCCTCGAAGATCTGCGCGCCGGTGTACGACGCCACGGTGCTGACGCCCATCTTCGACATCACCTTCAACACGCCCTTACCGCTGGCCTTGATGAAGTTCTTGAGGGCCTTGTGGGGATCCATCGCGCCCAAGCCATTGAGGTCTTCGCGAATCATGTCTTCGATGGATTCGAACGCAAGGTATGGGTTGATTGCTCCGGCGCCGTAGCCCACCAGCAACGCCATGTGGTGCACTTCGCGCGCATCGCCACACTCAACAATGAGGCCGGCCTGGGTGCGCTTCTTTTCGCGAATGAGGTGGTGATGAACCGCAGCGGTAAGGAGCAACGATGGAATCGGTGCCAGCACTTCGTCGCTGTTGCGGTCGCTGAGCACGATGATGCGAGCACCATCGTCGATGGCCTTGCTCACCTCTGAACGAATGGCATCGAGTGCACGCGACAGAGCGAGTCCGCCACCGGCAACTCGGTACAAGCCGCTGATGGTCACAGCCTTGAGTTGAGGGTGCTGGTTGTCGTCGTTGATGTGGATGATCTTGGCGAGTTCGTCGTTGTCAATCACGGGGAATGGCAACACCAACTGGCGGCAGCTGTCGGGGCCGGGCGCGAGCAAGTTGTGCTCGGGACCAACTGTTGAACCAACGGCGGTGACAACCTCTTCGCGAATCGCGTCAAGCGGCGGGTTGGTGACCTGCGCGAACAGTTGCTGGAAGTAATCGAACAACAACCGCGGCCGATCGCTGAGCACAGCGATTGGCGTGTCTGAGCCCATCGAGCCAAGCGGCTCAGCGCCCGCCTTGGCCATTGGACCCACGATGATCTTGAGTTCTTCGTGCGTGTACCCAAACACCTGTTGGCGACGCAACACGCTGAAATGGCTGAACTCGACATGCTCACGAGCGGGCAGATCGTTGAGCTCAACGAGACCCTGATCGAGCCACTCCTGATATGGATGCTCGCTGGCGAGAATGCCCTTCACCTCGTCGTCGCTCACAATGCGACCCTGTGCGGTGTCCACGAGGAACATGCGCCCGGGCTGCAAGCGACCCTTCTTCACGATGCGGGCTGGATCGATGTCGATCACACCGCTCTCGCTCGCCATCACCACGAGATCGTCGTCGGTGACCCAGTAACGCCCGGGGCGAAGCCCGTTGCGGTCGAGCACCGAACCAATCACTGTGCCATCGGTGAACGCCACGTTGGCGGGGCCGTCCCATGGCTCCATCAACGACGAATGGAACCGGTAGAACGCGCGCCGCGCTGGGTCCATGTTGTTGTTGTTCTCCCACGCTTCGGGGATCATCATCAACATTGCGTGCGGCAATGAACGGCCAGCAAGGTGCAACAACTCGAGCACTTCGTCGAAGCTCGCTGAGTCAGAGCCACCAGTGGTGCAGATCGGAAAGGCGCGCTCGAGGCCGGGCAGCATGCCGCTGCTGAGCAACGCTTCGCGCGTACGCATCCAGTTG
>CANNMD010000260.1 GCA_947505655.1 Acidimicrobiaceae bacterium | reverse complement strand
TGCTGAATCAAGAACGGTTCGTACACATCTTCGACTGTTTCGGTTTGCTCGCCGACGCTGATGGCCACCGTTGATAGCCCAACAGGACCGCCGCCGAACTGCACACAAATGGCGGTGAGAATGGCACGGTCGACCTTGTCGAGACCGCGTTGGTCGACGCCGAACACAGCGAGGCCATCGCGAGCCGTGTCTTGATCGATGGAACCGTCGCCGCGAACCTCGGCGTAGTCGCGAACGCGTCGGAGCAATCGGTTTGCAATGCGCGGCGTGCCTCGGCTGCGCCGTGCAATCTCCCACGCTCCCTGCTCGGTAATGCCAACACCGACGATGCTGGCAGTACGACGCACGATGGACTCGAGTTCGTCGTCGTGATAGAAGTCGAGTCGGGCAACAAGGCCAAATCGATCGCGCAGCGGGCCGGTGATCATGCCCGTGCGCGTGGTGGCGCCTACGAGCGTGAAGGGCGGCAGCGGCAATCGAATAGACGACGCTGCTGGACCTTTACCCACCACGATGTCGAGCTGGAAATCTTCCATTGCCGGATAGAGAATCTCTTCGACAGCGCGTGACAGCCGATGGATCTCGTCGATAAACAACACATCGCCCTCACCCAGCTTGGTGAGAATCGCTGCGAGGTCGCCTGCTCGCTCGAGCGTGGGCCCCGAGGTGATGTGCAGGTGCACGCCCATCTCGGCCGCGACGATGCCTGCCATCGTGGTCTTGCCGAGGCCTGGTGGGCCCGCAAGCAAGAGGTGGTCGATGGGTTGGCTGCGGCGGCGGGCAGCCTCGATGACGATGGCAAGATGCTCTTTGAGTTCGCGTTGGCCGACGAAGTCGCTGAGTCGGCGCGGACGAAGCCCAATCTCGTCGCTTTCTTCGACCTCGTTATTGACCCCTGGGTCGAGGAATTCTTCACGCACGTTTCGCCCCTAACAACTGCAGCGCATCGCGCAACAGAGTAGACGCATCGTCGCTTGGCGAAATCTCGCGTAGCGCATCGCGCACTTCTTCAGGTGCGTAGCCGAGGCCGTAGAGCGCCTCACGCACGTCGCCGAGCACCGAGTTGGCCGTTGCGCCGCCGCCGGCCGCGATGGGGTCGAGCATGGGGATGTTGAGACGGTTCTTCAGTTCGATCAGCAGACGTTCGGCGGTCTTTTTGCCCACGCCCGGCACCATGCACAGCGATGCATTGTCGGCGCTGGCAACGATGTCGATGAGCGCCGAGGGCGTGTGCGTACCCAAGATGGCCATCGCCATCGAGGGGCCGACTCCGTGGGTGCCGATGAGCACCTGAAACGTGGCTCGCTCTTCGCGTCGCAAGAAACCAAACAGGGTTTGCGCGTCTTCGCGGATGTGATGGTGCACATACACAAACACGTTGGCGCCAGGCTCGAGTTCGGCCAAGGCGCGCGGGGTAACGGTAACGAAGTAACCAACTCCGCCAACCTCGAGCAGCACCTCGCTATCGGTGCCGCGTTCGAGCACTGCGCCACGTAACGAGCCGATCATCGTGAGCCAGCCGTTGCTTCTCGTACACGTTGACGCATCGGAGCCATCGCGAGGTGACATAACGCCAACGCCGCAGCGTCGGCCGCGTCGGCGGGCTTCGGAACGGCAGTAAGGCCGAGTCGGGCTTGCACCATCTTTTGTACCTGTGCCTTATCGGCGGCGCCCCATCCGGCCACGGCGCCCTTCACTTGGTTTGGGGTGTACGTCACAACCTCGCAGCCGCAGATCCACGCCTCGGCCAAGGCCAGCCCGCTTGCTTGCGCAACGCTCATTGCAGTGCGCACGTTGTTCTGAAAGAACACTTGCTCAACAGCAACTACGTGAGGACGAAACTCGATGAGCAACGCTGTGAACTCCTCGCGCAGTTCTCCGAGGCGTTTGGGAAGCGGGTCGCCGGGGGCAGTCTTGATGACGCCAAGGCTGAGCGCAATTGCTGAGCCGGGGCCAGTGGCTTGCACGGCTGCGTATCCGCAACGGGTGAGACCCGGGTCGATGCCGAGCACCACAAGAGGCTCGTCGAGGGAGCGCGTCACGAACATAGGTTCGTATGCTACCAAACGGGTTTCGAGGTGCCGCGGATGAGGCGAGTTCATCTGGTGAGCGTGGCGACGCCGAGTCCTCTTGAAACGTTCACATGTGTGTCATAGTCGGTGCATGCGCCACCCTGTTCAAGTCCTTTGTATTGCTGCCACGCTGGTACTCGGAGCCTGCGCGAGTAGCTCGGGCGTACCGTCCGGCTCCGCGGCGCCCGACTCAAGCGATGTCGCAGACAGTTCGCTGCCGACACCGCTTGCCGACGCCGCTCCCTTGGCATGCGACCCAATCGATCCGAGCGCTTGTTTGCTCCCGTGGCCCAACGACGCATTCACGAAAGCCGACCCAACGTCCGCCACAGGTCGTCGTCTCGCCATCGATGCGAATGCACCTCCCTCGAACGCTAGCGGCGCGGCCATCGACGTCACCGACCAAAATCGAGGCGACGGATTCTCGCCGGGTTCAGCGTTGCTCGTGCGAGTTCCCGATCTTGATCTCGAAGCGTCGGGAGTTGCCCCCAGCACCTTTATTGCGAAGTCGCTCGAAGGCGATGCGCCCATCGTGCTGCTTGACGCAACCACCAACGAGCGCACGCCGTACTGGGCCGAATTTGATGCCCACGCAGAGAACGACGACCAGCGACTGCTGATGATCCATCCCGCCAGTTCACTTCTCGAAGGTCATCGCTATGTCGTGGTGCTCCAGAATCTGAAGTCGGCAACTGGCCCAATTGCAGCACCGCAGTCGTTTACGGATGCGCTGAGCAGCACAGATACACCCGACCGAGCAGCGCACCTTCAGGGTGTCGTCGCTGAAGCGACGGCCGCAGGCGCTGACCCCTCAACGCTCTATATGGCTTGGGACTTCACGGTTGCAAGCGCGCAGAGTTTGTCGGCCAGGTTGCTGCACATGCGCAGCGACGCATACGAATCGGTAGGCGCAACTGCGCCGGTGTTCACGATTGAGTCGAGCGTCGATGAGGGCGCCGTGCGCACCATCCGTGGCACGTATTCAATACCAAATTATCTCACGGGAACCGGTGCTCCCGGCTCGTCATTCGAGCTCGGCCCCGATGGGTTACCGCTACGCAACGCCAGCCAGCCAGATTTCGCTGCCCCCTTCCTGTGTCTTGTTCCGGTCGCGCCATCAGCCCCCACGCCTGTGGTGGTGTATGGGCACGGTCTGTTGGGCTCGCGCGAAGAGATCAACGGACTCCGTGGCGT
>CANNMD010000259.1 GCA_947505655.1 Acidimicrobiaceae bacterium | reverse complement strand
TCGACATCAGCGAACTCTCTGGTAACTGAATGAGCGATTCGGTCGTACCAGTGAGAGTGCCATCGGCCCGCTATACATCACCCAGATTCGCCGCCCTCGAGGCCGAGCGAATGTGGCCGCGTGTGTGGCAAGTTGCTTGCACAGTTGACCATGTCCGCGAGCCAGGCGACTTCTACGAGTACCGCTGCGGCCGCTACAGCATCATCATTGTTCGCGATCATGATGGCGAGCTGCGAGCGTTTCAAAACGTGTGTCTGCATCGTGGCAATGCCATCTGCGAAGGCAGTGGATCAGGCTTAGAAGAACTGCGTTGCCCGTATCACCGGTGGGCGTGGGATCTCTCGGGCGCATTGCGCGAGGTGCCGTCTCGTAAGGGCTTCGGAACGCTCGACAACGATGAGTTGTCACTCATTGCTGCACGCGTCGATACGTGGGGCCCGCTGGTCTTCGTGAACCTCGATACGCACGCTGCCCCGCTGCATGAATACCTCGAAGGTGTTCCGCACGACAGCGAGTGGGCCAACCTGCACGAGTTTCGGTGCAGCTTCACCACCGTCTCAAACGTTGAGAGCAACTGGAAGGTTGTTGCCGACGGTTTCAGTGAGACGTATCACGTGCAAGGCATCCATCCAGAAATGCTGGCAAGCATCGACGACATGAACACCGAGCAGCACGTTTGGGATCATCATTCTGTGTCGCATCAGCGCTACGGCGTGGCAAGTCCGCGGCTGCGTGACCGCAGCGATCAGGCCGTGTGGGATTCGTTCGTTGTTACTCAGGGCGAGCGCATGGGCCCCGAGTTCAAGACCCAATCGCAGGCTCCGGTTCCGCCCGAGGGTCAGACAATTCGCGATGTCATCGCGCAACGAATTCGTGAGCATCAACTCACGCGGGGTATCGACCTTGATGGCTACGACACCGATGGCCTCCTGCGGCTCTCGCAATACAACCTGTTTCCCAACACCACCGTGCTGGTGTGGGGAGACATGGTCAACGTGCTCATCTCGCGGCCAGGGGCCACCCCCGATCAAGCCGAACTCTCGATGTATCTTCTGGCTCGAGCACCGCAAGGTGCGCCAGCCGCCAAGCCGTTCGATGTTGCGTTGCCTGCAGACGCCAGCCTTGGTGTTGTGATCGATCAAGACCTCTCGATGCTCAAGCGGTTTCAGCGCGGCCTACATCAGCCCGGATTCACGCATCTCACGTTGTCGAGCGAGGAGTGCCGCATTATCAACATGCAGCGCGTGTTGGCCACATACGTGGGTGATGAAGCCGACTCGTTGTCGTAATCAGGCTCCACGCTGCGGAGGCTTTGCGCGCTTAGTGTTCCTAAATGGTCCCGACTTTGACAAAATGTAAAACGTGACTGAATCTGCTGCCCCAACGACCGTGCCATTCATCGTGAATGGCACGGCGGTCAGTGTGCGTAGCGATCACCCGCACCTGCTGTCGGCCCTGCGCGACGAGCTCGACATCACGTCGCCCAAAGATGGTTGCTCGCCAAGCGGGCAGTGTGGCTGTTGCACGGTGCTCATCGATGGCAAGGCTGTGGTCAGCTGTCAGCAGCCGATCGCGAAGATTGAAGGCAAGTCTGTCGTCACGCTGGAAGGCGTTGATGTTGAAGAGCGCGATCGATTTGCCAACGCGTTTGCCGCGTGCGGCGGATTGCAATGCGGTTTCTGTATCCCCGGCATTGTGATGCGCGCCAAGGCCCAGATCGACAAGAAGGGCGCCGACCTCAAGCGCGGCGATATGGCGCGCCACCTAGGCGCGCACCTGTGTCGTTGCACCGGATACGTGAAGGTGCTCGACGCCATCGAAGGCGTCGCAACTGGCAAGACATTCGAGCCCGCGCTCTCCGACGCCGTTGGTGGCGCAGGCGCGAAGTACGAAGCACGCGAACTCACGCTGGGCGATCGCGGCTATGTCGATGACATGCGCGTGCCGGGCATGTTGCACGCCGCCCTACACCTCACCGACCACACCCGCGCCGATGTGTTGGCCATCGACACCAGCGCGGCCGAGGCCGCGACCGGCGTTACCGCTGTGTTCACGGCTGCCGACATTCCAGGCGAGCTGATGGTTGGCATCATCTACAAGGACTGGCCGGTGATGATTCCGGTCGGGGGTCGCACCAGCTACGCGGGCGATGTGCTTGCAGTGATCGTGGCCGACACACGCGAACACGCCCGTGCTGCAGCGCAGTTGATTGCTGTTACCTATAACCCGCTCACCCCGGTGACAGATCCGATTGCCGCGTTGCTGCCCGACGCGCCGGTGGCGGTGTGGGGCACTGCCTCAAACGTGCTGAGCACCAGTGAGTACTCGCGCGGCGATGTCGATGCCGCGCTCGCGGGTAGCGCCTTCACCGTGCACGAGGTGTTCTCTACCCAACGCATCGAGCACGCGTTTCTTGAACCCGAAAGCACGCTGGCTGTGCCGCAACCTGACGGCACGTTGCAGGTGTATAGCGGTGGTCAAGGTGTGTGGGACGACCGTGACGACATCGCCCGCATGCTTGGCGTTGACAACGACAAGGTCGTGGTCACGCTGGTCTCAAACGGTGGAGCGTTCGGCGGCAAAGAAGACATGTGCAACCAAGCGCACACGGCACTTGCCGCGTGGTGGTTGAAGACTCCGGTGAAATGCACCGTGAGCCGCGAAGAGAGCCTGCGCATGCACGCCAAGCGTCATCCGATCATGCTTGAGTATTGGGCCGGTTGCGATGCCGACGGCAAGCTCACTGGTCTGCGCGTACATGCGGTTGGCGACTCGGGTGCATACGCCAGCGTGGGCATGAAAGTGCTCGAGCGCGCGGCTGGCCACGCTAGCGGTCCGTACCGAGTGCCAGCCATCGATGTCACCGCTGTGGCCGCGCGTACCAACAACCCCGTGTGCGGAGCGTTCCGTGGATTTGGTGCCAATCAGGCTCAGTTCGCGATGGAGGGCGTGCTCGATCGTCTCGCCCAGCAGGTCGGTATCTCTGGTTGGGAGATTCGTAAGCGCAACGTGATCCACCCGGGCGAGGTGTGGGGTCCGGGCCAAGTGATGGACGAAGGCAGTGCGGGCGCCGAAGCGTGTCTCGACGCCATCAAGGGGCGCTACGACGAAGCGCGTGCTGCTGGCAAGGCCGTGGGCCTTGGGCTTGGGTTGAAGAACAGCGGACTCGGCAATGGCTTTCGCGAGTTGTGTCGAGCAGTGGTTCGCTTTCGCGAAACCCCCGACGCGCATGGTCGCGACATCGAGGTGCGCCACGGATTCACCGAGATGGGCCAAGGCGTGCACAC
>CANNMD010000258.1 GCA_947505655.1 Acidimicrobiaceae bacterium | reverse complement strand
TTGCGACCACGCGGAAGCACGGTGTTTCCAACTCCGCCTCGCGCATGCATCGATGCAACCGACTACTCACTGGCATGCGCGCTCGCGCGTGAGGCCACTGGAAAAGCGATCTCGATCCAAGCGTGGAACATCGTGCCGAAGATCAAAGAGGTCGACGCGCTCATCTCGCGAGACCACGAACACCGCGTTGCAGAGATGCATCCCGAGTGCTCATTCCTCGCGATGAACAACGACGAGGCATTGGTATCGAAGCACACATCGGTTGGCATCGAGCAACGAACGCGACTCGTCGAATCTCACTTCGGCGTCGCTCCGATACCGCTGCGATTTGCGCGCATCGACGACGTTCTCGATGCCTACGCAGTGTTGTGGAGTGCCGAACGATTTGCTGCAGGCACACACCGCACGATGCCCGAGCACAACGAGCAGCGCGACGACCGTGGCTTGTTGATGCGGATCGTTGTCTAACGCGGCGTTTCGCTCCGCTCAACATTGCCGACACAAGGCGTCACCCAATGTTCATCAAACAGTCCACCATCGGGTGCGCGGCCTGAGCTATATCTGAGAGCACGGCGAAACCGAGAGGCTTCGCCTACACGCACAGCCAACAATTATCGCCTCGTGATGTTTGAAGGGATGACCGTGACCGATCTCTTGAGGGCTCCTGCCGAGCAACTTGTTCCGGGCCGAGAGGCCAGCCCTCCTGGATCCGCTCAGCGAACCCGGTTTGTCCTCGACACGTCGGTACTCATCGCCGACCCGGGCTGCATCAGCTGCTTCGGCGACGTCGATGTTGTGATTCCACTCACCGTCATCGAAGAGCTCGACGGTCTCAAGAGTCGACCCGACGATGTCGGACGCGCCGCTCGCACTGCACTGCGCGCTATCGAAGAACTCCGGATGCGTAATGGGGGCTCGCTTGCCGAGCCGGTTCGCGTCGGTTCCGGAGACAACACCGGAACGCTTCGCATCGAGATCAACGGGGTACAAAAACATCTCCTGATCGAGCACGGACTCGACACCGCGAAAGCAGACAACCGCATCATCGGCGCTGCGCTCGGACAGGCAAACCACGCCCCCACTCGAATGGTCTCGAACGATGCTGCGCTGCGCATCAAAGCTGCCCACCTTGGTATTGAGGCAGTAGAGCACCACCCAGCTGGCCGCGCTGCCGACACCCGGCCGGTTGGTTGGCTCACGTTGAACACCGATCACGAAGGCATCGATCGTCTGTACGCAGACTCGAGCATCGCCGTCGACGACATCGATGGCTCCGACAAGCTCGACGAGAACGGATTCGCCGTGCTGCGTTCTGGTTCGCAGTCGGCGCTCGCTCGTCGTCGCGGCAATGACTTCCACGTCCTGAGCCACACCACTCCCGAAGCATGGGGATTGCGTCCACGCTCTAAAGAGCAACGGTTCGCGCTCGAACTGCTGCTCGATCCGCATGTCAGCGTGGTGGCTCTCGATGGGCGCGCTGGCACCGGCAAGACCCTCTTGGCCGTAGCCGCCGGGCTCGAACAGGTCGTCGAGCGACGCGCCTACGAACGCCTGGCGATCTATCGCCCGCTCATTCCCGTAGGGCGCGCCGATGTCGGCTTCCTGCCGGGCGGGCTCGAAGAGAAGCTCGATCCGTGGATGTCGGCAATCCACGACTCAATCGTTGCGCTCACCGATCAACGCAGCAGTCGAGATGCTCGTTCACTCATCGAAGATCTCACGTCTCGGGGCCAACTCTCGATGGAGTCGGTGACCTTTCTCCGTGGCCGATCGCTGCATCGCCAGTTCGTGGTGGTCGACGAGGCCCAGAACCTCGAGCCAACCACGCTCAAAACAATCCTCACCCGCATCGGCGACGGCACCAAGGTGGTATTCACTGGCGACACCAGCCAGATCGATGCTCCGTATATGGGCGAGTCAAACAATGCCCTCGCCGTGCTCATCCAAGCCTTCGCCGGTCAAGCCTGTTTCGGCCATGTCACGCTGTCGGCTTGCGAGCGCAGCGAGGTCGCCAGCCTCGCCGCCGAGTTGTTGTAAGTCACACCGCAACCTTCTGTACATTTCCGTCGCAAAGTATTAGTGTTAAATCTGTTCAGCCCGTAATGTCTTCCATTACTGAGCCCTTGGGCCAGTGAAGATGAGGTCAGCAGATGTACATGGGGTCTCCAAACCAGCCCGCAGATAACGCCATCGAAGCCCGACTCGGCAATTCGATTCATTGGTCCGACTTTGCTGCATGCAAAGGCCGCACCTCGCTGTTCTTCGCCCCTCGCGCCGAACGGCCACAGGCCCGGTTGCGTCGCGAGACCCAGGCCGGCGCGATCTGCGCCAAGTGCACCGTCGTCGACGACTGCCGCAGCTTCGCTCGCGAGAACCACGAATACGGTTACTGGGGTTCTGAGTCAGAAGAAGAACGCCACCGCGCCGGCTACACCGTGTCGGCCCCCATCGGCATTCGTGCTCGCCCGGCCGCCTTCGCCAACTGACAGGCCACTCGGCAACGGGACGTGTGTTGCAACGGTAACCGCGCCCGAATCGCTCGCTAACGTGGCGCTATGACACCAAGCGAGTTCGTCTCCGATTTCATTAGTGCCTTCAATACTCGCAATCTTGAGGCAGCCATCGCGATGGTCGACAACGAGTGCGAATACGACAACGTGCCGATGGGCAAGGTGGTCGGTCCCGAGGGCATTCGCGCCAGCCTCGAACCCTTCATTGCGATGTGCGACCAAATCGAGTGGCTGGTGTCGCACCAAGTTGAGTCGGGCACCATGCATGCCGGCGTCGTGATGAACGAACGAGTCGACCGTTTCCATCTCGGCGACCATTGGCTCGAGATTGCCGTCGCCGGCCTGTTCGTCATTCGTAACGGCAAGATCGTGTTGTGGCGCGACTACTTCGACAAGCAGACCTTCATCGAGCAGATGTCGGCATAGCCGACGCCGCGTTTCGTAACCATGTGGCACCCCACGCCTAGGGTGTGCCACATGAGTCCTTCCCCGTCGAGCCTCGGCACTTTGGCAGACCTGCGTTTTGGCGTTGTCGATGTCGAAACTTCAGGCTTATCAGCCAGCAAGCATCGCGTCTTGCAGGTTGCTGTCGTCACGGTCGATGGCAACGGAACCGTGCTCGATTCGTGGGCCAGCCTGATCCGCCCCCGCAATCGGTTGTTCTTCCGCCTCGGGCCGCAACACATCCACGGGCTCACCCGCTCGGCCCTGCGCTCAGCACCGCCAGCCAAGACCGTTCTCACCGAACTGGCGTCTCGGTTAGCGGGCACCACCTTCACCGCCC
>CANNMD010000257.1 GCA_947505655.1 Acidimicrobiaceae bacterium | reverse complement strand
GGACCCCATCGACCACTGTGGGCGCATCGTCACGAGCCCGCCGGTCTCATAGGGCTTGCCCGACATGACATCGAAACGCAAGGCCAGATGCACGTTGTCGTATTCGTGCTGCCGATTGAAGTCGGTGACGGTGGTGTGAATGTCGTAGGTGCCAGGAAGCAGACCGACCGCATCCATCACGATGTCTACGTACCCTTCGCCAGAAACCATTTCGGGAATCAGGCCAACGTCGCGTGTGCATGGCGCAGTCACGGTTGCGCCGCCGAGGCTCTCGAGCTCGAACCCAAAGATGGGCTTCGGAACCGGCTTGGCTGCGGTGTAGTTGAGTCGCAAACGAATGTTGTCTGATGTGCGGAAACGCTTGACGGGTTCGGGATTGTCGCCCACGAAAAGCTCTACCGACGAGATCTGCAGCTCGCCTGACCCACGGCGCACGCTGCCATCAACATTGCGGTTGCGATTGCCCAGCATCATCTCGGTATAGGCGTCGACAAGATCTGATGGGTCGCCTTCGCCAGTGATGACGCCGTGGGTCAACCAGATGGCGCGGTCACACATGTTCTTCACGCTGCCGAGGTCGTGCGTCACCAAGATGATGGTGCGACCGTCGTTGCGGAACTCAACGAACTTCTCGAGGCAGCGCTGCTGAAAGGTCACGTCACCCACAGCAAGAATCTCGTCAACGATGAGCAAGCGTGGGTCTACGTTGATTGCCACGGCGAATGCCAGGCGCACGTACATGCCCGACGAATACGTCTTCACGGGCGCATCGATAAAGCTCTCTAAGCCTGAGAACTCAACGATCTCGTCGAAACGCGCAGCAATCTCGCGGCGGCCCATTCCGAGAATCGCGGCGTTCAAAAAGATGTTCTCGCGGCCGCTGAGTTCGGGGTGGAATCCGGCGCCGAGTTCGAGCAGTGCCGACATGCGCTTGTGCACCGTGACCGAGCCAGCATTGGGTTGCAAGATGCCGGCCATGCACTTGAGCAGTGTTGATTTGCCCGAGCCGTTTTGTCCGATGACGCCAAAAACTTCGCCTTCGTTCACGGTGAACGACACATCGCTGAGCGCGGTGAACTCTGCGAACTTGTTGCGCCCACCAGTTGCGATGAGCTGCTTAATCGAGTTGGTCTTTTCGCTGTGCAGACGGAAGGTCTTGGTGAGGTGCGATACCTCGAGGGCGATGTTGCTCATGGTCTACATCTCCTCGGCGAACTTGGGGGAGAGGCGGCTGAAGACCCACGCGCCCAGAAAGAACATTCCAAAGCCAAGCACAGCCAGTTCGAGGAGGTTGATAACGCCAGGAATTCGTCCGTCGTACATGATGTTGTGCGCCGCTGTGATGAAGGCGCCCGTGGGTCCGTAGCGGGCGAGATACTGAAGTGCCGGCAAGCCGACTGAGGCTGGGAAGTAGATGACCGGGGTGGCGTAGAAGAGCAGCTGCGACCCGATGGTCCACAGGTAGTTCACGTCGTGGAAGAACACGTTGGCCGCCGACAGCACAAGCGCTACGCCGGTGGTGAACAGCGCAAGCATGCACATCACGGCAATCATCGCTGGAAGCCACGGAAGCACCATGTTGCCGCCGATGAGCATGGCCACAGTGAGCACGCCGAGCTCAATCATCAGTGTCACGAACTGAGCGATGACTACGGAAAAGACGAGATGCTCGTGCGGGAACTGCACCTTCTTGATCAGGCCGGCGCCGCCTTGGACCGCGCCGATGGACACCCCGACGGTGATCGCAAAGAAGTTGAAGGGCAACAGGCCCGACAGAAAGTACAACGGAAAGTTCGCGAGCCCGCTGGGGTCGCCAGCCAAGGGCTTTGCCTTAAACACGTAGCGAAAGATCACCGTGAAGATGAGCATTTGCGATAGCGGGTTGAGCAAACTCCATGCCCAGCCGAGCATCGATTTCTTATATCGCGTTCGTAATTCTTTGAGCGACAGCAAATACAACAGGTTGCGGTGCGCCATTGCCGTCTTGAGTGACATGAAGACCTCACTCTAGTTGCGCGGGCATCCGCCACGTGCTCAATCCAAGTGACCCGCCAAGGCGGCTAGCCTGTGCGCCTATGCCAGCCAAGCCCGGTAGCGACAACACCAACGACAACGAACTCGCCCAGCTGCGTGCCGAAGTCGATCGCCTGCGTGCTCTCGTGGGTCCCAACGAGCAGTCATACATTCAGCTCAAGACCGAGATCTGGAGCGCCCGCGATGCGGTCATTGGTGCCGAAGCCGAGAACGGGTTGCTGCGCGGCCAAGTGAAGTCGATGCATGCGGCGGTTGCCCCAACGCTGATGATCCATCAGTTCCTCAAAGACGAAGTGTTCTTGCGAATCAAGCGGTGGCGCACCTACGTGCGTCGGTTGGTCATCAAGGTCGGCAAGAAGTTACGCCGATGACCCCGTTGTTCTCGGTGCTCACGCCGGTGTACGACCCACCGCACGATGTGCTGTTGGCGATGATCGATTCGGTCGTTGCGCAGACCTTCGACAACTGGGAACTGTGCCTTGTCAACGATTGCTCTACCGATCCAGTAATCACTTCGTTGCTTGATGCTGCGGCTCGATCTGACAAGCGCATCAAGGTGATGCATCGCAGCGAGAACGGTGGCATCATCGCTGCCTCGGCCGATGCGTTGGCGATGGCCAGCGGCGACTTCGTTGCGTTGCTCGACCATGACGATCTGCTCAACGAAGTAGCGCTGGCCAGCTTCGTCGAAGTGCTCGGCATGCATCCCGACATCGACTACTCGTATAGCGACGAAGCGCATCTCACCCCATCGGGCCAGATTGTCACTCCGTTCTACAAGCCCGATTGGTCGCCCGAGCGCCTTCGCAGCCAGAACTACTGCACACACTTTTCGGTGTTGCGTCGCTCGCTGGTCAACGAGGTTGGTGGGTTCCGTCCCGGCTTCGAAGGCAGCCAGGATTACGACCTGATTCTGCGTGTCACCGAGAAGGCGCGCTACATCCACCACTTCCCGTATCTGCTGTACATCTGGAGGCAGCTACCAACTTCGGTGGCCGGTAACAAAGACGCCAAGCCCTACGCATACGAGTCGGGCAAGCGAGCTCTGCAAGAACACGCCGACCGTTTAGGCATTGCCGCCACAGTCGAGATGCAAGAGCCGCTCGGCACCTATCGGTTCCGTCGGCACCTCACGCGTACGCCTCGCGTCAGTGTGATCATCCCTACTCGCGGCACCAGCTCAATCGTGTGGGGCGTCACGCGCAATCTTGTTGTTGAGACCGTCGAGAGCTTGATCGAGAAAGAGACCTATCCCGATCTCGAGATCATC
>CANNMD010000256.1 GCA_947505655.1 Acidimicrobiaceae bacterium | reverse complement strand
TGAGCACGCCGTCGTTGTCAGCGATACTGAGCACTGGCTGAAGGAGCCGACCACCGGCGCCACGGCCCTGCACCAACGGATCGGTGCCGAGCAAGGCGAGATACCAATGTGGCTCATGCGGGTGAACCTTGTCGACCGCGGCGAGCAGGTTGATGCCGCGCATGCGGTTTCGGCCGTTGATCAACAGCCGAGCGACGCGCAACTGCAGCATCGCCTCGCGTGACTTGGTGCGTGGCATTTCGCCCGGTGGCACCCAGATGGCTGCGCCAACCACGCGGTCGCCAGCGCGGGCGGCCCAACACTTGTCGAACGGCGCGGCATCGGCCACGAATGCACCGAACGCGCCAGGCAACATCTGATGCTCTTGCACGCGAGTCTTGGCAAAGAAACCAAACACCGGATCTGGCCAGAACGCTCGGGCGAGCACGGCAAGTGCTTCGTCGTGCTCGCTGGCTTGCAGTTGGTCAATTGAAATCTCGGCACCACGAACATCGGTCACCGGCACAGAGTACGTGCTCAGGGGGTCCCCCTAACGATGTCATACCCCGGTTGTATGGTCGTACATATGTTCGATATGATCGTAGAAGCCGAACTCGATTTGGGGTCGTTGCTCGCTTCGCTCGATCACGAGCGTCGCCGTGTTGAGGCCCGCGTGGCCGAGGTTGTGGCCGAGGCCGACCGCCGAGCTGCATACGCAGCCGATGGACACGCCAGCGTTACCGGTTGGTGCCGGGCCGGGGCGCGGTGGTCTACCAACGAAGCATTGGTGCACCTGCGGCTGGGGCGGCTCATGTTTGCGTCGCCGGCAGTTGCTGCCGCTGCCCATGGCGGCCTCGTAGGCGTGGCCCAGTTGCATGCGTTAGCTCGGGCATTCGCCAACCCACGCTGCGGCGGCCAACTGCTGCACGTGATCGATCTGCTCATCGAGCACGCCCAGCACCTCTCATTCGACGAGTTCAACTTGGTCGTGCGCCGTTGGGAAATGCTCGCCGATGCCGACGGCGCGTTTCGCGACGAAGAATCCACGCACCGAGATCGCACGGCCCAGATCGTGCTCAACGATGGCGGGGTCCATGTCCGTGCACGCGGCGGTTCGGCACAGGGCGTGCTCATCTCCGAGATCTTTCAACGCTTTGTCGATGCCGAGTTCGTGTCCGACTGGGCCGACACCGTGGCCGCTCACGGCGACGATGCGTGCGCAGCGTTGATGCCCCGCACTCACGCGCAGCGCCGGTTCGATGCGTTTCATCACATCTTTCTTGCAGCCGCATCCACTCCGCCCGCCGCCCAGGCGCCCGAGCCTGTGGTGAACATCGTTGTCACGCTCGAAACCCTTGAGGCCGCCGTTGGCCACGCCGCCGTTGGCCACGCCGCTGTTGGCCACGCCGCCGTTGGCCACGCCGCTGTTGGCCACGCCGCTGTTGGCCACGCATCATCGCCGTGCCATGCGGCGCCAGATCCGCTGTGGTCGCGAAGCGAAACCACCAACGGCACGTTGCTGGCACCCAACGACATCTTGGCCGCAGCACTCATTGGCCACATCCGGCGCGTTGTGGTCGATTCCGCCGGAGTCATCATCGACCTTGGTCGAAAACGTCGGTTGTTCACCGGCAACCAACGTCAAGCGGTGCTGATGAGCTCGGCCCGATGTATCTGGCCCGGATGCGATCAGTCATCCGGGCGATGCCAGGCCGATCACCTTCGCGAGTGGCAACACAACGGCGCTACCAACCTCGCCAATGCAGCACCGCTGTGTTCACGACACAACCGTTGGAAATCACGCGGCTACTCAACGCACCGCGACAGCAATGGCTATTGGCACACCCACAGACCCGATGGAAGCGAGATCACATGAGCGCGCAATTACTAGCCAGCCCGGTTGGTGAAGTCAGCGATGAACACTCCCAGACCGCACATCACCAAGAAGCCGGCAATCAACCAGAAGCGAATGATCACAGTGGTTTCGGCCCAACCAGCCATCTCGAAATGATGATGAATGGGCGACAACCGAAACAGGCGCCGGCGTCCCTTCGTTGCTTTGAACACACCCATCTGCACCGCTACCGATCCGATCTCAATCACGTTGAGACCACACAGCAACGGCAACAGCAGCTGGGTGTTGGTTGCCAGGGCCAGCAGCGCGAGCGCCGTGCCAAGCGCCAACGCGCCCACGTCACCCATGAAGATCTTCGCCGGAGCCGCGTTCCACCATAAGAAGCCTGCGCAGGCGCCGGCGAAGGCCGCGGCAAACACGGCGAGGTCATACGGGTTCACAATCGACGGGTACAGATGGTGATTGCGAAAGCCCACAAACGCAATCACGGCAAAGGCGCAGAAGGCAAACATTGCTGCGCCGCCTGCCAGGCCGTCGAGCCCGTCGGTCACGTTGACGGCGTTGGCGGTGCAAAAGATGATGGTGCCCGCCCAGATCACCCAGAGCACCGGACCAAGCTGCCAGCCTGGCAAGTCGGCTCGGGTCAGCGACAAGTGAGTGTCGATGTCGGTGATGAGCACCAGCACGGCAGCGATTCCGAACGACACCAACAACGTGATGTAGCCCTTGAGCTTCCACAGCACACCGCGGTTTCGCTTCTTGGTCACCTTGATGTAGTCATCAACGAACCCGATCATCGCCATCACCAGCACGCCGCCGAGCATCACCAAGGTCTGGTTGCTGAACACCACGCCTTTCCTGAGGTGGGTCAACAAATACGCCAAGGTCGCAGCCACAAGTACGGCAAGGCCACCCATCGTGGGGGTGCCGGCCTTGTGCTGGTGTTGCGGCACGCGCTGGTTGGCGGCGTTCAGTTCAAGGATGGGTTGGCTACGCCCACGAGTGCGCATCAGGCGCTCGAGCCAGCCAGTTCCGATGAGCGAAATTGCGGCGGCGATCGAGCCAGCCAGCAAGAGCGCAATCACGCGTGCAGTGTGCCGAATACGGCGCTATGTCGCTAGGGCCGAAAGTCCTTAGCTCGCGCTGAGCCTCAATCGATCAATCAATCGATCAGCGATAGCCGGCTCAGCGTGGTGAAGCTGCTGAGGTAAATGTCGCGGCCAAAGCCAGCGGCCGGAAACAGCACCGACTGGGCCGGGCTACCCGAATCGGCGCGCAGCTTTTCCTCGCCGGTGGTGATGTCGAGAATCACGAACTGATCCATGAAGCGAGTGGCATCGTGATCGTTGGTGAACAACTCGCCGGTCTCGGCAAAGAGCAACGGATGGCACGCGTGATTTTGCTCACGGCTCCACAGTGGCGTGGTGTTGCCCGCTTCGTCGAACGAGAAGGCAGCGAGCACACCGTTGCTG
>CANNMD010000255.1 GCA_947505655.1 Acidimicrobiaceae bacterium | reverse complement strand
GGCGGTGGCCTTCGCCCGCGAATCGAACCCACGTACATTCGTCGGCCCCATAGTTACCAGCGCGTTGTTCTACGACGACCGCCCCGGCCTGATGCAGCGATGGCGCGAGCGCGGCCACCTGGGCGTCGAGATGGAAGCCTCAATTCTGTACACGCTTGGCGCTATTCACCAGATCGAGACGTTGGCCATCATGACCGTCAGCGATCTCATCGACGACGACGGCACCACCGAACGCATCACCGACGAAGAGTTCAAACAGGGCGTCAACGCAATGACGCGAGTTGCTTGCCAAGTCGCCGTCGCCTGATCGAAACACCATGCACGACAACCACCTCATCATCGAACGACGTCTCGACCGCTTCCTTCGCGATCGCATTCGGCCAGAGCGCTACGGCGCCACCGCCGAACTCACCGTGTCGGCCTATTCGGCGCCTGGCGAACCCATCTCGTTCGACGATGCGATGCTGGCCATGGTCGATGGACTGTTCACGCCATTCGCAATCGGCACCGCGTATGGGCCGCCGTGGAGCACCACGTGGTTTCACTGCATCGCCACTGTTCCGCACGAATGGAAAGGTGCCACCGTCGAGGCGCGTATCGACCTTGGTTTCGGACACGCACCTGGCTTTCAGGCCGAGGGCCTCGTGTGGGGACCCGATGGTCCGCTGCGCGCCCTGAACCCACTGAACCATGCGATCCCATTGCTCATCACTGCCAACGGCGGCGAGCAATTCGAGTTTCTTGTCGAGGCCGCGGCCAACCCAATGGTCATCTCCACGATGTACCCACCATCGCCCAACGGCGACCCAAACACACTCACCACTGCGCCGCTGTATTCACTGAAGCGTGCCGAGCTCTCGGTGTTCAATGCCGAAGTCGCTGCGTTGGTCTACGACCTCGATGTGCTCGGCGACGTGATCAAAGAGTTGCCGCTCAACGCACCGCGTAGGCCGCAGATCACGCGCGCTATCGAGCGCGCGCTCGATGCACTCGACCTGAACGACGTGGTGGGCACCGCCACTGCCGCACGCGCTCACCTGGCTCCATCGCTCGCCAAACCGGCTGTGCCAAGCGCGCATCGAGTCAGCGCCATCGGGCATGCACACATCGACACAGCGTGGCTCTGGCCGCTTCGCGAAACCGTTCGCAAATGTGCGCGCACATTCAGCAACGTGCTCGATCTGATGACCCGCGAACCAGAGCTGAAGTTCGCGTGCAGCCAGGCGCAACAACACGAGTGGATGCGCGACCGATACCCCAACGTGTTCGAGCAAATGGTCGAGCGAGCCAAAGAAGGACGCTTCATTCCGGTGGGCGGCATGTGGGTCGAGGCCGACACAAACCTGCCTTCTGGCGAATCACTGGCGCGTCAGTTCTTGCACGGTCAACGGTTCTTCGAAGAGCACTACGGAACCACATGCGAAGAGGTCTGGATCCCCGATGTGTTCGGCTACCCGGCCAGCCTGCCGCAGATATTTGCTCTGGGCGGGGCCAAGTGGTTCCTCACTCAGAAGCTGAGCTGGAACAAACAGAACCGAATGCCGCACCACACGTTTTGGTGGCAGGGCATCGATGGCACGCGCGTCTTCACCCACTTCCCACCGGTCGATACCTACAACGTGTCGATGCAGCCAGCGCAGCTCGCACATGCCGAACGCAACTACGCCGATCACGGCGGCGGCAATATGTCGATGGCACCGTTCGGTTTCGGAAACGGCGGCGGCGGTCCCACCCGAGACATGATGGAGCGATATCGCCGCATGCGCGACCTCGAGGGTCTGCCTCGCATCGTCATCGAGTCGCCCGCCGAGTTCTTCGCTGCAGCCGAAGCCGACTATCCCGACGCCGCCACATGGGTGGGCGAGCTGTACTTCGAGATGCACCGCGGCACCTATACCTCGCAGGCCAAGACCAAGGCCGGCAACCGTCGCAGCGAAGTGCTCCTTGGCGAGGTAGAGCTGTGGTCATCGCTCGCCGCAGCGCTCTCGAACAGCGGAACCGACGCCTATCCCCTTGCCGAACTCGAGCAAGCATGGCGCGAAGTGCTCACGCTGCAATTCCACGACATCATTCCCGGCTCGTCCATCGCGTGGGTGCACGACGACGCCGAAGCGGCATACACGCGCCTCGATACGTCGCTCACAGCGTTGCGCAGTGCAGCGCTGTCGTCGCTTGCGCCAACCGTTGGCGGCGATGTGCTGCTCGCCAACTCGGCACCCGACGCTCGCATCGGTGTCGTGCAGATCCCTGCCGCGCTGAGCCCCGTTGCGGCGCCCCAGCATGCTCAGTTGCTGCACGATGGCCAGCTCGCCACATGGGCAGCGCTTCCCGCAATGGGTGTAGCCGGTATTTCATTCGATGCCCTTGCGCCAGCGCCAAAGGCCTGTGCGGTCACCGTTGAGCAAACCGACGCCGGCATCACGCTTGCCAACGAAATTGTGCGAATCAGCATCGACTCCGATGGATTGATTTCTTCGCTCTACGACCTGCGCGCCGAGCGCGAAGTGATCAAGCCCGGCATGCGCGCGAACCTGCTCGAACTCTCGGCCGATCATCCCATCGAATACGACGCCTGGGACCTCGACGACTACTACGCCAAGAACACCCGCGAACTCATCGAACTCGACTCGATCTCGATCCTCGACCGCGGTCCGCTACAGGCCACTGTTCAGATCACGCGCACGTTCGGCGCCTCACGCATCGTGCAGCAACTCGTGCTGTGCGCCGGGTCGGCTCGCCTCGACATCGTCAACGATGTTGCATGGCACGAGGACGAAAAAGTGCTCAAGGTGGCAATGCCCGTAGATGTGCACGCCGACTCGGCAACGTGCGAAATCCAATTCGGCCATGTGCAGCGTCCCACCCACGCGAGCACCAGTTGGGACGCTGCCAAGTTCGAGGTGTGCGCGCACCGATGGGTCGATATGTCCGAGACTGGCTATGGCGTGGCGTTGCTCAACGACTCGAAATACGGACACGATGTGCACCGCGGCGCATTGCGGCTCACCCTGCTACGCGCCTCAAACTTCCCCGATCCTGATGCCGACCGTGGCGATCACCGGTTCACCTATTCGCTGCTGCCACACCTTGGTAACTGTGTGCAATCGACAGTGGTTGCCGAGGCTGCTCGCCTCAATCAGCCGGTCGTGGCTATCGCCTCGACCAACGCTGCGTCAGTCAGCACAGCCGGCGCAGTTGCGTCATCGAATCCGGCCGTGGTGATCACGGCCGTAAAGCAGGCACAAGACGGCAGCGGCGACATGGTGCTGCGATGCTACGAATCCACTGGTGGACGTGCCTCAGCGAG
>CANNMD010000254.1 GCA_947505655.1 Acidimicrobiaceae bacterium | reverse complement strand
CCCGTAGGTGAGTTGGTTGGCGAGGCTGCGTCCGGTACCGCTGTTTTGGTACAGCGCGTAGGTCCACCAGCCGCTCCAGAACTCATCGAAGCGGCCACGCGCCGCGTAGTACATCGGCGCGGCCAGCGTGACCAACACTGGCGCGGCAACGAGCGTGCGCCGACACTTGCGATACAGCGCGTCGTCAAAGATGTCGTTGATTTCAGACCACGCCACGAAGCCGACTGCCACCGCAGCGACGGCAGATACCAACAGCGTCTGAGTGGTGAAGCCAAGCAGCACGCCGATGACGATCGATGACCGCCACGCGCGCTCAGGGGTCCACGCGTTGGGCGCGAGGGCCACGAGCCATGCAGCCGCCAGCAGCCCAACGATCATGTTGCGGCTGTACAGAACTCCGGCGTAGTCGGCCTTACCTAACGTGAAATGAAAGAACACGCCGATGCCCAGCGCAGCCCCGAGCATTCGATGACCGCCGACGACCTGAGCGGCGCGACTCGCAGCCCACGCGACGAGGCCGCTGACGATCAAGATGAAGAACGAGATCGCATACCAGAAGCCCTCCCACGACGTGAGCGCCGCGGCGAGTCGATACACAACTGGTTCGAGAGGTCCCTTGTTCAGCAGACCGTTCTCGTAGAACGTGCCTCCGAAACGGATGGTTCGTTCGACGTAGTCGCGCATCTGCTGAGGGTCCCAACTGCGGGACCGAAACTCGTTGTCAAAAAACGCAGCGACGACGAACGCCGCAACGATGAAGACCGTGATGAACACAATGGCGCGGCGCCAATATCGGTTGACCATTAGGCCACTTCCCTACGTCGCTGATTCAGAGCCACCACAATCGAGTCAACTCCGATGGCTAGGCACATCACCAAAATGATGGCCATTCGCGACAGCGGCCCAACCATGTGCCGTTGCACCTCGACGGAGTCACCGACGTAAGCCATGTAGAGGTCGACAAATGTGGAGGCCAACAGCAACAACAGCACCACTGCTTGAACTCTGCGCTGCCGGAGAGCGAGGGCAATGCTGCCGACCGCAGCAACTGTCCAGACGAGCAGACCGAACGGCGTGGTGGGCCCGCCGAGTTGATTCGATGACGCCTTCGGTAATCGAGCAGCCACATGAAACGCGTCGTACTCGGCTTGATTCGATGCGAGTAACCCCGGCAGGTCGGCCTTCAAGCTACGTACCCAATGGGGCGCAAAACGAACGTACGACATCAGCATCTCGCGCTGGCCTGGACCCCTCGCCCACGCGCGGAACTCAACGAGATCTTCGCTCTCGAGCATCTTCCATTGGTCGTCGAAACTGCTCGATCCGGTGCGCTCGAGCAATGCGTCGCTCATCGGCATACCCTGATCAACAAACCACTTCGTGAGATTTTCATACGGGAGCACACGTTGTCCGACGTTGTTCAATGTGGCGTAACGGTTTCGGCCATTGGCAGCCTGCGTGAGCGTGACACCGAGGCAGACCACAAGCGTGACCACTGCCCAGCGACGCATTGCGAGGCGAAGATCGCGGTCGGCGCTGCGCCACCAAAACGATGCGAGCAGCAAGGCCGGCACACCAACAGCGGCCCACGGCGGCACATTGGAGTCGCGAGCGGTCAACCACGCAATGGTTGCAAGGCTGGCCCACCGCAGACGCACAACGGTTGGCTGCGCAGAGAAACGCCACCACAGCATCACCGACATCAGCGACAGAGTCATTCCGATCGACTCGCTGAGGATGTGCGAGTTCCACAATGCGAACCGAGGCTCAAGCGCGATGACACACAGCGCGGCGATACCGGCGACGCGAGCAACGTGATGGCGAAGCACCATCCACGCAGTACGCGCTGCGAACACGAACGCCAGTGCATACAACGCCGTCTGCACAAAGATGGTGAGCGCAGTGCTACGTCCGAGCAGAAACAACAGCGTTGGAAACGCGATTGGACGCTCGGCCGCATAGAACGCTGGCGAGAACGGTGTGTGGCGCGCCGCGTTGAGAAACGAGAACGAATCGGGGAAGAAAATCTTGAAGTTCCGCGGCCACATGCCACCGAAAACTCTCATCATGAACAACATCACTGCGATTGCAGTGAATGCGACAATGATTTCTGACACGGGGGCCTGATCGCGACGACTCGAAGCGGGCGCCGCGTCTGCCTCGTGGGCCACAGTGTTGTCGCTGTGTTCAGTCACCGTCATCGGCGAGACCTTAGCAATGGCCTGTGTGGCCTAAGCGCCGCGAACCTTGACAACAATGGCCGACAACACGCCGTTGACGAACTTTCCAGAGTCGTCGGTAGAGAAGCGCTTCGCCAACTCGACCGCTTCGTCGATGATGACAGCCACTGGAACCTCGGGGCGGGACATCAACTCGAACACGCCGATGCGCAGCACGTTGCGATCGATAGTGGGCATGCGCTGCAGGGTCCAGCCCTTGGCGTGCGCGGCAATGAGATCGTCGATCTCACGACCATGCTGCTCGACTCCGGTGACCAGCAAACGGGTGAGTTCGTCGGGAACAAGAACCTGCGCCTCGGCGACATCGGTTGGAGCCATCGACTTTGACTCGGCCTCGTAGAGCAAAATGAGCGCCCGCTCTCGGGCGTCAGAGCGTTCGTCTTCTTGGCCGATCGCTCGGGCACGACGGGTCATCCTGGTCAGACCCGAGTCATGTATTCGCCGGTGCGTGTATCGACCTTGACTTTGTCGCCAGGGTTGATGAACAACGGAACCTGAATGACCTTGCCGGTCTCAAGCGTGGCTGGCTTGCGGGCACCGCTGACGCGGTCGCCCTGAACGCCTGGGTCGGTGTCGGCGATGGTCAAAGCAACTGATGCCTCGATCTCGACGCTGATGATCTCGCCTTGGTACATCGCCACCGTGGCCAACATCGACTCGATCATGTAGTCGGCCGCTTCGCCAAGGGCCTTGGGCGGCACGTTCATCTGGTCGTATGTTTCGGTGTCCATGAACACGTAGTCGTCGCCATCGCGATAGAGAAACTGCATGTCGCTGCGATCGATGATTGCCTGCTCAACGCGAATGCCAGCGTTGAAGGTCTTTTCGATGACCGCGCCGTTGCGAAGGTTGCGGATCTTCGTACGGACGAAGGCACCGCCCTTGCCGGGCTTGACGTGCTGAAACTCGACAACCTGAAACAGGCCATTCTCAAGCTCGAGCGTGATGCCGTTCTTCAGTTCGTTGGTTGTAATGGCAGGCATGGTGAGTCCTTGGGCGTTTTGGTGAGCGGCTCGCATCCGTGGGTGGCAACTACCACCATGTCTTCAATACGGACGCCGCCGAAATCT
>CANNMD010000253.1 GCA_947505655.1 Acidimicrobiaceae bacterium | reverse complement strand
GGCATTCACGCTCAGCCTTGACAATGTTGTGTCCACCAGCTTCGTCAGTCCTGCCGGTGTCACCACCTTCCCCAACTATGTCTTCGGGTTGTCGGGCGGCATCATTCGCCCCGAGGTTGCGGCAATGGCCACGCTGTTTATCGGCGCCACCTTGTTGGCCGTTGCGATTGTCGCGGTGGTGCTTCGTCGGGGCGGCCAGTCGGGCTCCGAAATCGCCGCCACCTTCACCGGCAACTGAACCGCCTTCGCGATGCGAATTGTTGTTGTTGGCGCAGGCCTCGCGGGTCTCACTGCCGCGGAGTTGTTGCACAACGCCGGGTGCGATGTCGCTGTGCTCGAGGCTTCGAATCGCGTCGGCGGTCGTGCCTACACCCGTAGCGCTGAGTTCATCAATGGCCAAGCCGCCGAGGCTGGCGCCGAGTGGGTCGACAACGTGCATCCCCGCATGCGCGGTCTCGTCGAACGCTTCGGTCTACGCATGGACGACAACGCCACCACGTGGACTGCCATCCGGCGCTGGTTGTTCCGCGACGGAGCACTGCTCGGTCCAGCAGACCTTGCTCGCCTTGATCCACAGTTGGGCGACGAACTTGATCGCCTCGAAGATTTCTTTGCCTCGGTAGCGGCGGGCATCAGCGATGCGGCGCACCCCGCGCAGCACCCACAGGCGGCGCACTACGACTCATTGTCGGCAGCCGACATTGTCGATCAACTTGAGCTGGGTGAGCTCGCCCGCCTGTTCGCCACACGAAACATGCAGGGCGAGTTCGCAGCCGAACCTCACGAAGTGTCGGCGTTGTTTGTTGCCCAGCAGCGAGCGCTGTACGAAGCGGCGGCCACTCCGCATGGTGAGGTCGTGGCGCAGCGCATTGTTGGGGGAGTCAGCGGCGTTACCGCTGGCCTCGCCTCGGCGCTGCCCCAAGGAATGATTCGCTTTGGCGAGACAGTTGATGCAGTCACCATCGACGAAACTGGCGCTCACGTGCGCGCCGGAGCGAACACGTACCACGCAGACCAGGTGGTGCTTGCCTGCTCCTTGGTGCCGCTGCGCGCTGTGGTGTTCGACCCACCATTGCCCCCCGAACTCGCTGCGGCCGTGCACGGTCTTGGCTACGGCCGTGTCACCAAGACAGCCTTGCAGTATCCGGAGCGCGTGTGGCCTGCTGGTTATGCCACAACAACTGGTCGTGCGCAGCGTGTGTATGAGCCAACGGTTGGGCATCCGGCCGAGTCCGGAATCTTGATGGGCTACACCGGTGGTGAGGGCGGAACGCGTTTGGCTGATCTTGCTGAGAGCGAGCGCATGCGCGAGATCGAACTCAGCCAACGCGAGATGTACCCAGCACTGCCGCCGCCGCTGGGTGGCTTCTCGCAAGCATGGTCGGGGCTTGCGCTATTTGGCGGCAGCTATGCCGTGTACCGTCCTGGCGAAATCACTCGCTTCTGGGATGTGCTGCGTCGGCCTCACGGGTGCATTCACTTTGCTGGTGAGCACACCGCAACCTGGACGGGCTACCTCGAGGGCGCAGTCGAGAGCGGCGAGACGGTTGCGTCGCGACTCCTCGCGAACCGCTAGCGTTTCGGCATCATGCCAAGTACCAACGCGCCCCGTGTCGCGCTCGGGCCCACATCTGCTCCGTCTTGGATGGCCGATGCCATCATCGCCGGCGGTGGAGAAGTTGTTGACCTTGCCGATGCTGAAGCATTGGTCTGGGCGAGCGGCAAAGATGCCAACCAACTCGCCGACGCACTCGCCGACGCCGATCACATTCGCTGGGTGCAGTTGCCCTTTGCCGGCATTGAGCCCTTTGTCCATCTGATCGACACCGATCGCTTGTGGACCTGCGCCAAAGGTGTCTTCGCCGAGCCCTGTGCCGAGATGGCTCTCACGCTTGCGTTGGCGGGCATGCGCGGTCTCGGAACCTATGCGCGAGCCACCTCGTGGAGCCGGCCACAGGGCATCAACCTTGCTGGAGCGCGAGTCACGATTATGGGTGGCGGTGGCATAGCCGAAGCGTTCCTGCGTCTCATCAAGCCGTTCGATTGTCATGTCACCGTGGTTCGCAACAAGGTGCAAGACATGGATGGCGCCGACATCGTGGTCGAGCCCGAGCAGTATGCGCATTGCCTGCCAGGCGCCGACCTTGTAGTGCTGGCGCTTGCGCTCACTCCCGATACCGAGGGCATGATCTCGCGCAGCGAACTCGAGATGATGGAGCCGCATGCGTGGCTCGTCAACGTGGCGCGTGGCAAACACATTGTCACCGACGATCTGGTGTGGGCGTTGCAGAACAACATCATCGGCGGCGCCGGTCTCGATGTCACCGACCCTGAGCCGCTTCCCGACGGGCACCCGTTGTGGTCGCTGCCCAACTGCATCATCACGCCGCATGTGGCAAACACTCCAGAGATGGCGGTGCCGTTGCTGTCGGCGCGCATCACCCAAAACGTGCGGTTGTACGCCGATGGCGCAGAGCTCATCGGCCCGGTTCACCACGATCGCGGTTACTAGTCCACTCAGCGATGCGCTCGCGGCGTTGGCTGTCTAACGTAGGTGCATCGTCGACTATTACGAATGCCTCGGAGTATCGCCTGCAGCGAGTCGCGAAGACATTCGCGTTGCGTATCGCAATCTCGCGCGGCGTTTTCACCCTGACGCCAAAGGCGAGTCCTCGGCTGTTCGCATGGCTGAGATCAACTACGCCTGGAAGGTGCTCTCTGACCCTGCCAAGCGTGCTGCCTACGACCTGAGCCTCGAACGGTCTCGTCGGTCCGCCTACGGCAGCGCAGCGCAGTCGGGCGGGTCGGCGTCGGCGTCTGCGTCTGCGTCGAACGCGGCCTCGGCGGTGCAGCAGCTGGTTATTGCGCCCACGCCATCGAAGTTTCCGTGGCGATTTTTGGCGGTGATGGGCGTACTCGGAATTGCCTTCGTGCTGGTCAACGCGGCGTTCACGAAACCGGGTTCTCCGCTCAAGCCCGACAACCTCATCGAGGCCGGCTCGTGCGTTGATATCGCCGACAACGGCGATGCCATTGAGGTGCTGTGTAACGGCGCAAACGACGGTGTGGTGCACTCGCTGATCTCGTTCGATGCGGTGTGCACCCAAGGAACCGAGTCGCACCGTGACCGACAGGGCATGGGCCAGGTATGCGTTCGATTGGCGGGGTCGCGATGACCCAAACAACGACCGCAGCGTTGGCCAACGAGTAGGCGCAACGGCGATGCGCTGCTACCATACGAGCGCCTTCGGGCGATTAGCTCAGTTGGTAGAGCGCTACGTTCACACCGTAGAGGTCATCGGTTCGAGACCGGTAT
>CANNMD010000252.1 GCA_947505655.1 Acidimicrobiaceae bacterium | reverse complement strand
GTGCAAGTAGTCGGCCCACTTACCCTTGGCGCGGTACTGCCGCCACTGCACGATTGCGAAGCAGTTGAACAGCACGAACAACGACACCACGATGCCGTACACGAAGCCGGGAACGGTGGTGTCCGAGGGGCCCTGGGGCGAGAACATGTTGATCGCGATTGCGATCCACGGCACCGACCCAGCGATGCAACCGAACCAGAACGGGCGCCGGTCGCCATTGCCTGGGGTGGTGTAGCGCTCCTGCAGCCAACCGAACAGGATCATGCTCGCATTGACCCCGAACACCGCGAGTAGGGCGATGTAGTCGCTGACACCGTTGAGTTGCAGGATGACCACGATCATGATCGACGACGAGAGCGCGTACTCGACCCAGCGGTAGACGTTGATGTGCCGGGCGAGGCCATCGACGTATTTCGGGAACACCCGAGGTGAGCTGACGAAGAAGTGGAAGAACGCCGACAGCGCCATGAACGCGGCGACCATGTAGCCGATGTTCAAGCTGAACAGTTCGATGGGATCGGAGAAGTTTCCGGTGCCGGGCGCCTCGGTGAGGTAGGTCGCACGCACGGGAAGCGAGGCGTTGTTTGCCAGCAGAAGGATTGCGATGAGGGATGCGAGGTGCAAGCAGCCCGCCAGCACATTCATCTTTTTGAGGGCGGCGAAGCGTGAATCCATGAGTGGAAAATAGCATCGGGCGCGAAGTCCGTAGGCGATGCGAACGTCGCTGGCGCGTTACGACCTGTCGGGTCGAGGTGTGCCCGGCAGCAGTCGTCGCGCCCCGGGGCCTTCGACAGCCATTGCATCGTCAGGGTTCACCAAATGGCAGCGCTGAAACGAGAGACAGCCGCAGCCGATGCATGTGGTGAGGTCGTCGCGAACCCGTTCGAGGTACTCGATCTGTTTCTCGAGTACTTGTTTCCAGCGCATCGCAACAGGCCCCCAGTCTTCTTCGCGGGGTGTGCGCCGCGCGGGCAGATCGTCGAGTGCTTCCTTGATCGTTACCAATGGGATGCCGACGCGTTGCGAGGCCCGGATAAAGGCGAGGCGGCGCAGAACGTCTCGGCCGTATCTTCGTTGGTTACCAGCGTTACGAATGCTTGAGATCAACCCTTCGCGTTCGTAGTAGTGCAGCGCGGATACAGCGACGCCACTGCGCTCAGCGACCTGGCCGATGGACCACTCTGCAGGTGAAGTTGAAGTTTGGGGCATTTCTCGACAATAGCGCTTGACCTCAAGTTGGGTTGAGGTACGAGGATGTGCGTACCCCCTAAATCAACGGAGTGAAGAAGATGGAAAAGTTCATGGTGCTGTGCACCTTCAAGCAAGGAACAGTGATGAGCGAGGTGTTTGCTGTGGTCGCCGAAGAGCAGGCACAGGTAGCGGCGTTAGAGGCCGAGGGTCGGGTCGGGTCGATACACCTGTCGCTCGCCCGGGGCACGGTATTCATCGAGACGTTTGCCGGTGATGCTGCGGATGCGCGATCGACGGTCGAGACCTTGCCGATGGCAAAGTGGTGGGACATCGACCTGTTTCCGCTCGCAGTCCCCGTGATGCCTGGCGGTGCAGCATGAGCATCTTCACGAACGCTGAGATCGAGTATCTGAAGTCCCAACCCTTGATGCGGTTCGCAACCTCGTCACCGTCGGGCCGTCCCGACATTGCGCCAGTTGTTTTTGAAGTCGAGGGCGACGACATCATCACGGCGGGTTTCGACATCACCCACACGGTGCGCTACCGCAACCTGCAGACGAACCCTCAAGTGTCCGTGGTGATCGACGATCTGGCATCCACGAATCCTTGGTCGCCACGCGGCATCAAGATCATCGGGTCGGCCGTCATCGAGTTGAAGGATGACGCCCCGAGGTTTCGGATCACTGCCGACGTGATCATCAGTTGGGCGATCAACGACACGACTCCGGGAATCCCAAAGATGGAGCGCCGCAAGGTTCGCTAAGCGAGTCAGCGGATGCCGGTGTCGTAGTCGAAGCTCAGCGTGATTGCCGATGCTCCCGCGGTGGCCGACTGTGGTGACGGCGTCCCCATCAGTCCATCCACCGGTTGGGGAGTGAAGGTGTAATCGCCCGCAGGAACTGCAATGGTGAATCGTCCATCGGCGTCGGTGCGAACGGCGTCGACGCGATCACCTGTGGCATTGGTAATGACGATCTCGGCGTCAGCAACGGGTCGGTCTGCGCATTGCGGATCGGGCGGATTCTGCACCACGGGACAATGAGGTCCAGAGAGTGCAACTCCGCTCACGGCGAAGCGCTCAACGGATCCGCCATTGCCGTTGCCGTTGTCAGCGGTGGATCCGCAGGCGGTGAGAACGACAGCGATGAGGCACGCGGCCAGTGTTCGCACTAGAGCACCTTGCGGAAGATCTTGGCCTTGCGGTCGGTGTATGGCGGGTAGGCGAGCGACGGATCGAGCTTGGTGCCGCGCGAGAGCACTGGCTTCATGTGCTGGAACAAACGCACGCCCGACTTGCCGTGGTAGCCACCCATGCCGCTTTCGCCGATACCGCCGAACGGCAGATGCGGGTTGGTGAGATGCATCAGCGTGCCGTTTACCGTGACGCCGCCAGCAGTGGTGTGAGCCAGCACATCGCTCACTACGGCCTTGCTCTCGGCGAACACGTAGAGCGCCAATGGGTGTGGGCGGGCGTTGATGTGATCGATGGCCTGCTGAGTAGACGACACCGAGATGATCGGAAGCAGCGGCCCGAAGATCTCTTCGTTCATCAACGGTGATGTCATGTCGACATCGGCCAACACGGTTGGAGCGATGTATCGGGTCTCGGCGTTGGTCTCGCCACCGATGATGTTCGTGCCGCTGCCAAGCATTCCCTTGAGGCGATCGAAGTGGCGAGGCGACACCACGCGGCCGTAGCTCTCGCTGGTCTCGGGGTTGGCGCCGTAGAAATCGGTGATGGCCTTGCCGAGTTCGTCGATGAAGGGCTGGCGCACTTTCTCGTTCACGAGGATGTAATCGGGCGCAACGCAGGTCTGGCCGGCATTGAGCCACTTGCCCCAGGCAATGCGACGGGCAGCAACCTTGATGTTGGCCGAGCCATCGATGATGACTGGGCTCTTGCCGCCGAGTTCAAGGGTGACCGGTGTGAGGTTGTTGGCGGCGGCCGCCATCACGATGCGACCGACCGTGCCGTTACCTGTGTAGAAGATGTGATCGAAGTGTTGCGACAACAGGTCGGTTGTCTCTGGCACGCCACCCTCGACCAACACAACGGCCGAGTTGTCCATGTACTTGGGCACCAATCGGGCGAGCACAGCCGACGCTGCTGCCGACACTTCTGATGGCTTCATCACCACGGTGTTGCCAGCAGCAATCGCCC
>CANNMD010000251.1 GCA_947505655.1 Acidimicrobiaceae bacterium | reverse complement strand
AGCCAACGAGCAGCACAAGATCGCCCTGCTCGACCCGGCCGTTGTCGAGTGCGTCGACCAACGCCAACGGAATCGAGGCGGCCGATGTGTTGCCTGTGTAATGCAGCACCGTTGAGGCGCGCTCGATAGGGATGCCGAGTCGATCGCATGCGGCTTGGATGATGCGCAGGTTGGCCTGATGGGGCACGACCAACTTGATGTCGTCGGCGGTGACGCCAGCGTGCTGCATCGACTTGGTGGCCGAGTCGACCATGATGCGCACGGCGCGACGGAAGACCTCTTTGCCTTCCATCTGAATGAAGCCGCCGACCTCGGTGTATAGAAATCGCTCGGCGCTGCCGTCGGCATCGAGATCCCAGCCGAGCAGTTGTCCAGGGCCCTCGACATGCTCGAGCACTACGGCGCCCGAACCGTCGGCGAACAAGATGGCGGTGTTGCGATCGGTCCAGTCGGTGATGCGGGCCAGCGTGTCGGTGCCGATGACCAACACCTTGCGCGCGCCCATCGCGATGAGTCCGTGAGCGTTGACTAAGCCATACATGAAGCCCGAGCAGGCCGCGTTGATGTCGAACGCTCCGCAGCGCAGGCCGAGTTCGTGTTGGACGGTGGCCGATGTTGCCGGCACCGTGCGGTCGGGGGTGGTGGTGGCCAAGATGAGTGCATCGATCTCGCTGGGGTCGATGCCGGCCATATCGAGTGCCTTGCGGCCCGACTCAATAGAGAGCCCGGCGGTGGTGCCGCCGACGTGGCGTTCGCGAATGCCGGTGCGCTCGACGATCCAGTCGTCGCTGGTTTCGAACATGCCTTCAAGGTCTTTGTTGGTGAGCACCTTGGGCGGCAGTGCCGAACCCCAACCGGTGATGACGGCGCCACGGACGCCTTCAGGAATCTTGGGCATGTCAGACCGTCCTCAGCCAGGCAATGGGTTGGCGTAGCGTGATGCGCTCGCCGTTGACGGCGATGTAACTCTGCAAGATTCCGGCGAAGGCAGAGCGAACTTCGGTCTCGCCGATGTGGCCGAGCACCATGCCCACCGTGACGGCGCAACCGTCGGCGATGTTGGGTAGCGGAGTGAACACGCCGGCGGCGGGGCTGACCACAAGTCGTTCGCTGGCAAACAAATGCTCGCCCTCGAACTGGGTGGTGGTGCGAGGCGAGTCGGCGTTGACCCATTCGATGAGCTTGTCGAGTTCTTCGGGGGTCGACACCGAGATGGTGCGAGCCGAGTCGACGGTGCGCTTGGCCATGCCGGTGAGCACGCCGCCGGGACCGAGTTCGGCGAAGCCGTGCACGCCGAGTTCGGCGAGGGTGAGCAGGCAATGCTTCCAGCGCACCGGGCTGCTGAGCTGAGCCGACAACAGGCTGGCCCACACGGCGCCAGTGTCGTGAGCGAGTGCATCGACATTGCTGACAACAGGAACTTCGGTGTCGCGTGGGTTTGCCTCGGCGATGGCCTGGCGCAAGCGGTCGCGGGCGGGGGCCATAAACGGAGTGTGGAAGGCGCCGCTCACTTGTAGCGGCATCACCTTTTTGGCGCCGAGTTCTTTGGCGACGATGGTTGCCGCGGCGATGCCTTCGAGCGATCCAGCGATCACGACTTGACCGGGAGCGTTGAAGTTGGCGACCCACACATCGCTGTCGGCTCGCCGACAGGCAATCTCGACGAGGTCGTCGTCGAGGCCTAGCACGGCGGCCATCGTGCCGGGGTTGTTGATGCCAGCGTGATGCATGGCGTCGGCTCGCTCGCACACCAAGCGCACGCCGTCTTCGAAGCTGAGCGCACCGCTTGCTGTGAGCGCTGTGTATTCGCCGAGGCTGTGGCCGGCGCAGAAGCTGGGTTCGATACCGAGACGCTCGACGGCGTCGAGCACCATCAGGCTGGAGACGAACGTGGTGAGTTGCGCGTTGCGTGTGTCGCGCAGTTCTTCGGCGTCGGCATCGAGTAACAGACGGGCCACGTCGCGCTCGGCGTACGTGGATGCCTCTTCGACAAGCTCCCAGCTTTCGTGATCAGCCCAAGGGCGTCCCATGCCCGGCCGTTGTGACCCTTGGCCAGGGAAGGTAAAAGCAAGCATGTGCGGTGGTTGATCTCCTCGTGCGGGTGGTGCCCTTGACGGCAGAGGTTAGACGGTGGCGGTGACGCGCACGGGCTACCCGTGGGTAGCAAGACAACATGGTTCGTGACGACGGGTTGTCTCGACACGGCGCGTGGCTACACTGGCCGTTCACTTGCCCGAGTGGCGGAATGGCAGACGCGGAGGACTCAAAATCCTTTGTTGGCAACAACGTGTGGGTTCGAGTCCCACCTCGGGCACTACTTGTCGGACCTCAGTCCAACAAGTGAAACTGATCTCGGTGACGGTGATCTAGGCGCCGGCGATCAGAGCAAGATCACGAAGTGCGTAGCGAAGGTGCTCGAACTCTTCTTCGAACACCACATGGAAGCACATCGTCGCCGGCACTGAGCCATTCTCGGAAATCTCCGTTGATTCCGGCAGAGCCGAAAGCTCGAGGGCCGCGAGGTACTCGGTGAATACCTGGTTGGTGATCGTGCGGGCAGCAAGCACCTCGGTGAATGACGGATCGGCATCGGGATTGACGCCTGGCCACTCCAGACCCTGAGACCCAGTGTTCGGCAGCGCCAGCGAAGAGAACTGCTGGGCTCCCAGGATCGGCAACGTAAACCACTTATCCATCGCGAACAGTAAGTGGCGCAATGTGTCGCGTAGCGACCACTCGCCGTTGACCGATGCTGTCGGCACGTGTGGGTCCATCGAGTGGAGACGGCCAAACAGAAGATCCCACTCGGCGCACAATGCAGACCATGTTGAGCGCATTCCTTCAGCGGTCTGCGGCGACAGTTGGTTCCTCAGTGGGTACCACCGGTCGTTGGCATTCACGTATTCGGTGACGTCGACTCCGTTCACCACCAGACCGCCGATAACGCCCTCAATCGACACGTTTTGCCACCCTGTATTGAAGAAGGTGGAACCGCTGAAGTCGGCATCGCGAAACATCGCGTTGTGCATGTTCACGCCCCAGAACACCGATTCAGAAAGGTCGCGGTCGTTGAACTCTTCAGCCATGCGAACAAGCTAATCAAGCGCGCCGGAGCCACGGCATGCGGCAGCGAGGCGCTGGCCGCAACTGGGTTAGGCGACGTCGGACCACAGTGGTGGTGACGCGGTTGTGCCGGGTGGTGCGCTGGGTTGGGTTCGTTGTGTTGGTTCGGGTTTTCGGTTGTTTGCGCCGTGGGGTGGGCAGTTGATGGTGGTGCCGTTGGGGAGGTTGATTTGGGTGTTGTTGGCGTTGCCGGTGATGGTGGTGCCGGGTTTGTGTCGTTGTTGGTGGTGGAATGGGCATAGGAGCCATTCGTTGTTGATGTTGGTGGT
>CANNMD010000250.1 GCA_947505655.1 Acidimicrobiaceae bacterium | reverse complement strand
TGGGGCTACGTGCAACTCGATTGCGAGGCTCGGTGCGAGGTAGCTGTGCCCCAAAATCGTCGAGGCCTGGTCGACCGTTCGCGGAAACCCGTCGAGGACGTATCCCCCGGCGTCGACGCACCCCTCAACGATTGCGACCATCAGCAACGTGGGAATCAGACCGCCCGAGTTCACAACACGAGCCACTGCACGCCCGAGCGCAGTGGACGATGCAATATGGCGACGCAAGAGATCGCCCGTCGAGAGGTATTGCACATCAAGACGCTCGGCCAATCGTTTGCCTTGCGTGCCCTTGCCCGAGCCCGGCCGACCCACGAACACAATTCGCGGGTCAACCCCCACAGGGTCTGGTTGAGCTTGTACGTCGCCGCCGGTGAACCCGTTGCTGGCTTGGCCTTGGACCATCATCACACACCCTCAATCAGATAGAGACCTGTTGCGGGTGGCTGCTGTCTGAACCACTTAACGTCACAATAAATGATTCAGGAAATATTGACAAGGCGTTTCGGCTCAAAATTCCTGACTAAAGACCCTGCCGAGCCCACTAGCTGCGGGGTTACGGTCGTTGGTGTCAGACCGATTCAGCATCCCCGAAAGTAGAGGCCGCATGCCAAACGTGAGCCAAGCCCCCGCTGAATCAGTCATCGCGCTGAGTAGTCCTTTGGCACAAGACGGGAGCCTCTTCAGAGCCCTCGAACGAATCGCCTTCAGAGCCCTCGAACGAATCGCCCAGGTGGCATGCACCGCCCCCATCGGGGCCGACGAGGCAGCCGTCACCCTCGCGCTCAAAGGTCACCCCGAGGTGATCGTGGTGCAAGGCCCCGCATCATTCGCACTTGAGCAAGCCCAACTCGACTCACAATGTGGACCTGGCGTCGATGCACTTCGCAACAAGAGGGTCACATTCGTCGACCCGATTTCCTCCACGTTGCAGCGTTGGCCAGCGTTCGCACAAGCAGCCGTCGAGCACTCGGTGACCCGCTCGCTCTCATTGCCGTTGACATGCGACGAGACATCGGTGGGCGCGCTCACGATGTACGGAATGAGCGATGCGCAGTCCAAGCGGCAAGAGTTCGATCGGGCCCAACGATTTTCGCAACTCGTCAGCACAGCCATCGGCAACGTCCATGCATATTGGCGATCGGTCGAGGTTGGCGAGAACCTGTCGATTGCGCTGGAGACACGCGACCTCATCGGACAGGCCAAAGGCATCTTGATGGCAACCGGCTCAATCAACGCCGATCAAGCGTTTGCAATGTTGCGCTCCGCTTCGCAGTACTTGAATCGAAAGCTGCGCGACATCGCCCTCGAGGTGACGCTCACGGGTCGGCTACCCCGAGGTCCAGAGCAACACAACAAAGCGCTGTAAGCGCCATGGCAGCCCCAACGGGATTCGAACCCCTGCCGCTACTTGAAGAGAGTGCGTATGCAGGACTCTTACGGTGCGCTTGATTCACAAAAGCCCAGTTCACAGCGTTTTCGGTGTTACTCGAAATCATCGAGGTTCCGGTACGACAGCCCCCTCGGAGGTATAGGGTCAGCCCATGCGCGCCAAACGATCCGCTCCGGCACCGGTGATCACGGAGTTACCCGAGATCGGCGTCACCGTGATCTCGAGGTGGCTCTACAACTGCTACGTCATCCACGACGGCGGCAACGGACAACCGTTCGTGGTCGACCTGGGTATGCCATCGCAGCTCCCGTTCGTGGCGGACGTGTTGTCGCTCCGGGGGTCGCACTTGTCCGAGCTCGGGGCGGCAGTGGCCACCCACGGACACGCAGACCACGTCGGCGGCCTCCCACCGCTGCGCGACCAGCATGGAACCGCCGTGCACCTCCCAATTGCGATCGCAGAGATGCGCGCCGGGACACGGGCCCTGCGCCCGCCGGGCATCAGGGAGGTCTCGCAGATCCTCCCAGTGATGGCGAGCCAGCCCCGTGACCTGGAGGCCAGCAGGGAGATCGCCGGCACGGCGACGTCGATTGGCTGGAGCGGCAAAGGGGTTCGGCTCCCGTTCGAACCGGACTCGTGGCTGTCCGACGGCGACCACCTCCCCGGGCTCCCCGACTGGCAGGTGCTCAACACTCCTGGCCACAGCGACGACTCAACGTGCCTCTTCCATGCACCCACCCGCACCCTTCTTTCAGGCGATGCGGTCCTGTCGGCCCACGGACGGGCATGGTTCAACCCCGAGTTCGTCGACCCCGAGTTGTCGGCAGCCAGCGAGGACCGACTCCGCGCCCTCGACGTGGAGCACCTCCTGCCTGGTCACGGCCTCGTGGTCACTGGCCCGCGTGTGATGACCGAAGCGCGAGCCCATACCGACCAACCGTCGATCGGCGCCAAGGCCTCAGCGTTGTGGCAGGTCCTGCGCAACCATGCCGGCAGCTCAGAAACATGACCCTGAGCTGGGCCTATGTTGGCAGCCCCAACGGGATTCGAACCCGTGCCGCTACCTTGAGAGGGTAGTGTCCTAGGCCACTAGACGATGGGGCCGTGCAAGTAGCCTTCGCAATCTAGCGTCAGCGCAGCGACAGGCCAACCGGCGAGCACAATGGATCACATCTCCTCGGCATAAACATCTGCCGAAAACGAACAATGTCGGCCACTGGAAACCAGTAGACCGACCGTCGTTGAGCTGGGGAGCAAGGAATCGAACCCTGAATAACAGTACCAGAAACTGCTGTGTTGCCAGTTACACCACTCCCCATCACGATTCCCCGTGAGGGCAACGAAGTGTACCGCTCAGCAGCGAGTCGCCAACACTCAACCGGTGAGAGAGAACAACCTCTTGAAACCAATGAAGCGGCCCAGCGAGATTCCGACCGCTTCTTTGAGCTCCTTCATCACTGCCGTCGCGCCGCGAACCGGGCTTGTTCGGGTGGGCGATACGTACGCGGTGAGGCCCAACTCTTGCGCTACGAGACGGATTCGCAGCGAATGAAACGGATCGCTGACCAGCAGCACACGGCTGGAATCACGTTCCTCGAGCAACCTCGCCACACCCTCCAACGACTCCCAACTCGAGTGGCCACGGTTCTCCTGAAGGATCGCAGCCGAGGTCACGCCGTGTTGGGAAAGGTAGGCGGCCGATGCGCTGGCCTCGGTGAAGCGATCGCCGGGTTGATTGCCGCCGGTAACAACCACCAGTGGTGCCACGCCAAGTTTCCACAACTCGACGACGTGATCGAGACGTGCCCGCAACTGCGGCGACGGGCGGCCGTCGTATTGCGCTGCACCGAGCACCACAATCGCGTCTACCGGACGAGCCTGGTCGCTGTTGCCTACCGACCACACCTGAAACAGGTTGACGCAGTAGTACGCGCCAGCGAGGGAGACAATGACCAACACTGCGTTGATAACCCGACGCCGCCAACGTGGGCGCACCGTGCGCTCATGTGTGCGGCCAG
>CANNMD010000249.1 GCA_947505655.1 Acidimicrobiaceae bacterium | reverse complement strand
ACGGGCACCACGGCGGGCGTGCCGTACACCGAGCACGACGATGAGAACACGAACTGCTTCACGCCGGCTTGCAACAGTGCATCAACGAAGCGAGCCGAGCCATCGACATTGTTGCGCCAGTACTTTGCTGGGTTCTGCATTGATTCGCCCACGGCTTTGTGCGCAGCGAAGTGCACCACCGAGGTGACCTTGTGGTCGCCGCACACTTGGTTCACGAGTTCGGCATCGGCGATGTTGCCAATGATGAGCGGCGCATCGAGCACGGCTTGGGCATGGCCGGTGTCGAGCGAATCGAGCACCACCACGTTGCGGCCGAGGCTGCGCAGTTGGCGCACCGTGTGTGAGCCGATGTATCCGGCCCCGCCAGAGACGAGCACTGTCATGTTGGTCTCCTTGGGTACACGTGCGTGGGGTGGTTACAGCGACAGTTCGTCGCGGATTGCGTCGATCATGGGGATGAGGCCATCGCGTAGCGACACCGTAGGGGTCCATCCGAGTTCTGTCGAGATCAACGAGATGTCTGGGCAGCGCTGCATCGGGTCGCCTTCGCGTTCGGCGGGCAACGGCATCGTGATGATCTCGCTTGAGGTGCCAGTGAGTTCGACCACGAGTTCGGCGAGTTGGCGCATGGTGAACTCGCCGGGGTTACCCACGTTGATGGGGCCGGTCAGCGGGCCATCGAGCACAGCGATGAGGCCGCGTACTTCGTCGGCTACGTAGCAAAAGCTGCGAGTCTGGCTGCCGTCGCCGAACAGGGTGATGGGCTCGCCTTGCAACGCTTGGCAGATGAAGTTGCCGACCACGCGGCCATCGTCGGGACGCATGCGCGGCCCGTAGGTATTGAAGATGCGCACGATGCGAACTTCGAGGTCGTGCACGCGGTGGTATGCCATCGTGATTGCTTCGGAGAAGCGCTTGGCTTCGTCGTAGCAACTGCGCGGACCGATGCTGCTCACGTTGCCCCAATATGACTCGGGCTGCGGGTGCACGAGCGGATCGCCGTAGACCTCGCTGGTGCTGGCCAAAAAGAAGCGAGCGTCTTTGATGACAGCAAGGTCGAGCAGGTTGCGTGTGCCCGTACTTCCGACATCGAGGATCTCGAGCGGAATGGTGGCGAAGTCGTTCGGCGACGCGGGGCTGGCGAGATCCATCACTGCATCGATGTATCCGTCGATGAACAACTGCTCGGTCACGTCTTGCTCGAGGAACAAGAAGTTGGGATGGTCGGCGAGATGAGCGATGTTCTCGGGACGGCCGCTGATGAAGTTGTCGACAGCGATCACTTCGTCGCCGCGGGCAAGCAGCGCGTCGGCCAAGTGCGATCCGATGAACCCTGCGCCGCCAGCAATGAGCACGCGGTAGTTCATCGGCCAACACCTTGATAGCTGAAGCCGAGGCGAATGGCGGCTGAACGGTCGAGCAAGTTGCGCGTGTCGACGATGCTGGAACCACGCAGGCGTCGCTTGGCTTCGGCCAGATCGAGCCAACGGAATTCGTCCCACTCGGTGAGCACAACAAGCGCATCGGCGCCGTCGCACACTTCGTAGGCGTCGGCGCCGACGGTGATGGTGGGATGCGATTTCACCTGTGGGTCATAGGCCTTGACAATGGCGCCCCTGGCGATGAGTTCGGTGATGATCGCAATCGCTGGCGACTCGCGAAGGTCGTCGGTGTTGGCCTTGAACGTGAGACCCCATGCGGCGACAACTGCGCCGTCAAGGTTGCCGCCAACAGCGCGCTCGACCTTTGCAACCATGCGCTCGCGCTGTTCGTCGTTGACCACAACGACACCCTTGAGCAAGTTGAAGTCGTAGCCGGCGTCTTCGGCGATCTTGACCATGGCTCGCGTGTCTTTCGGGAAACAGCTGCCGCCCCAGCCGGGGCCGGGGCGAAGGAACTCGTGGCCGATGCGCTTGTCGTAACCGAGCCCGAGCACGACATCGTTCACGTCGGCGCCTACTGCTTCGCACACGGCGGCCACTGCATTGACGAACGAAATCTTCGTTGCCAAGAACGCGTTCGCTGCGTACTTGATGGTCTCGGCCGATGCTGGGTCGGTGACGATGAGATGCGTGCTGGTGGTGGAGTACAGATCGGCCACGCGGGTCGCGGCGCTTGGATCGTCGCTGCCGATGACAACTCGATCAGGCTTCAAGAAGTCGCTGACCGCCGAGCCTTCACGTAAGAACTCGGGGTTCGAGACCACCGAGACATCGTGACGACCAAGCACCCGTTCGACCACTTTTGTAGACCCGACCGGCACGGTTGATTTGTTCACGACCACGGCGTGAGCAGGAAGCACCGATGCAATCTCGGCGGCCGCCTGTTGCAGATAGGTGAGGTCGGCAGCGCCATCGTCGCCCTGTGGTGTTTGCACGCACAGGTATGCGAACTCGCAGTCTTTGGCGGCAGCTGCAGCGCCCACTACGAAACGAAGGTGACCGCTGGCGATGCCCGCCTCGACGATCTCTTGCAGGCCTGGCTCGTAGATCGGCAAGATGCCGTTGCTGAGCCGCTCGATGCGGGCTCGGTCGATGTCGGCACACACCACGTGGTGTCCGAGGTGGGCAAAGCACGCACCGGTCGTGAGACCGACGTAGCCCGTGCCGATGATTGCGATTCGTGAACCCATGTGCCCTTCACCCTGCTGACAAAGCCCTCCCGAGGGCTGCGCCAGTCTAGAGGTGAGTGCAGACCCGAGTGAGCCACGGACGGCCTACTAGTGTGAGGTCCCAATGGCCCCAAGACGACACAGAGCATCCTTCGCTGAGGCCGATATCGCACTTGAGCAAACGCTCGACGAACTCGACGAGCATGTGCCCAATTACAACGAGTGGCTGCGCACGCTCGTTGAACCAGCATCACATGGGCGAGTGCTCGAGGTGGGTGCCGGTGTGGGTACGTTCACGTTGGCACTGTTGCAGACCGCTGATCATGTGATTGCGGTTGAGCCGTCTGATCGTGGCAGCGCCGCAATCGCGCAGACCACTCATGGCGACAACCGCGTCACGGTGGTGCACGGATACGCCAGCGATGCTGCTGAGCTCGGTCCATTTGATGGGGCAGTGTTGTCGAACGTGCTTGAGCACATTGAAGACGACGAAGCTACATTGCGCGAGCTCTGCGCGTTGGTGCGCCCCGGTGGCTGCGTTGCGGTGTACAGCCCGGCGTTTCAACTGTTGATGAGCGACTTCGATCACTCGATTGGCCACGTGCGTCGCTATCGCAAGCGAGAGCTGAGCGATCGTTTTACCGCCGCCGGCTTCGAGGTTGTTGAGGCCCGCTACGTAAACGTGCCGGGGTTCTTTGCGTGGCTGCTGGTTGCTCGTCTGCTGCGCAAGCGTCCGACGCATTCGGCACTCAGCGGCATTTACGATCGCTTCGTAGTGCCACCAACTCGCTGGCTCGAATCGCATGTGCGACCACCGTTTGGCCAATCGGTGTTGGTGATCGGT
>CANNMD010000248.1 GCA_947505655.1 Acidimicrobiaceae bacterium | reverse complement strand
GCCATTCTTCTCGGCCGACCAGTAAGGGTCATTCGATGAGCGCAGTAACCAACAAGCGTCGCGTTGCTCGCGACCTCGCCCGCGCCGGCACTGTCGTGTCGGCCGCATTGTTTGCGGTCAGCCTTGCTCAGGCAACTTGGCTCAATGTCTCGGTGTCTGCTGCGGCAATCAACGCCGGCGCGGCACAGGTGCTTGTGGCGCCAGGTGCCCCAACTGCCGGACAGCCGCTTACTCAGGGTGGAAGCGCCACGGTGTTTGCTCTGACCCCGCCGTCGGGCGCTTCGTGCACAGGCGATAGCACCACGGGCGGCTATCGAGTGCAGACCTACATGGTGCCTGCGACCGTTGATCCGGCCACGCTCACCTTTGGGCCCCAGGGTCCGTTGCCTGCGGGAACTGGCGCAAGCCTTCGTCAGCCGCTGTTCAGCGCTGGCACACCGGTCATCAACAAGACCACTGCAGTAGCCAGCACTCCTGCAGGTGGTGGCTTGCTCACCGGTTTGCCAACGATCTCGTTTGGACTTTTCGGTGCCAGCGGCCCACAGATTGTTCCCCCTGGCCTCTACAACATTGGGTACGCCTGCACGTTGGGCGCGGCGTCGGCCACTCAACTCGATAAGTACTGGAACGCGCAGCTGACCTTCTCGGCTGACCCAACTGATGTGCCATCCGGCATCACGTGGGTCGTTGGGGTCGTTACGCCGCCGACGACAACGACGACGATCGCGCCGACGACAACGACGACGATCGCGCCGACGACAACGACGACGATCGCGTCGACGACAACGACGACGATCGCGCCGACGACAACGACGACGATCGCGCCGACAACAACGACGACGATCGCGCCGACAACAACGACGACGATCGCGCCGACCACGACAACGACGACAACAACCACTGCTCCTGCGACAACGACCACAACCACAACCACCGTGAAGCCAGCAGTGACCACTACTACTGTCGCCGCCTCGGCTGGCGTGACGACCACGTCGGTGCTCAGCGGGTCAAGTGGCATCACGGGTGGCTCGCTGCCATCTACCGGCACATCGCCGATGGTGATGGTGCTGTGGGCATTGATGGCCATCGTCTGTGGACGTATGGCCATTCTCTTTGGCCGACCAATCAGGGTGCTCACGCACGAGACGCGATGACTGCAGTGACCTTTATGCGGCGATCGGGTAGTCCTCGTCGCTTTGCGTTGTCTCGTTCAACGCAAGGCGTGACTTCGACGACCCGTGGCGATGTTCCGCCGTTGTCGCCGCGGATGCAGTTGGTGCGGGCATGCTTGGTGCTGCTGTTTGCGCTGACGGCCACGTTGCTGTTGCAGCTCATGTTCGTGAGTTCATTGCAGAGCCGCGCTGGCCAGCGTCAGGCGTTCACCAGCTTTCGAGCCGAGCTCGCTAACGGTACGGCACCTATCGGTCCGACAACCGAAGCTGGACGCGTGCTCGCGCTCGGCACCCCCGTCGCGTTTATCGAGATCCCATCGATCGGACTTCGTCAGGTAGTTGGCGAGGGAACCGCCGCCAGCGAATTGCTGCATGGCCCAGGTCATCGTCGCGACACGCCACTGCCTGGTCAGGTTGGCACCAGCGTGGTCTTCGGCCGTCGGGCAGCGTTCGGGGGCCCGTTCTCGCGTATCGCCGAACTCACCAAGGGTGCAGAGATCAAGGTCACTACCGGTCAAGGCGCCGACTTCACGTTCCGCGTCATCGCTGTGCGACGCGACGGCGATCCTGCGCCGGCTGCTGCCGCCCGTGGCACTTCTCGTCTCACATTGGTCACCGCCGCTGGCCGCGCATTCTTTCCCGAAGGCGTGCTGCGGGTCGACGCCGACCTCGAGGGTCAAGCTGTCGTTGGACCAGCGCGGCTGATCAGCGCCTCAGGTCTTCCTGCCCCAGAGCGTTTGATGGCTGGCGACACGCGCACGCTGTGGGCGCTCGCGTTGTGGTTGCAGGCGTTGATTGCGTTGTCGATCGGCGCTGTGTGGGCATGGCATCGCTGGGGTCGCGTGCAAACGTGGATTGTGTTCTTGCCGGCGCTGCTGCTGGTTGGTTTGTGTGTTTCCGGCGAGGCGGCCCGTTTGCTGCCCAATCTGTTGTGACGATCAAGGAGTACCTGCTGTGACATTCGAGTCGATTCAGACATCAGCAACCGAAGTTCACGGTGGCGGCGCAGGATCCGAAGTGGAGCTTGTCTCACTTTCTGGTTCGGCCGTGGTGCAGGTGGTTCGCGGCGATGCACACGATGCTGACGCCATGGTCGCCGACCTCCACGCGGCTCGCGTCGTCGTCACCGATCGTCGGATCTTGGCAACCGAGGGCGACATCGAATGGTCGTGGCTGGCATCAGACCTCGAGGCGTTTGTACATGGCGCTCAGGATCCATGGACAGTTTTCGTGGTGCCCGGAATTGCCGATTTCGGAGTCACAGTTCCTGCAGATCGCGTCGGCGACTTTCGAAGCGCGCTGGCGACATTTGCGTCGGTTGAGCATCGTGTGCAGGCCGAGTTGCCGCGGGTTGGCGAGGTTGCCAACATCACCGCAGAGGTGCTCGTCGTCCCGGCCACGTCCGATGCTGATCCATCGTCGTTGTTCGAATCGTTGGCGCCGTTAGCTGCACCATTGGCTGCGCCCATCGCTGCGCCAACTCAGACCATGCCCAAGGCCGTTGCGACGGCTCAGTCAACGCGCTGGTTCGGAATGCGTAAGCGTGAGTCCCAGCCGGGCTCGGTCGCTGCGCGCCCTGTTGTAGAACGCGCTTCGCTTGCCGGGCTTCATGCGCGAGATATCTCGGCGTGGTTCGGTACTCATCAGGTCCTCGACCGCGTGTCGCTCGACATGGCTGCTGGCGAGGTCACCGCGCTCATCGGCCCATCGGGCTGCGGCAAGTCGACCTTCCTTCGCATTCTCAATCGCATGCACGAGATGATTCCATCGGCGTCGCTCGCTGGCGAGGTACTGCTCGATGGCCACGACATCTACGACCCAAACAGCAAACTCACCGATGCCCGACGCGAAATCGGAATGGTGTTCCAAAAGCCCAACCCGTTTCCGGCGATGTCCATTTACGACAACGTCGTTGCCAGCCTGCGTCTCACTGGTGCGAAAGCCAGCGTCGAGATGAAGGACGAAATCGTGCAGTCATGCCTCAGTAAGGCCGGCTTGTGGAACGAAGTGCGTGACCGCCTGCGTCAGCCCGGCGGCGGACTCTCAGGTGGACAACAGCAGCGCCTCTGTATCGCCCGCGCGCTCGCGATTCGGCCACGCGTGTTGCTGATGGACGAACCATGCTCGGCACTCGATCCGACCTCTACGCGTCGTATTGAAGAGACAGTCATGGAGCTCGCCTCCGAGGTGACAATTGTGATCGTTACGCACAACATGCAGCAGGCTGCGCGTGTGTCGAACCGATGCGCCTTTTTCCTTGCTGAGCAGGGAACTCCTGGCGTCATC
>CANNMD010000247.1 GCA_947505655.1 Acidimicrobiaceae bacterium | reverse complement strand
GCGCTACGTGGCCTGCGGCGATTCGACGAGTATCAAGCCGACCTCGGCATCGCCCGGCCCATTCTCACCAACCGTTTGCGGCGTCTGGTCGATGGCGGCGTCATGGCCAAGGAGCAATACCAACAACACCCGCCGCGCTACGAGTACCGGCTCACGCCAGCGGGCGTTGCGCTCTCACCTGCGCTGGTGGCGCTGGTGCAATGGGGCGAACATCACATGCACCATGGCGACAACGACGTGGTGTTGGTGCACGCTCCATGCGGCACTGAACTCGAGCAAGGTTTCTGGTGTCGACAGTGCGAGACCACGTTTGCGCCAGCAGCGGTAAGAGCGACAACACGCGCCAAGAGCTGACAGCCTGCCCGAATAGTTGCTTCGAGTCGGGCTGACACGACAGGCCCCTGATGCGCAAGACTCAACAGATGTTCCACATCGATCCAAACGAAGAAGTCCTTGAGGCAATGCGCCACGAAGATCCATCGCAACCCATCGTGATGCTCAACCTGCTGCGGTTCCGCGATCAGGCGCTCGAAGGGTTCGGTGTCGACGGCCTCACTGGGCAACAGGCCTTCCAGCGCTACGGCCAACTCAACGAGGGCGAAGGTGTGCGCTTCGACAGCGAACCCATCTGGCTCGGGCTGTCGAATCGCACGATCATCGGCGACGAACAGTGGGACGTAGCCATCTTGGTTCGCTACCCAACTCGCCAACACTTCATCGACAAGCTCGACGACCCGACCTACCGCGAGATCTCACTGGTACGCGCCGCTGCGCTCATCGATAGCCGCCTCATCGAACTCACCCAGCTACTGCCGGCGCTGTCGTAACAAGTCGACGCGCCAGCAGTAGCTGAGCACTACTACTTCTTGCGGCGGCTCGCTGCGAAGGCTCCACCACCAACGACTACGACACCCGCAGCAATGATGGCGACGATGAGCCCGGTGTTGCTTGAGTCGCTGTCGCTCGAACCCCCTGCGGCCGTCAAAATCGATACGCCGGTGATGTCAGAAGGAGTAGCAGCGACGGTGTCGGCTGTCGACGTCTCCGTCGAGACCATGGTGTCCATTGTCTCTTCTTCTTCTGCAGGGATCAGGTCGGCCGATGTTGGTGGGCCAGCCGTGACCATGATGGTCGGTGCCGCAAATTCGGCTTCGCTGCCGTCGGCATTCGGTGGATCAATCCAGCTGATCGCACCCTTGACGCAGGTTTGCACTACTGGGAAAGCGATAGGCCCAGCCTCGGCCGGCGCTGTGAATGTGATCTCGAACTGCTCGGTGTCGATGCTGGCATCAAGCGAACCGCCGGAGAATGTGACCACACCGTCTTTTGCTTCGCCCGTCCACCCGGCTTTGTCCACGGGTGCTGCATCGGTCACCGACGCCGGCACTTTGAACGCAAGGCTTGTGGTGGGCGATCCCTCGCAGCCGTGGGAAGGAGCGAAGCCCACTGTTGCGCTCTGGCCCGCCTCTACAGCGGTTGGCTCTGGCTCAACGTGGGCATACGAAACGCCCGACGCCATGAGGGTTACGGCGGTGCAGGCAGCGAGAGCGGCGGACAAACGGAGGGCAATGCGGGTTTTTTGCATACGCAGTAAGTCGAACTGAGCCGGCGAAAAGTTCCCGGCTCGGCGAGATATCCAAAGAAGTTCGTGTGAGCGCCACTGCTGGGCCAAAACAGGAGAGAGCTCGGCTACTCGGCCGGGCCGAGTCCTGGCCCCTCAGCCAACGTGGCCTGCCATTGCGATGGCTCTACTCGCACCGCTTCGATGCGATCAACCGGCCACGGAGGCATCGTCACGCCCACCGCGCGCAGGCCGCTCTCGAGGCTTCGGAATTGGAACGTTGTGCCAACCGGAATCGACACGCAAGTGCCGGGTGTTAGCTCGACCACCGACTCTGTGCCGTCAGTCGACGAACGCCACATCTCGCCGGTGCCATCAAGCACGTACCAAAGCTCTTCAACGGAAAGATGCCGCACAGCAATCGACGTCTGATCGGGCTGAAGCGAAAACTCGGCCATGCTGCCGCCAGCGAGCGCAAGGAGCACGCGGACCTCAGCCCCATCGGGCGCCACGCCGTCGGGCTCAGCGGGCACTTGGAGCGTCTCGAAAACGTCGGCGTTCATAGATGACATACGCAAACTGTAGGCATCATTTCGACGCACCCGACGCCGCGCCGCCGATCCGTTTGGCGGCACGGTTAGCGACGGCTGGGCCAGCGAGCTGACGAATAAGCAGTAGTCCATCAAGCATGGCGATTGCGGCCTCGGCCTCTGCTCGGCGACGAGCCCGAGTGCCAGCGAGCCGCTCGGCCGCCCACTCGATCCATGCCTCCACGAGCTGGGGCACGATCACGTTGAACGGTTCGCGCCCCGCAGCGGCAAGCCCGCCCGCTTCGAAGAACAAGGCGAATACCGGATCTGCCGCCGGCCGAGCGAGAACCGGCCATGCGGAGCGAAGCAGCTCAAGGTGGTCAGCGACCGGCGCAGAGAACACGGGGGCCAACGTTGTCTGCAACTCGGCACCCATCGCGCTCAGCACCTCGCCGATGAGATCGTCCTTTGTCGGGAAGTAATAGACCACGATTCGATCGCTGATGCTGAGGTGTTTCGCAACTCGTCCGAACGTGAGCTGACTCAACCCATCGCGGAATGCGACGGCGAGTGCACCGGCGAGGATGTCGGCTTTGGTGTGCTTGTGGCCCATTGGGTCTTGATCGTAGTGGTCACTGCGATTATGGTTTCGCAGTGACCACTACAAACTCAACGGAGGCCCCGATGACCGACCATGACGCTGGTGAAGCATGAGCATCGCCGCATCCGCAGCATCCGATCTGTTCCGTACCGCGCCGGACCAATTCATCGACGTCGGCACCGGCGAAGTCGCCTATCGCCGCGTCGGCAGCGGACCCGACGTGCTGTTCGTTCACGGGTGGCCCGTCAGCAGTGCCACCTTCCGCACCCTGCTGCCGCACTTGACCGACCATGTCACCTGCCACCTGATCGACCTTCCCGGAGCTGGCTCCAGCAGGTTCGCCGCCGACCAAGTGCTCACCATCGAGAACCACATCCACAGCGTGAAACGCGTGCTCGACGTGCTCGATCTCAACGATGTCGCCGTGGTCGGTCACGACAGCGGCGGGCTCATCGCCCGACATGCAGTGGCCGGCAGTCCCCGACTACGTGCGCTCGGGTTGATCGACACCGAGCAGTCCACCGGCCTGAGTTGGAAGTTCAAGTCGTTCATCGCCGGGCGGCGAATTCCCGGCTTCGGCGCAGGCCTCGGTTGGGTCGCCGGACAACCACGACTACGGCGCAATCGACTCGTGCTCGGCGACGCCTTTGTTGACCGTTCATTGCTCGACGGCGAGTTCGACGAGTTCTTCCTGAAGCCGCTGAACCAGTCCCCCGCACACCGCAAGGCCGCGATTCAGTTACTGAAAAGCTTCGACTACCAACACGT
>CANNMD010000246.1 GCA_947505655.1 Acidimicrobiaceae bacterium | reverse complement strand
CACCGGATCGGCCGCCATCGCTGCCTTGCGCTCGGCTTTGTCCATGTACTCCATCGCGTCGCCCATCAGGTGACCCCAGAACCGATACGTGCGTGCCTCAACCAGTGTTGGGCCACCACCCGACCGGGCACGCTGCACGGCCTCGCCCATCACCTTCCAGGTGGCAATGGGATCATTGCCATCGACGGTGACGCCAGGCATGCCGTAGGCAGCCGCACGCTCGCTGATGTATTCGACACCGGTAGACATGCTCATCGGCGTGTGCTCGCCGTACAGGTTGTTCTGACACACGAAGATCACTGGCAGCTTCCACACAGCGGCCAAGTTCATGCCCTCGTGGAAGGCACCGATGTTCGTGGCGCCATCGCCGAAGTTCACAACCGTGACCTGATCGGTGCCACTGAGCTGAGCCGCGAGGCCGAAGCCATTCGCGATGGGGACGCCAGCGCCGACGATGCCCGTAGTCACCATCAAGCCCGACTCGGGATGGGTCACGTGCATCGGCCCGCCCTTGCCTTTGCAGGTGCCGGTAGCCCGGCCAAGGAACTCGGCCCACAACTCGCGCAGCGGCACACCCTTGGCCAGATGATCGTGCAAGCCACGATAAATCGTGACGACGTAATCATCTTGGCGAAGATGCACACCCCACCCCGCGCTGATGCATTCCTGACCGCGTGGCGAGTAGTAGATAAGGCGGATCTGGCCGCTCATCAACATGCTGCGAAACCGCTCGTCGCACAGTTTGATACGACTCTGGATTTCGAACATCTGCAACAACGTGTCGCGGTCGGGTGCGTCGGGGCGTTCAACGTCAGACATGACTCAAGTACTTACCACCCCCGGTAGCAGCCACGCGTTGTCGGAGCATCAACACCCCCGTCAGCGACTTCACCAGTGATGCAAGCCGTTCTAAGCTGCGACCATGCGCAACAAGCTGTCGATCGTCGTCGCGGCGGGTTGCCTCGCGCTTGTGGCATGCAGTTCAACCGACCCCGGCCTCAGCATCAGCCGCTCGCTCTCGCTCGTTGCGCCCAGCCCAGACTCTTCTCTCCCCGGCACGACAACGCCAACGGCAACGCCGAGCACCCAAACCGGTGCCAATGACGTCACCGTCAACTTCGGCACCGATCGCACCCCAAAGGCATACGACGCCTACCTGAACAACGTCGTTGCCGATATTCAAGACTTCTGGCGAGCCGAATTCCCGAAGGTCTACGACGAGCCATACCGCGAGTTCAGCGGCGGCTTCTACGCGATGTATCCGTCTCGCTCAGATGATGTCGAACCGTGCGACGAGAAGCTCTCCTTCGACGACATCGCGGACAACGCTCGCTACTTCAGTTGTGGCGACCTCATTGCTTGGGACGATGACAAGCTGTTGCCAGATCTCGCGGCGCAGCTCGGCACGAGCGCCGTTGCCACTGTCATCGCCCACGAGTTTGGGCATGCGATCCAGCAGCGCTCTGGCGTCTTAGATCTGCCGCAGCCAACGGTGGTCACCGAGCAGCAAGCCGACTGTTTCGCTGGCGCCTGGTCGGCGCACGCCGCCCGCGGTGAGTCGAGTCTTGTGACCTTCACCGATGCCGAAGTCAAAGCCGGACTCGCCGCAATGGTGCTCGTGCGCGACCCACTGGATCCAACGATTGGCGAGACTGTCTTTGAAGAAGGTGGACACGGCACAGCGTTCGATCGGGTTGGCGCTTTTCAGCACGGTTTCATCGGTGGCGCCCAAGCATGCAAGCCGCTCATCGACACTCCCCTGCCGTTGATCAACCTCACGTTCACATCGACAGACGACATCGCCAACCAGGGCAACATGCCGTACGGCAATCTGCAGGCCAGCGTGACCGACGATCTCCAGCGATTCTGGTCAGCCACGTTCACTGCCAACCAGCTCACCTTTGAAGCTCCTACGGTCATTGCGTATAACCAGAACGGTCCATACCCGACATGCGACGGCGTCACGGAGGCGCTTTGGAAATCAAACGTGATCTACTGCCCGAGCATCAACTTGATCGCGTACGACAATGACTTCGCGATCAATCTCTACAGCGGTTACGGAGACTTCTCGATTGGCTACCTCTTGAGCAATGCATGGAGCGACGCCGTGCAGACCCAGCTCGACAGCACCCTGGCGGGCAAAGACCGAGCACTGATGAACGACTGTCTCACCGGCGTGTGGACCAAAGACATCGTTCCGATCGGCTCACAGAGTCAGCCGTTTGCAATCTCTCCCGGCGACCTCGACGAGGTCATCACAACGGCGTTGATCATCGACGAGATCACCGGGCGGCCGCCAACGGCCAGCGCGTTCGACAGGATCAGCAGCTTTCGAACCGGCGTGCTCGACGGACTGGGCGAATGCACTAGGCGCCTCGCCGCCGACTGAGAACGCGACCAAGGCCCACCGAAACAATTCGTTAGAGAACGGCGTCTCGAATCAGATCGGCGAGTTCGCGAGGACGGTCACCTTGGATGCTGTGGCCGGCACCGTCGATAACGACAACCTGCAGTGCGGGCTGACGCCTCGTGGCTTCTGCAACATCGGCGTCGTCGACGACCGGAGAGAGCGAGCCGCGCACCAACAACATCGGGCAACTGATCGAGCCGAAGTCGTCCCACAGCGGCGACAACGCACTCGTTGCATCTGCAACAACATCGGCGACGACCGCGGTCTCAGGGTCGCGAGAGCGAGCATGACTGCGACGGTCATAGTTCCATTGCCAACTGCCGTCGGCTGATTGATGGGCGTTGTGCAGAATGCCGCGACGCAGCGACGACTGCGTGCGAGTGGGGTTGTGCTCGATGGTTCGAGCCAACAGATCGTCGAAGCTGGCAAAGGTCTGTGGACCATCGACGAAATCAATCACGGCCTTTGCCTTTTGCTGGTTCACGCCCGGAGTGATGTCGACCATCACGAGGCGGCGCACCAATTCGGGATGCCGCGCCGCAAGCTCCATGCTCGTGAGGCCGCCGAGCGACATGCCAACAACAGCAACGGCGTGAGGAGCCAACTGACCCACCACGACGGCAAGGTCGTCGGCCAAGTTGATGGGCGTATAGGCGCCATCGTCGCGCCACCCCGAGTGTCCGTGACCCGCGAGGTCTACGGCCACGAGCGGAACCCCAAGAGCGATGGCAACGGTGTCCCATGTATGAGCGTTCTGCGCCCCACCATGCACGAGCACCAACTGCGGATCGCCGCTGCCCCACACCAGTGCACTCACGAAACGAGCCGCTGACTCGTCGGTGCCTGGCTGCACCTGCACTTCTACACGGCGAACTGCAGGGGGCGAATTGAGTGTCAGACCAAACTCGGCCGCATTCTCATGAAACAAACCAAACTCGTCGTAGGGAAGTGAAGTCACGCAGACATCGTGACACGTTGCGCCTACGGGGTTGGAGGCGCAGCCGTAGTAGTTGCGACGGCCACCGTTGTTGTGGTGGCTACCGGCTTGGCCAGTGTGGT
>CANNMD010000245.1 GCA_947505655.1 Acidimicrobiaceae bacterium | reverse complement strand
GACAGCGAAGATGTTCCCGTTCGAATGACTGGTCGATCCGGCGGCTGCGACGGCAAGCATGAACAGCCCGCCAGCGAACAGTCCGATGCCGATCGGGAGCAATCGGCGCGGCACGGCGTTGAGCGGGCGGCGACCGGCGAGCGCCGCGATCACCGGCACTCGCGCGGCACTTCGTGAGGGGACGAGCGCGGCGATCGTGGCCGCGATGACCCCAGTGGTGAAGATCACGACAAGGTCGCTCACTGCGATGTCGTAGCTGCCGAGATGTCGAGCGATGACTCGGTCAACCATCCCCCGCAGGCCGGCGAGCGTCATCAGCGCAACGGCGATGCCAGCAGCGGAGCCGATCGCGCCGCTCCATGCGCCCTGCAGGCCGAGTGTGCGGCGCAGCAGTCGTTGGTTCGCGCCGTTGGCAGAAAGTTGACCGATGGTGGCGAGTTGGCGGCGTGCGCTGGTGGCGAACGCTGAGGCGATGATGATGCTCACGATCGCGAGCGCGAGAGCACCGACAACCCAGCCCCATGCGAGCGTGTCGGTTGTCAATGATGGCTGCGCGAACGAAGTCCCAAAGCCGATTGAGGCAGCCACGCTCGGACGGACCTCGAGACCACCGTGCGAGGCGAGCGCTGTCGCCGTCTCGGGACTGATCGATGCGCCAGGAGGAAGGGTGATGTAGATCTGTTCGATACGTTGCATCGGCGCGACTCGTTCGTGGTCGAACTGACCAAACACGAGGAGGTTCGCGTTGAACGCGTCGACCTTGCGAACGAACCCGGTCACGGTCCAGGTGCCGGCCGGCGACAGCAGCGTGAGTCTGTCGCCGATGCCGACACCGAAGCCGTTCGCCGTGTCGGCATCAAGGGCGATCTCGTCCGCCGTGCGGGGTGCGCGACCGGCGTTGACCTCGACGAACCCGGCGAACATCGGCGACTCAAGATCGAAATCCATGAACTCGACATTGCGACCCTGGGTGGCATCACTGATGGTCCCGTAGCCGTACAGAGAGCGCTCCCAGGTCGAACCCTTCGGCAGCAGTCCAGTGAGTTCCTGATCGGAGAACACGCTCAGGGGTGCGCCGGAGCTCGCATCGCCAGTGTCGCTCACTTGGACACGCAGATCGCTGGCACCGAAGTTGCGCTGGTACTGCTGGTCTGGCGACATGGTCTGGGTACGGCCAATCACGCTCGCGACCGTCATTGCAAACACCGGGACAGCGATCAGCAAGGTGATGAGCACGGTGCGGCCGGGACGGCGACGCACCTCACGACGCGCCAAACGCGAGGCAAGCCGCCACCGCGACATCCTCGACAACTCGGCAGGCCGGAACGCTGGCGGCACCGAATGTTCGACCGTGGAGGTGTCGAGGACGGTCATGACGTGGCGCCGGACTCGTCGGCGGCGCTGGCTTCATCCACGACCCGTCCGTCGCGCAAGAACACCACCCGATCCGCCCACGAAGCGAACCGCAACTCGTGTGTCACCAACACCACCGCCGTGCCGCGTGCCGCCGGAAGGCCGGCGAGTAACTCAATGACCTGATCGCTACTCAACGTGTCGAGTGCGCCCGTTGGTTCATCGGCGAGCAACAACGACCGCGCCCCAACGACAGCGCGTGCGATCGCGATGCGCTGCTGTTGGCCACCGGAGAAGTCATCCGGATACCGGTCGAGTTGCTGGGCCAACCCCATCAGATGCAGCGCGTCCAAGGCCATCACCCGCGCTGCGCGACTGCTGACACCATCGAGTTCGAGCGGCAACATCACGTTCTCTACCGCCGTCAACGACGGGATCAGGTTCAACCTCTGAAACACATAGCCGATCTGCCGACGACGTAGATCGGACTGCTCCTCCAACGACATGTCCGACACGTCGCGGCCGGCGACCAGCACCCGGCCTGCGCTCGGTGTCTCCAACCCGCCGGCGAGATGCAACAGGGTGCTCTTGCCACACCCGCTTGGCCCCATCAACGCGACGATCTCGCCGGGCTCGACCCGCAACGAAATACCGTTCACTGCGCGGACCTCGTTCGACCCTGAGCCGTAGGTCTTGACGACATCGACGAACTCGAGCGCCGCCGCTTGCTGCCCAGCAGATGCTGCCGTGTCGATGAACGTCGATGTTGCACTCATGATCGCCTCGTCTCTGTGGACGGCTGCTGCAGCAACCGCGCCTCGCACATCTCCAACCACCGCAGATCCGCCTCAGCGCGCACCACCAACGCGTCGGTCATCAAATCTGCCGCCAACCCGTCGCCCGAGCGGGCCCCGTTTCGGTTGCGCTGCTTGTTCAACCGGCGACGACGCTGAAGCATCTCCACCACCGCCGTACGCTGCTGCGTCACAACCGACAAGGCATGGTCGCCGCCGGACCCGACCGCCATCAACACCTTCAAGATCAACTCGTCGCGCGCCGGTGGCTCATCGGCCGGGGTGGTCTCCCACCAATCGCCGAGCACCTCCACACCGACTGGGGTGATCGCATACGTTTTCTGGCCGTCGGACTCATTGGTGATCACCAGTCCGTCGCGTTCGAGACGATCGAGCGTGGAGTACACCTGACCGACGTTCAACGGCCACACCCCACCCGTCAACGCCTCGAACTCCGACTTCAACTGGTAGCCGTGTCGAGGACCCTCGACCAGCAACGACAACAATCCCTCACGAACAGCCATACCTACATAGTATGCATACTCAGTATGCATACGCAAGTAGTTCTCGAGTCGCGGCGTTCATGCGCTCACAAACCCGCCATTGCGCGGTCGATCGCCGGTTTGTTGGAGCGAAGTGGTGAGTGGTGAGGCGTGAGCGGTCGGCGGTGAGTGGGGCTCGGTGGGCTCGGGCGTCTAGGCGCTTGCGGCGATGTGGTCAGCCGGCAGTCGACGCGATCGGAAATCGGAATTCGGAATCCGGAATTGATCGTCATCTTGACCCTCTCTTGAGAAATCGTTCCAAGGGCATTCGATGGACCGCTCACTGCCGCGTTCACCATGCGTGAGCTGGTGTTCAAAGGTCGCAACGAGGTCGACGCCAGCGCCGGACGAGGGTCGAGCAATCCCCACCATGGGTTGAGCGAAGAGGACAGCGAGGACTCCCCGAGGACGGTGTCGCAAGATTCGTCTATCCCCAGACGAAAGGAAATTCCCATGTTTCGATTCAGGCGCAAGCCGATTCATCAGCGCCATGAACAGCGCTCCGCGGTAACACGACGGCATCTCGGTGTCCTCCTGGCCACCTCGATGGTGGCCGGAGTGTTTGGTGCCTCGGCGACCCCCGGCGCGTCGGCGCCGATTCAACAAGGCTTTGAGTTAGCCGCATCAGACCTGCGGTTCATCCTCACGCAGATCAAGATTGCCGAGCGCCACGTCGCCACCACAACCGCTGAGACGGGCCCGTGCGGAGCGTTGTTAGGTCCCGATGCCGACCAGATTCCCGCCGGCGGCGTGGGCATCACCTTGCCGTGGGGTCTCCGCACGGTCAGCGGCTCTTGCAACAACATCGTCGAAGGCCAAGACAAG
>CANNMD010000244.1 GCA_947505655.1 Acidimicrobiaceae bacterium | reverse complement strand
GGCGACGTATTCGTTGCTGATGGAAGCATCGTCTGCGACATTTACGCAGATGCCGGCGAAGGAAACGACCCACTCGGTGTGGTCTCGGTGGGCGTCACCGCCGATCCGCAGGCCGACATTCCCGGCGCGTCGCCATTGGCCGACGGGTCCCAAGAATTCTGCACGCTGCTGCCCGATGCCACTGGTCGCGCAGCTGGTATGTTCCAACTCGACGCAGCACTGCAAATTGCCGGCCGGCCCATCACCGCCGTCGATGACTACACCGGCATGCTCGTTATTACCATTACTGGAAACTGATTTCAGCTCGATACATCTTCAATAGTTTGACGAATGCCACGTTGCCTCGGGGGCCAACGCCTTTGATCCATCGTGCCTCAGCGAGGTCGTGACATACTTATGCACTTGATTCAAAACACTCTCTCCCTCGTGACCACTGGCCGCAGCGCGTTGTCGCGCATCATCGTGGCGCTCGGGTTTGCCGCCGCGATTGTTACCTTCAGTCCCGCACATTCGGCGGCAGCTGTCGACTCAGGCGGCGGTCTCAGCATCGCGCCAGTGTCGTCAGGCGACAACAACGGCGGCATCACCAACCGGTCCACCTTCTCGTACAAACTCGACCCAGGCGCTATCCAAACCGACTCGGTCGTTGTTCAGAACCTCGCCGAAGAAGACAAGACCGTCGTGCTCTACGTGGCCAACGCATTCACTACGACCAGCGGCCTCATCGGCGTCAAGGCCAATGACCAAGCCAAGACCGGCCCCGTCGATTGGCTGAAGTTCACCACCAAGCTGCCCAACAACACCTTTGTTCTCAAAGGACTCAGTGCGCTGACGGTGCCATTCACCATCACCATTCCACCAAACGCTCCCCCAGGTGACTACGCCTTCGGTATTGCAGTGGCGCCCGAAAACATTGACCCAACCGCAACGCCTGGCGGCAACACGATTCAGATTCTGCAAGCGGCAGCCTCGCTCGTAGAACTGCGTGTCAGCGGACCGTTGATTCCTATTGTTCGTGTTGGCGCACTCACAGTGTCGTCCGAAGCCAAGTTGGTTCCCGGATTTGTCGACGGTTCCACCAAGGTCACCTTCGAGGTTGTCAACATTGGTAACCAGCGCATCAACGCCGTAATCCAGTTGGTCGAGCGCAACCTGTTCGACACGGTCATCCATCGAGAGCCCGCCATCAAGCTGGGCAACGTGTTACCTGGGTCGCGCGTAAAGCTCACCCGTTCGTGGGACAACGATCCGTATGTCAAGGGCTCTGTCAGCGTTGAGATCACCACAGGCACAGCCAGCAGCGCTACTCGTTCGGTCAACTTCTGGAGCGTCTCGTGGCGCACATTCGTGGTTCCGCTGATGCTCATCGCGGCCATCTTCGCGCTGCGTTGGCGCATCCGTAAGCACCGCAGCGACCGCGATGCCGCCGAACTTGCCTCCCTCAAATCAAGCACTGCCCGTTCTGCCCACGCTGAATCGGCCATCGGTCGACCGTGAAAACCTTGCTTCGTTTGCTTGGGGTGACCGCCATTGTCGCAATGACAATCGGTGCTCAACCCGCGCAAGCAGCCGTGCCCCCGGCCGCTGACGGCCCAACGGCAACGGTGTTGCATGCCGACTGGTCGCTCGGCGAGAAGATGACCGTACGCGGCTCTGGTTGGCCCACTGGCAAAGTCAGCGTGCAAATCTGCGGCAACAACGCCGTCAACGGCACCGCCGACTGCGACGGCCCAGGCACTCGCAGCTTCGGCATCGGCAGTAACGGGTCGTTTGCCGGCCGCGTCGTGGTTGGCCCTCCCCCAGCACCATGCCCATGCGTGGTGTACGTGGCATCCAACTTTGCGGCGCAGGGCGTGACCATCCCGATCACGATCCAAGATCATCCGATTCAAGACGGCATTCCAACCGTCGACCCCAATGCTGGTCTCACCACGCTGAGCCTGTCATCAAGCTTCGTGCGCGGCGACTGGTGGCGAGATGCGTTGGGTATTTCGCCCACGCGCATCATGACCATCACCATCACCAACACCGGCGGCCGCCCAAGCGGCGCCGGTGTGGTCGACTTCACGGTGGGCAAAGAATCACCGCCAACCGGTTTTGCTGCCTCGATCAGTTTCGAATCGATCGACCCGGGCGAAAGCACCAGCGTGGCAGCCAAGTTCGCTGTCGACTCGTTCGCCTACGGCACCTACAACCTGCTCGCTAGGGTCACCTCGCCAGCGGCAGGCGGCGACATCACCGAGCAAACTTCAACCTTCCCGGGCTATCTGCTCGTGGGACTGATCGCGATCGTGCTCGTCGTCGACTTGGTGTGGATGGCTCGGGTGCGTAAGCGCCGCCAAATGTTCCTCGATGCCGAAGCCGACGCGGCCGAGGCCCAAGCGCGAATCGCCCAAGAGTACGCCCGCTCCGCTGCTGTAGCCGAGGCTGCCACAGCACAATGGGCTGCCCGCGAAGCCGACCACTCCGAAGCGATCGAGTTGGCTGCCGCCGAAGCAGCCGAGGCGTTTATGGCCCTCATCGCCAGCGAGCATTCAGGGCCCGGGTCGGTTCAGACCGAGCCCCCCGCAGTCGATTATGGGGCCGACACCGACCACGTGTGGGCCCCACCTCCCCCCCTCGTCGACTAACCAACCCCGCACCCGCGCCCCACCCCCCATCCATCCCTGCCCTTGTTGCATGGGCGCGATTTGGGACAGCAGTTGTCCCAAATCGCGCCCATGCAGACGGGCGACGGCAGCCGGGCGACGTACGATTTGGGCGTGAATCGAATCGTAATCATCATGGCATTGGCAGCCGAGGCCGCTCCGGTCATCGCCGAGCTTGGGGCAACCCCCGTTGCCAGCACATCGCCGTTGCCATTTCAATTCTTCGAGGCCACAAGATCGGGCTGCCACATCGTGGTGTCGGTCAATGGCCAGCACCCGCGCCACGGCGTTTGCTCGATCGGTACCGACGCAGCGTCGCTCAACACGTATGTGACGATCGATCGATTCAAACCCGATCTCGTCATCTCCGCTGGCACCGCAGGCGCTTGGGCTCGCAACGGCAGCCAAATCGGTGATGTTTACGTCAGTGATGATCGATTTGTCTTCCACGATCGCCGTATCGCCCTCGACAGTTTCAGCGAGTACGGGGTCGGCTCATATCCGGCAGCCAAGGCGCGTCGACTCGCCGAAGCGCTTGGTTTGAAGACTGGAGTCGTGACCACCAGCAATTCACTCGACGAGAACGACGACGACCGTGCGATGATCGCCCGTTCACACGCATGCGTGAAAGACATGGAAGCCGCAGCCGTGGCGTATGTAGGCGAGATGATGGACACTCCAGTCATCGCGTTGAAGGCCATCACCGATCTTGTCGACCACGAGACACCCACCGCCGAACAGTTCACCGCAAACCTGGCCCTTGCCTCACGACTCGTGGGCGAGAAGTTGCTCGCCGTCATCGACTTCTGCGCCGCCCGTTCGTTAGCCGACCTCGCCTAGCGCTCACGCCGCCCGCTACCCATCCCGCCTCACCCTTGTTCGCTGATGGAGAATC
>CANNMD010000243.1 GCA_947505655.1 Acidimicrobiaceae bacterium | reverse complement strand
TGGGCGGTGGCCGCAGTGACTGCAGCCAGTGGGGCGCCGCCCATCGAGCCGGATCGATCGAGCACGACCACAACGTCGAGCGGTGCGCGCCCTACTGGGGCAGCGGGTGGAGCGGTGAGCTCGACGAGGACATTGACGACCTCGCCGACGCGGACGGCGACGATGGTGCGATCAAACTTGATTGATGGGATCACGGTGAACTCCTTCAGTTCTACAGGGCTCAAACGCCTTGTAGTGATGTGTACGCACGAAGGCAGTTGGCGCGTGACGTCGTTGCGCCGCAACGACTGAGATCACGCGTCGCCTTGTTCGGTGCGTATAGAAGGCCATGACGACAAACATTTATTTCAGCCCCGCCTATAACGACACGACGGTTGCCTTCGACACCTTTCGCAAAGCTCTCGAAATTGCTGCCAGCTTGGCCAGCAACCCGATCGATGGGGTCGTGCTGGTCGAGCCCCGCTCGGTCACTCAGGCCGAACTCGAGCGCATCCACGATCTCGAGTACGTGCAGGCCGTGCTCACGGGTGTGCCGTACGATCTCGCCAAATCTCAGGGTCTTGGCTGGGACGAGGGCCTCGCCCGGGCAGTGAGCTCGTCAAGTGGTGGGGTGCGCGACGCGGCTCTGCAGGCGATGAGCTGTGGGGGCATCGCTGGATCGTTGTCGAGCGGCTTGCACCATGCGCGTCGAGCCAAGGGAGCCGGTTATTGCACGGTGAACGGTCTTGTCATCGCTGCTCGGGCGGCGCTTGATGCCGGTGCAAAGCGCGTGCTCGTTCTCGACCTCGATGCTCACTGCGGCGGTGGATCCGCCGAATTGATTGAAGGCGTTGAGGGCCTAGAACAGGTTGATGTCTCGGTCGATTACTACGACAACTACAGCTCGACGCCTCAGTCGCGGCTTGTGCTCGCACACGGTGACAACTACCTCGACGTGATTGAGTCCGAGCTTGCTCGTATTGCCGATCCAGCGGGCATCGATCTGATCCTCTATAACGCCGGCATGGATCCTCACGAGGATGCAGGCGGTGCCGCGGGCATCGATACCGACATGCTGCGCCGCCGCGAAGAGATGGTGTTCGCCTGGGCTCATGGCCACGGGCTGCCGTTGGCGTGGGTGCTCGCTGGCGGGTACCTCAACAGGGTTGATATGGATGGCTTGGTCGATCTGCACCGGCTCACGATTGATGCAGCGGCGAAGTATTCAGCGATGCGCGGCCTTGTTGAGAGCTGACCGGTGCGGGTCGGCCGGGCAGGTCGAGCAGGTCGGGCCGCCGCGATGTCACGCGGCGGCCCCCTTCGTGCGTCAGTAAAGTATGAACAACTCACCTGCTTTCAGCCACACCCCTTCAAAGTCTCCATCCGATCCAGCTGCTTGGTGGCGGCGCACCTGTTGGGTCGCCGATACCCGCATCGCGCTCTCCGGCGACTTGCCTGTCGGCCCCGCTGCCGCCGCCCACCTTGCGGGATGGGTGGCCGATGGCGTCACCCAGGTCATCGATGTGCGTAGCGAATGGGACGATCAGTCCCTCGTCGCCGGCTTGCAGCCGCAGCTCGACTACTGCTGGGCCGGAGCCGATGATGACGGCGGTGCTCAGCCCGACGAATGGTTCAATGCTGGCGTCGATGCTGCACTCGCAGCGCTCGCCGACCCCGAGGCGGGGCTCATGGTGCACTGCCACATGGGCGTGAACCGCGGTCCCAGCATGGGCTTCGCAATCATGCTCGCCACCGGTTGGATGCCAGTGGATGCGCTCAAGGCAATCGTTGCTGCACGGCCCATCGCGGCGGTTCTCTACGCAGAGAACGCCCTGTCGTGGTGGCACCGCCGCAACAACGTGCCAGAGGCTCTCGCAATGAGCCAGCGCAACGCCGTGCGGGCGTGGCTTGCTCACAAGCAGGTCGACGTGAGCTGGGTCATCAGCCGTATCCGTCTTGCCGAAGCAGCATGATCGTCGAGCCGGTAGCCAGCCGAAAGCTACGGTGACCTCATGGTCCTTCGGCTCGCAACGTGGAACACCAAGCAAGGTGTAGCGCCACGCAAGAAGACCCCTCAGTTGTGGGAATGGTTGCACAGCCGCGTCGATCCCGACGTGGCTGTGCTCACCGAGGCCAAGATCCCCAACGGGTTCTCGCCAACTGGTTGGCAGACCGTCTATCGCCCAGGTGGTATCGGCCCGAGGCGGCAATGGGGCACGATCCATGCGTCGCGCGGTCCCCAACTGGTCGAGGTCTCCTCAGTACGGGTTGGTGGCCGGGCCATCGAGCTTGAGTTTGAATGGCCGGCGGCAGTTGTGGTGACCGATGTGATTCGCGATCGCCAGCGTTGGGCCACCTTGGTCGGCATCTACGGCATCACGCTCAATCGACATGGCGAGAGTTGTGGGCATGGGCGCTACTCGGTGCCGCTGCTCCTCAAGCAGCTGGCGCCCCTGTTCGAGTCAGACCGCGCCGATCGAATCATTGTTGCCGGCGACTTCAACATGTGGCCGTGCGATGTACCGAGTGAGTTCAACACGCTTGGCCTGGTCGACCTGATCGCCGACACAGCTCATACGCGCCCCGCGTTGGCACGTTGTTCAGGGTGCAATCTTGGCCTCGACTGTGGGCACCTATGGACTCATCGCAACGGCACCAGCCCCAATGCCGCCGTGCAGCAAATCGACTACATCTTCGCCTCCTCCGAACTCCGTTCTGAGGTGAGCAGGGTGTACGGCGGCGTCGGCGATTTTCCCGAGGCGTGGGAAGTCAGCGATCACGCCCCAGTGGTTGCCGAGTTCTTCTAACGCTCGCGTGACGTGGGCGGTCTGCATTACCCACGTCACGCGCGGAGCCACATCGTGCGTTAGTAGTGCATGAGCAGCATCGCACCTTCCTTCCCCTTCGTCAGCCTCGACCACATCGCTATCGGGCGGCCCATCACCCGGTGCGGCGTGAGCCTCTTTCCCATCTACACACACGTGGTGCCCCGTGACTACCGCACGGGCCCTGGGTCTGGAGTGCTGATCTCTGAGCAAGCCTCGGCAGAGGTTCCCACTCTCGTTGCGCACAACCCAACGAACCGACCGTTGCTGCTTGTGGCTGGTGAGACCGTGATCGGCGGTCGCCAGAATCGAGTGCTCAATGTGAGCGTCGTTGTGCCAGCCAATAGCGAGGTGCTCGTACCGGTGTCGTGCGTTGAGCAAGGTCGTTGGAACGAGGGCAGCTTCTTTGAAAGCGGTAGATCGTTTGCTCCCCGGCGTGTTCGTCGTGCCAAGGTGGCCACGGTGGGCGAGAACGTTCGGCTCAGTGGCGCCAAGTTCGCCGATCAGGGGCTGGTGTGGGACATGGTTGGATCCGAACTCAATCGTGTCCACGCCGTCAGTGCGAGCGGTGCCCTGAACGCAGTAGAGGCTCATCTCGATGGTGACCGTGCTGTTGCTCAGGCTCACGCCGACCTCCAGAAGTACGGGCCGCTGCAGGGCCGATGTGGCGTGATCGTTGCGCACGGTTCACGCATAGTGAGCGTTGAGTTGTTCGCCGCTCCAGCAATGCTGCGGGCTCATTGGGG
>CANNMD010000242.1 GCA_947505655.1 Acidimicrobiaceae bacterium | reverse complement strand
TGGTAAATTCTTCATTCATTGGTTGTTCTCCCCTTGTAGTGGATCTGTTATCGCCGGACCCGGTGACGCCGATGTAGTCGACACCGCACCCAACACCGTTGGCCGTGAACCACCACGGCGGCGGCGAAGATCGCCGACCGCTGTGACCACCACGGCAAAAATGAGGACGCCGCCAAAGACGGCGTCGTTCCAGAATGTTTGCACATTGTTAAACGTGAGGGCCGACTGCACGACGGCCAACAAAACGACACCCACAAAGGTGCCAAGTGGCGATCCACGGCCTCCGGCGAGCGTTGCGCCACCGAGCACTACTGCAGCGATTGCCTGCAGGGCGAGTTGCGAACCCACACGCGGATCGCCAGTAGAGATACGCGCCATCGCAACAAGCCCAGCGAATCCCGCAAGTGTGCTTGAGATAACAAAGCACAGCACTTTGGTGCGCGCCGTGGGAATGCCCGTGAGGTACGAGGCCTCCTCGTTAGAACCAGTTGCGTACACATGCCGGCCAAAGCGGGTGTAGCGCATCACGACGGCCGCCACAACGACAACGATCAGGAAGAACCAGATGGGCGTCTGCAACCCGAAGACCTTCATGCGACCAAGCCAATCGAAACGCTCGCGGGCAGGCACCGGCGAACTCTTCGACACGCGCAGCGCCACCGAAGCGAACAGACTTGTTCCGCCCAGCGTGAGAATGAACGGCGGGATTCGCAAACCGGCCACCAGCAGACCCCACGCCAGGCCAATGAGCGCGCAAATGGCAACAACAAGTACCACGGCCCACAGCTCGGAACCGCCATCTTTGATTCGCATAGCGCCAATAACGCCAGCGAGAGCAGCCAACGTGGCCACCGAGAGGTCGAGCTGACCGGCGGCGATCAGGAAGGTCTGGCCCACGGCAATAATGCCGAGCACAGACACCTGCAGCAGAATGTTCTTGATGTTGTCGCTGCCGAGGAACTTGTCGTTCTTGTTGTTGGTGAACAACGAAATGGCAAGGATCGCTACCAGCAGTGGCAACACAAAACGAACCGCGTCGGAGCGCAACATCCGCTGGCGGAGCGGTGCCCGATGAGCAAGAACAACTGACGATTGACTCATTGGGCCATCTCCATCTCCAACAGCTGATGCTCAGTAGCGAGCTCGCCCCGCACCTCGCCGACCACGCGGCCGGACCGCATCACCAACACTCGATCTGCCACTTGCCCCACTTCTTGGAAGTCGGTGGAACATATAAGCACAGCGACACCAGCGTCGGCGAGACGACGCAATTCGGCGTAGATATCGAACTTCGAGGCGATGTCGATTCCCGCGGTGGGCTCGTCGAACACCATCACACGACTGTCGACTCCCATCCAGCGACCGATCATCACCTTTTGCTGATTGCCCCCGGAGAGAGAGCCGACGATGACATCGGTGTTCGCTGTGCGCACGTTCGCGAGCGGCACCAACGACGCCGCCGCAGTACGCGCTTGCATTGGGCTGAAAACCAAGGACCGACCATTGGCCTGACGGCCGAGCACGATGTTGTCGGCAACGCTCTTGTCGAGCAAGAGCCCCTGCCGTTTGCGGTCGGCGGGAAGAAACGCGACACCGAGCGAGAGGGCGTGACGTCGACCGCGTACCTTGCGCATCACGTCGCTTGAGTCGGCTACGTACACGGCTCCCAACGCTGGGATAGCTCCGCCCGCTGCGATCTGTGCGAGTTCTGAGACGCCCGCCCCTACGCCGCCAGTGACGGCAACGATCTCACCAGCCGCCACGCTGACGCTGACATTGTCGAGCCGACCACTGCTGACGCCACGGAGCTCAATGCGCGGCACCGCAGCAACCTCGGCATCATGGCGAGCAACGCGTTCGGCATCGACCGAGCGTCCGAACATCGCCTGCACCACCGAGTCGGTGGTGAACTCCGACGCAGGGCCCTGAGCAACGACGGCGCCATCGCGCATCACGGTGACATCATCAGCAACGGCAAACACCTCTTCAAGATGATGACTAATAAACAAGATCGCAACGCCAGCCGAACGCAAACGGTTGATCACTGAAAAGAGCGGATCGAGTTCGTGACGGCTCAGCGACGCTGTGGGCTCATCCATCACGATCAGGCGAGCATCGAAGCTAACGGCCCGTGCGATCTCCATCATCTGTAGCTGGGCCACCGATAAGGATCGAACCGGTGCGTTGATATCGATGTCGATTTCGAGCTCATCGAGCCGAGCTTGGGCCGCCTGCCGAGCGCGACGCCAGTCGACCCTGCCGAATCGTGTTGGAAGTCGATCGAGCAACACATTCTCGGTGACCGACAAGTCGGGTGCTACCTGCCGCTCCTGAAAGATGGCGCGAACTCCGCGTGCCTGCACCTGGCGCCGATTCGGACGATCCACCACTTCGCCACCGATGCGGATCACGCCCCCATCGGCATGCTGCGCCCCGGTAGCGATCTTGATCAGCGTTGACTTACCTGCGCCGTTTTCGCCACAGATCGCATGCACCGTGCCCGCTCGCAGTGTCAGTGAGACGCCACGCAGCGCATGCACGCCGGGGAAGGACTTAGTAATGCCCTCAAGTTCGAGTGCGGCGACTGGCGTTGAACTCACGATTTCGCTTTCACGGTTTCGGCAATTGCTGGAATCACGGACTCACCGTACGCACGCAATGTTTCGTCTTTCGCGTCGTGTTGTAAATACACCGCGAACTGATCGACGCCAAGAGCCTCGAGCTCGCGAAGCCGACGCACGTGTTCTTCGACTGGGCCGATGATGCAGAAACGATCGATGACTTCGTCGGGCACAAACGTGGTGTGGGTGTTGCCGGTTTGTCCGTGCTCGTTGTAGTCGTAACCCTGACGATCCTTGATGTAGTCAGTGAGTGCTACTGGAAGGTCAGAACCCTGGCCGTAGCGGCCAACGAGATCGGCAACGTGGTTACCCACCATGCCGCCGAACCAGCGCAACTGGTCGCGGGCGTAGGCAAGGTGCTCGGGGGTACCGTCGGTGACATATGCGGGCGCCGCCACGCACATGGTGACATCGCTCGCGGGGCGGCCAAGCGCCAAGGCGGCATCGCGGACCGCGGCCATTGTCCACGCTGCGATCGAGGGATCGGCCAACTGCAAGATGAAGCCATCACCGATCTCACCAGTGAGCGCCAACGCCTTGGGCCCGTAGGCCGCAACCCACATCTCGCAACGGCTCTTCGAGGCCCACGGAAAGCGGATCTCGGAGCCGTTGTAGGGCGCACTGCGGCCGTTGGCCAGTTCGCGAATGACATGAATGCTCTCACGCAATGTCTTCAATGTTGATGGCGCACCGTTGGTGAGACGCACTGCGCTATCGCCGCGACCGATACCGCACACTGTGCGGTTGCCGTACATTTCGTTGAGCGTTGCATACGTGCTGGCGGTAACGGTCCAGTCGCGAGTAGCCGGGTTCGTAACCATCGGCCCGACAATGACATTGCGAGTCTCGGCCAAGATCTGGCTGAAGATCACGTAAGGCTCTTGCCACAGGATGTGGCTATCGAAGGTCCACACATGGCTGAACCCATATGTCTCGGCCTTCTTGGCGAGATCGATCACCCGCGCCGATGGCGGGGTGGTTTGCAGTACGAC
>CANNMD010000241.1 GCA_947505655.1 Acidimicrobiaceae bacterium | reverse complement strand
TCTTGGCCGTGCCCACCGCGCTGATGGCCGCCGTTGTCGTTGGTCACATTTACCGACTGCTCCAACGTGACCGCGGCGAATTCCGCAGCGTTATTGCTTGGCCGTTGATCGCCAGTGTGCTCACGGTTGCAGCATGGGGGGGCCAGCACCTCGATCTTGGGTTGCAGGCGGCCAGCAAGTTCACCAGCGTGCATCAAGCGGCAGCAGCGCGTGCGGCGAACAGCCCGGGCAACGAACGCACTGTGCGGGCCACGCTCGATCTTGTGTCGAAGGCCGACGATCCGTTGCTTACATGGACAGAGTTTCCGTGGCCCTATCTCAACTTCCGTCGCGTGTCGGCTACACGGTTCATTTGGAAGAGCTTCATGCTCGGTCAGATCTACTTCGGTCGCACAAGCCCGCAGTATGTGCTGCCCAAGACATGGCAGTGGTTCGCCGAAGACATGCGCGAAGCCCGCCCCGCTGCGTTCCTTGAAGAGACCGCCTTGCCGCTCACCCCCGACACGCCGTTCGCCGATTACGTTGCCGCCAACTTCGACATCGCCTACGCAGGCCCCGACTACAACATCTATCTGCGCCACGATCAGGCTGCCGCAGTGCTGTTCGGCGATCGAGGAGATCTGTCCACCCCATCTGCCGCATTTGGCGACGCCTCTCAGTGGAAGGTCAATGCCGGCGGCGCGTCACTTGCCATCGATTCGGGCACTCCAGTCGAAGATGCGCTGCAACTCAGCGCGTCGCTCTGCAGTCGCATTTCGGGCACCTATCTCGCCCAGCCAGGCGCAGCGGGTTCGTTCTTATCGTTCAGGTTCGACAATCCAGCGACGACGAGCCACATGCGGTTGAACATTGTTGATTCGAGAGCCATGTCGGGCAGCGACACCACGGTGTTCGAGTCCGTGCCGCTCAGTTCCGCCACATCCGACGACGTCGAGTCTGAGGTGACCGACCTTGTTCCGCACGATTTTGTGGTCGTGGTTGGCAGCGTGTCAGCGGCACTGGTAATCGACGGCGAGATCCGCGCCGCAGTTCGACTCGACGGCGAAACCAGCGTGTCGCTCGAGGTTCGCAACGGCGGAGTAGTGCTCAGCGACCTGCGCGTCGGCCCCCCGCCCCCAAACAGTGGGTGTGGCGGCTAGCCCATTCGGCTGCTATGGTGCCGTCAGCCGTAAAACGGGTCCAGAGAGGCCCGAACGGAGGAGAAAGCAATATGTCCGGTCAAGAGCCCAATTCAGATCACGTCGTCACGCCTCCTGTCGGGGGCGTTTTTCGTATCAAGGCTGAGGTTCTTGGGGCCGACGACATTCGCCGTGCGGTCACTCGAATTGCCCACGAGATTCTCGAGCGCAACAAGGGCCTCGACAACGTCGTGCTGATTGGCCTGCAGCGTGGTGGAGTCTGGATTGCCAAGCTGTTAGCAGAGACAATCTCACGCGTTGAGCCGGGCACCAACGTGCCGGTCGGCGCCGTCGATGTCTCGATGTATCGAGACGACATTGGCCTTCGCCCCGTAACTCCCGGAACTGTCACCGACATTCCGGTCGATATCAATGGGCGAGTGGTGGTGCTGGTCGACGACGTGCTGTTCACCGGGCGCACCGTTCGTGCCGCACTCGACGCACTCAACGAATATGGCCGACCGCGCATGGTGCAGCTTGCTGTGCTCATCGATCGTGGCCATCGCGAACTTCCGATTCGCCCCGACTTCGTTGGTAAGAACCTTCCGAGCAGCAGCGACGAAGACGTGCGAGTTACGTCCGAGGGCGTGGTCATTGGCCATCGCGAGCCCACAGGAGAGGTGGCGTCATGAAGCACCTTCGATCAATCGACGAACTCGGTGTCGCCGGACTTCATCGGCTCCTCGACCTGAGTGACCACATGGCTGAGATCAACCGCCGTCCCGTGCCCAAGGTGCCCGCCTTGCGCGGCAAGACCGTTGTCAGCTTGTTCTTCGAAGACAGCACCCGCACACGACTCAGCTTTGAGACGGCGGCAAAGCGCCTCAGTGCCGACACGATGACCTTCAGCGTCAGCACCAGCAGCGTGAACAAAGGCGAGAGTCTGCGCGACACCATCGAGACGGTCGCGGCAATGGGCGTCGATGCGTTTGTGGTGCGGCATAAGAGCAGCGGTGTGCCGTGGCAGATCAGCCGATGGACCGACGCTGCCGTAGTCAACGCCGGAGATGGCTGGCACGAACACCCCACCCAAGCGCTGCTCGACTGCTACACCGTGCGTACGGCACTGAATCGGCCCGAAGGGTTCAACGGGCTTCATATCGCAATCGTTGGCGACATCAAGCACAGCCGCGTCGCGCGTAGCAATGTGTGGGCCTTCGCGGCACTCGGTGCGCGTGTCACCTTGGTGGCGCCGCACACATTGCTGCCTCCGTCGCTCGAGGGTTGGCCGGTCGATGTCGCCCACTCCATCGACGATGTGGTCGATCGTGTCGACGTGCTTTACATGTTGCGGATGCAGCGCGAGCGCATGCACGAAGCACTCGTTCCAAGCCTGCGCGAATACACGTCTCGATTCGGTCTCACCCCGGCTCGCGCCGATCGCTTGCAGGCGCACACGTTGGTGATGCATCCCGGTCCGATGAACCGCGGCGTTGAGATGGCGGTTGACCCAGCAGAGTTGCCCGGCTCGGTAATCACCCAACAAGTAACCAACGGGGTCAGCGTGCGCATGGCAGTTCTATTCGATCTTCTCGGTAGTGGTTCGGGATTGGCAGGGGAGGCGTCATGACTGACGTGAACAACACATCCGTCGTCATCAAGGGCGGCACAATTCTCGACCAGCGCGGCGAGCAAGTCGGCGATGTTCGTATCGAAGGCGGTGTCATCACCGAGGTTGGTCCGTCGCTCACTGGCGATCGTGTGCTCGACGCCAGCGACTGCATGGTCAGCCCAGGTTTTGTCGATCTGCATGTGCACCTGCGTGAGCCCGGACGCGAAGAGGCCGAGACGGTCGAAACCGGTTCGCGTGCCGCGGCGCTGGGTGGCTTTACCGCAGTCGTTGCGATGCCGAACACCGAGCCTCCGCACGACAGCGTTGCGGTGGTGCAGATGGTGCGCCGACTCGGCGAACAAGCCGGGCTCTGCGAGGTATTGCCCAGCGGTTGCATCACCATCGGCCGTGCTGGCGAGGTGCTCGCCCCAATGGCCGAACTCGCTGCCGCTGGCGTGCATATCTTCACCGACGACGGCACGGGCGTGCAGGATCCGTTGCTCATGCGCAGGGCGCTTGAGTACGCAAAGAGCCTCGGCATTCTGCTTGCGCAGCACTGCGAGGTGAGCCGCCTCACCGAAGGCGCCGTGATGCACGAGGGTGGCTGTTGCTCGCGGCTCGGCGTTCCCGGCTGGCCATCGGTAGCCGAAGAGCTCATGGTGTTTCGCGATATCGAATTGTCGCGGCTCACCGGCGCCCCTGTTCACTTTTTGCACCTGTCTACGGCGAAGAGTGTCGACCTCGTTCGCGGAGCGAAGGCCGAAGGGCTGCTCGTTACAGCCGAGGCGGCACCGCATCACTTCACGCTTACTGACGAGCTCTTGTCGGGCTTCGACCCCATCTTCAAGGTGAACCCACCGCTGCGCGAACTCACCGACGTGATTGCTGTGCGTCAAGGACTCGCCGACGGCACCATCGATGCCATCGCCACCGATC
>CANNMD010000240.1 GCA_947505655.1 Acidimicrobiaceae bacterium | reverse complement strand
GTAAAGGGCGACGCGCCCGAGATGGCATGCATCGTGAGCGACGAGCCCACTGCCTGCTGCTAATCAGGCGTCAATGACCTCGACGCGGATGCGCTTGTTGCCCTTGCCTTTGTTCTCGGTCTTCACCACACGAATGCGGCCAACCTCGCCGGTGCTCCGCACGTGAGTTCCGCCGTCGGCTTGCTTATCGAGACCCACGATGTCCACGACTCGAATCTCACTGACTGACTCGGGAATCATGTTGACCTTGGTGCGGATGAGGTCGGCATCGTGCACAGCCGTGTCACGTGGCAAGAAGCCAACTTCGATCGGCCGATCCGCCGCAAGCTCAGCATTCACGAGCGCCTCGACAGTGGCCGCAAAGCCCTCGGGCAAGGGGTCGAACTCGAAATCCATGCGTGCGCTGAGCGGCTCCATGTTGCCGCCGGTAACGGGTACGTGCCACGCGTTCCAGATGACACCACACAACACGTGCAACGCCGTGTGGGTACGCATTAAGTGGTGGCGACGGGTCCACTCGACAACTCCAGCAACAGTCGCCCCAGGCGCTGGAAGCGGTACGCCAACAACGGTGTGCCAGACGAGACCATCCTCCTTGCGCACTTCGGTGACCTCGAGTCCGCTCAACGTACCTACGTCGTGAGGTTGACCACCGCCCGTTGGATAGAAGGCGGTCTGATCAAGCGCGATTGCGTTGTCGCGAACACCGACGACGCGTGCTTCGAATTGCTGCAAGTACGCGTCGCGTAAGTAGAGGAGCTCGGTTTCCATTGCGACAGTCTGCCCGAAGTACTCGGCTGGGTATTGTGTGCAGAATGACGACGCCCGATCCCGATGCTCCCGCAGGCGCGGCCGGGGCCATTGGCCGCGGCATCCGCGCTGCACGCACCACCGATTGGAAGGCGAGAGCCAAGCAGGCCGCAGCCGCGCTCAAGGCCGATTACCAAGCGGGCAAGCAAGGCGACGAAGCGCCAGCCGAGCCCATCTGGCCAAGCGCGAGCGATCAGTTCGAGGGCGTAGTCAAAATGCTTCGCGCCGCGCGTTCAGGCAGCTCGAAAACTCGCACCGACACCGAGCTCAATGCCGACGCCGACGACATCTCCAGCGCGCTGCGCAACGTCGACTGGAATGGCGTGCGCACCGCCACCGCCGAGCGCACGAGCGGGCCCCGCAAGGCAATGCGCGACATGGCCGATCAAGTCGAGTGGTCAAAAGTGCAACCCGTTGCGGCGCAGGTCTCTAGCGCACTCATCGCAGCCGTTGCTGCGGGTCAGATTCCCATGGGTGGCCTGCTGGGCTCCACGGTGGTTCGCACCATCATCAATCAAGGTGGCCTGGCCCAGCGCGTTGCCGACAATCTCAACGAGCAGAAGACCACCATGCCGCCCGACTTTCGCGGCGTCATCGACACCACTGCTCGCGACAGCTGACAGCGCGCATGCGGCTCATTATCGATACCGACATCGGCACCGATGTCGACGACCTCTGGACCCTCGCAATGTTGCCCGGTCTCGCCAACGTCTCCCTCGAGGCCGTCACCGTTGTGTACGGCGATACCGAGCTTCGTGCACGGCTCGCCTCTGTTGCACTGTCGGCCATGGGCATCGAGGCTCCCGTCTATCGCGGATGCGAGCACACAATGAGCGGCAAGGCCGTGATGTGGGCGGGGCACGAAGGCCTTCACGTCGATGGATTGGCGAACGCCAAGTACGCGAACGGCGACGCTGTAGACGTGCTCCTCGAACAGGCGGCCATCAACCCCGGCTCGCTCGACATCGTTGCAATCGGGCCACTCACCAACATCGCCACCGCAGTGCTTCGCGACCCGGGTTTCGCATCAAACGTTCGCCACCTCACGCTGATGGGCGGCGAGTTCACCCGCGGTTGGCCCGAGCACAACTTCTCGTCTGATGCGGCCGCCACCGAGATCGTGCTGCGATCGGGCATGTCGATGACGATCATGCCGCTCAACCAAACCTTGCGAGTGATGATCGACCAGTCAGACACCCAACGCATCGCCGAGGCACACCCGCTCGGGCCCATGATGGCCGATCAGGCGCAGCGTTTCTGGACCTGGCTGGCCACACGGACACCATTTGCAACGGGTACTTCAAGCGCGGCGCATGACCCCGCCGCATTACTCATGCTGTTCGAACCATCGCTGTTCACGTTCACACCGATGACTATCGACGCGTTCGAATCAGGCGATTTCGATGGGCGCATTCGTGGCATTGCCGATGAATCGTCATTGATCAACGTTGTCACCGACATCGATGCGCTAGGCGTGCACGAAGCGTTGCTTCGCGTACTGGGCTGCGCGTAACTTCAGTCGAAGATTTTCAGGCGAAGGTCTTCACGCAAAGCAGTCGGCAACAAGTGCCTGAAAAGCTTCGACATCCATCTCAACCTGAAGCACGCCTTCGACACGTTTGATGTTCAACGTTGGGCAGAACATCGACTTGTCGCCAATGAAGAAATGCGGCGAGCCAACCACTTGTTGAGCCTTGCCTGCTTGGTACTCGGCCATCACCGCATCGACTGTGCCAAGCGATGTCATGCCATGGCGGGCAGCCACCGCTTCGATCACGGTGTGATCATCGATGTTGACGCCGTGCTCAAACACCAGCCGGCGCAGTTCCATCGCAACCGACTCACCGGTTGCATCATCAATGTCGTAGGCCGCTGCCGTAAGCGCGAGTCCGGGCAACGTGCTCGCCGGAAACGCTGACACCTTGAAACCAGCGAATAGGTCTTGCGCCACCTGAGGCTTGATCTCGTCGATCTCCTCACCAATGAAAGCGCCATCGACCGGCTTGCCATTCACGATCTCGAGCGGCCAGCTGCGGATCTGCAGATGCACATCGGGGCGGCCCAATTCGTCGCGGCGCTGCAGCAATCGCGTGAGGCCGATATAGGCGAATGGGCACACGATGTCGGCATACACAATTACAGCGGTCATCCACCCGACTGTAGCTGCACCGCCAGCGCCGCTCGCCCGGCCAGTGTGGGCGCGATCTGGGCGCTACGCGGCGGACTGAGTGGCTTTCGAGGCAACCTCGCCAAGCAAACCAATGCGGTCGGTGTTGTGACCGTTCGCTGCGAGGTTGATAGTGAGGCCGTCGATACCGGTGTTCATCGCGGCGAGCAACTTTTCGCCCACGGTGTCGGCATCGCCGTAGATCAGAACGTGCTTCATCATCTCGATGACTTCGTTGTTCCAGCCCTTTACGGCAGCGATGGAACGAACATCGGCATCGGCCTCTTCCATCGTGGGAGCGATACAAACCATCTGCAGCTTGGTGACTTTGATCTCTGAGCGATCGCGCCCGAGTCGTTGGCAGTGTGCTGCTAGCGCATCGAGCTTGCGCGGAATCTCGTCGATGGATCCGCTCGACAGGTTCGACTCATCGGCGTACTGAGCAACCATGCGCAGGGTCTTCTTCTCGCCACTGCCACCAATCATGATGGGGATGCGTGACACAGGCGCAGGCGAGTTCATTGCATCGACCACCTGATAATGCTTGCCCACAAGCGTGACCTTCTCGCCGCGCAGCATCGGCAGCACAATCTGCAATGCCTCTTCGAGCTTCTCGAAACGATCGGTGAATGTGCCGAACTCAAAGCCGAGCGACTTGTGCTCGAGCTCGAACCAACCGGCGCCAATGCCGAGCGTGGCG
>CANNMD010000239.1 GCA_947505655.1 Acidimicrobiaceae bacterium | reverse complement strand
GCCACGTAACGCGAACGCGGACGAGCGGTCACTTCGGCGAGCGTGCCGATCTGCACGATGCGACCTGCATCGAGAATGGCAACACGATCGGCAAGCGCATAGGCATCGACAGGATCGTGGGTGACAAGGATCGCCATCCCCACAAACGACTCGAGGTGCCGATGGAGATCGCGGCGCACGGTGGCGCGCGTGCCCACGTCGAGCGCTGCAAGCGGTTCGTCAAGCAGGAGTACGCGCGGCGAGGTCGCCAGCGCGCGCACGAGGGCAACTCGTTGCGCTTGGCCGCCGGACAGAGCCTTGGGACGAACGGCCGCGAGTTCGGCGAGACCCACGCGCTTGAGCCAGTCGTGGGAGGTGGCGAGCGCGCGCGCTTTCGGCGTGCCGCTTGCGCGCAATCCGAACGCAACGTTTTCGGCAACTGTCATGTGTTCGAACAACACGTAGTTCTGAAACACGAACCCAACCGAGCGATCTTCGGGCTCAACGAACGCTGCAACCACGGGGTCGTCTACCACGTTCGAGTCGATCATAATTCGCCCAGCGTCGACTGCGGCGAGACCAGCGAGGCAACGCAACAACGTGCTCTTACCCGCACCGTTCGGACCAAGCAGCGCCAGCACCTCGCCGGGCCGCACCTCAATGTCGACGCTCAGGTCGAGCGCTCCGCGGCTCAGTTGCACATCGGCGCGCAGGCTCATGGTTGCACTCTCGTCGGCTCATTACCGGCTCGGATGAACCAGCGATCTCGCAGCGCAACAAGCACCGCGAACGAGATGGCGATCATCACCAATGCCAACACGATTGCCTGCTCGGGGTTGGTCTCAAGAGCGAGGTACACCGCCAACGGCATCGTTTGGGTGGTGCCGGGAAAGTTGCCGGCAAAGGTGATGGTGGCGCCGAACTCACCGAGCGCACGCGCCCACGCCAGGGCTGATCCGGCGGCCAGTGCAGGCCCGATTGCGGGCAGGGTGACCCGCCGAAACGTGTACCAACGCGAGGCCCCGAGCGTGCGCGCTGCGTCTTCGAATGACGTGTCGAGTTGACGTAAGGCGGCCTCAACGGTGACCACCAAAAATGGCATGGCAACAAACGTCTGCGCGATGACTACGCCTGCTGTGGTGAACGGCAGGCGCAGATCGAACCAGCGATCGAGATACTGCCCAACGATGCCTCGTCGACCGAGAGCGAAGAACAGGGCCACACCGCCGACAACCGGCGGCAGCACCATCGACATCATGCACAACGCGCGTACTGCGCTGCGGCCAACGAACTGAACCCGAGCGAGCAGCCACGCAAGCGGAACACCGAAGATGATTGAGAGCAACGTGGCCCACAACGAACAGACCATCGAAAGCCGCAGCGCCGTGAGCGCGCTGTCTTCGCTGAGGTACGCCCACGCATTCGACCACGGGGCCCGCCATAACAAACCAATCACGGGCAGGGCGAAGAACAGCACAGCAACGGCGGCGAGGGCCATGACCCACGCCGGCACGCCGCTGCGCCTCTTCGGTCGCCGCCTACGAATCATGGTGCGAGGAACCCATACTTCGCCAGAATCGCCTGACCCTGCGAAGCACTCACGAAGTCGATGAAGACCCGAGCCAGCGCAGCGTTTGCCGCTTCCTTCGTGACTGCCATGGGATAGTTGGTGACCACGTTGACATCGGTCGGAATCTCTACACCCGAAGCCTTGTCGCCGGCAGCCTTCACGTCGGTGACGAACACGATGCCTGCATCGGCTTCGCCGGTGGTCACCTTGGCGACCACGCCTTTGACCTTGTCCTCAAGACTCTTCGGCGTCACGGTTACGTTCGAGTTCTTCAGGATCGTCGCCGCACCTGTACCGCAGGGCACAGTCTCGGCACACAGCACAACCACGAGTTCGGGGTTGGCCAGATCGAGCAAGCCAGTGATGCCCTGCGGATTGCCGTTCTCGACGATGATCTGAAATGTGTTCTTGGCTATCACCACTGGGTCACCAGCAACTTCGCCTACAGCGGCGAGCTTCTTCATGTTCGAATCGTCGGCCGAAACAAAGGCATCAGCGGGTGCTCCCTGACTGATCTGAGTGACCAGCTCGCCTGAGCCCGCAAAGTTGAACATCACCTTCGCATTGGGGTTGACCCCATTGAATGCGGTGGCGACTTCGGTGAACGCTTCGGTCAATGACGACGCCGCAAACACCACGATGCCCCCTGAGCCCTTGGCTCCGCCATCTGGCGCGCCGCCGCACGAAGCAACAAGCGGTCCAAGAATCGCTACGAATGAAACGAGGAAGAGCCGTTTAGTTCGCATGTGATGACAATAGTCAACCAGTAACTAAAGGAGCGAACTGTCGGTCGGTGTTGAGCTGCGACCGCTAAGACGCTGATCAGCCCACATCGCCGACATATCGACCAGGGTCACTTTGAGATCTCGAAAGCCGAAGCCCATCGTGTTCAGAAAACCTTCTGTCTCAGCGAGACCGTGCACATGGGCCGTTGTCTCAGGGTCGTCGCCGCCGACGCGAACCTCGTAGCGAAAGTTGAAGAAGTCGATGCGCTTGTCATAGGTAAACGTGCCTTCGGCGGTGTAGCCCGACTTCATGATGTCGTGCTCATCGACGCTGCCCACGAGATAGCTGCGCGCATTTGCGGTGAGGTCGAGAAACCGACCCCTCACCGTGACCCGAAATACTCGTTCATTCGAGCCGTCCTGCATGGTCGCAGCGTAATCTGATCGGGCGATGACTGACCGAGACCCCACGCCCGACATTCAGTTACACGCGGGCGATTTCGCGTCATGGTTGGTAGAAATTCGCGGCGCGATTCGCGGTGACAATCCCTCAGATGTTCCGTGCGGCTCCTGCACAGCGTGTTGCACTGCATCGCAGTTCATCCACATTGCGCCCGACGAGACCGACGCGTTGGCGCATATCCCTTCGGCGCTGCTGTTTCCCGCTCCGCTCCTGCCGCGCGGACACGTGCTCATGGGATACAACGAGCGCGGCCAATGCCCGATGCTCATCGACAACCGCTGCTCGATCTACGAGCATCGCCCGCGCACCTGCCGCACCTACGACTGCCGCGTGTTTGCGGCCACCGGTCTTGAGCCCGACGACGACAAGATTCTGATTGCACAGCAAGCACGACGTTGGCGCTTCACGTTCGCCACGCAAGCCGACCACGATGCCTACCACGCACTGTGCACCACGGCCATCCGGCTACGCCTAAATCCAAGCGAACTGCCACAGGACATCAGCCCATCGAACACCACCCAGATCGCGATTCACGCGATCGAGATCACCGACACGCACTGATCTCGGCCAACTACATCTAGTCGGCCGCAATCAGCCCGGGTACCTCATGGCGATACACGCCAACATCGAGATAGCGACGCAGCTTGGTCACCGTGTTCGCGAGGTACCGCGGCAGAGCATCGCGAAACTCGGCGTTGCTACTCGCAATCACATCGTTGAGGAGTACCAAGTTGCGCGCTGCCAGCATTGCTTCGTATTGATCGGCGGTGAACGGCGGTAACTCGCGAACCTGTTGATAGCCCTCGAGTAACGCCGCCTCGAGTTCGTCTTCGTCGCGCAGGTAATACGCCGCAATCGCTAGGTCTAGGGCCGGCACACCAAACCCGCAGTCGTCGAAGTCGAACACTGCGAGGCGACCCCGGTTCCATTTGAGGTTGGCCG
>CANNMD010000238.1 GCA_947505655.1 Acidimicrobiaceae bacterium | reverse complement strand
CGGGTGATCTCGCCGTTGACGATGGTGGCCACATAGCCGTGCGCGGCCTGCATCAGACGTCGGCCGCCCGCAGGCAGGTCGTCGACCGCGCGTGGGTACTCGAGGTCGAGTGTGTCCATGTCGATGATGTTGATGTCGGCGCGCAGGCCCACAGCGAGAGTGCCGCGATCGTGGAAGCCGACCACCTCGGCGGTGTCGTGGGTTTGACACTTGACGGCCTGCTCGAGCGTTAGCTTGAGGCCCTCACGATCTCGGGCCCAGTGGCTGAGCACATAGGTGGGGATCGAGGCGTCGCAGATCATTCGGCAATGAGCGCCGCCGTCGCTGAGGCCCGACACCGTGGCAGGGTGCTGCAACATTTCGTAGATGGCGTCTTGTGTGCCGCCTACGTAGTTGAAGAACGGAAGCATCAAGAATGCATTGCCGTCGGCGGTGTTGAGTAGGTCATAGGCCATCTCGAGCGGATCGACTCCGTGTGTGGCGGCCAACGCGGCCACGGTGTTGTCGGCTGATGGTTCGTAGTTAGGCGTGTCGCCCATCGAGTAGATCTTGTCGAGCATGAGCTGCAAGAACGGACCGAGGCCATCGAACTGAATCGACTCGTCGCTAGGTAGATCGGTTTCGGCCAGCACGGCGGCCTTGACCTCGGGCTTACGCAGTTCGGCGCGCAATGCTTCGCCATCGAGGCGACTCACGAGGTCGACCACCGTTGGGCGCTTGGTGAATGGGTTGTTGTTCGCCCAGCCGATCATCATGCCAAAGGGGCGTGCCGCAATCTGTGGGCGCATGTTGCCGCCAGCAGCATTGGTGGCATCGACCTTGTCGAGCGCGAGGCGCCATGAGTCGGGGTTGCGCTCGTTCTGCAGCATCGCGAACGTGACGGGCAGGCCTGTGCGCAGCGCAATACGGCTGAGCAGATCGACTTCGCCGAGGAAGACTTCGGCCTCGAATTCAAGACCTTGTGGAGCGATTTCGAACAGGCCGCCACCGGCATCGCACACGCCATCGGCGAGTCCGTTGAGTTCGTCTTCGGCGGCAAATGTTCCGGGCACGGGCTCGCCATCGCGGGCTTTGTGATTCAGGGTGCGGCTCGACGAGAAACCAATGGCGCCTGCGACGATGGCTTCGGTAACGAGTTGCTTCATGCCGGCAATGTCTTCGGGGCTTGCGGGCTCGTTGCGCGCACCGCGGTCGCCCATGACATAGGCGCGAATCGGGCCGTGGCCGACGTAGGTGGCGATGTCGATTGCGTAGGTGCGTGAGTCGAGCACATCGAGATACTCGGGAAAGCTTTCCCAACCCCAGCTGATGCCTTCGTGAAGGGCCGTGCCGGGGATGTCTTCGACACCTTCCATGAGTTGCACGAGCCACTCTTCTTTGCCGGGTCGCACAGGAGCGAAGCCCACGCCGCAGTTGCCGGCAACGACCGTGGTGACGCCGTGACCGCTAGATGGCTCAAGCAGGTCGTCCCACGTGGCTTGGCCGTCGTAGTGCGTATGGATGTCGACGAAGCCTGGTGTGACCAACAGACCAGTGGCGTCGAGCACTTCGCTGGCCTCGCCGAGATCGTTGCCGATTGCGGTGATGCGACCGTTGTTGATGGCGATGTCTGCGGTGAATCGCGGTGCGCCGGTGCCGTCGACGATTGTGCCGCCGCGGATAATGAGATCGTGCATTGAAGCCCCTTGGTATGCCTTCAACGCAATCTAACGCAGAGTCTGAAACTTGTCAGGAGCGCGCACGAATCTACGTGTGCGGTGTGCGAATCATTCCCCACATGTGTGGCCCGTTGAGCGGAACATCCCATTCGCTGCGCACCGTGAAACCAAGGTGACCGTAGTAGGCCACATTTGATGCGGTCTCGGTTTCGAGGAAAAGCGGAAGGCCTTCGCGGTCGCAGATTTCGGCGATGGGCGAGATCATCAGCGCGCCGAGACCCTGCCGTTGCCAATGCGGATGCGTTGCCAACAAGTTGAGATACCAGTGCGGCTCGGGTGGCGTGTGCTCCTGGAAACATCCGCCGAGAGCAATGAATTTCTCGATTCGCTCAGCCGGATGCGATGGCGAATTTGGTTCGGGAACTGTGCCGAGATCGGGACGCCCGGGTGGGATAAATGCCGCCACGGCAACGCTGTCGTCGGTGGTGAATGTCTGGTCGTAGGCCAGCCATCGCCAGAACAAAAAGCGCACCGCCGCGCCGTTACCTTCGAAGAACTCGGTGTCGTCTGGGAACAGCCAACGCATTACCGGGTCGTCGGCGAACGCGTGAACCATGGTGCGGCACAGCCGTGGCAGATCTTGTGATGTTGCCTTGCGAACGACGCTCACAATGCGGCGACTAGAGACGTTCGATGATGGTGACGTTGGCCTGGCCGCCACCCTCGCACATCGTCTGCAAGCCGAAGCGGCCGCCCGTGCGCTCGAGTTCGGCGAGCAAGGTGGTCATCAGTCGTGCGCCAGTAGCGCCCAGTGGGTGTCCGAGGGCAATTGCACCACCGTTCACGTTGACCTTGTTGTAGTCGAAACCGGTCTCTTTGAGCCATGCCAGAACTACCGGTGCGAATGCCTCGTTGATCTCGACCAGATCGATGTCATCAGGGGTGAGTCCGGTCTTAGCCAGCGCGCGCTTGGTGGCTGGGATGGGGGCCGACAACATCATGATCGGGTCGTCGGCCAAGACGCTGATGTGGTGGATTCGAGCGCGTGGGATGAGGCCGTGATCTTTGATGGCTTGCTCGCTGGCGATGAGTAGCGAAGCCGATGCATCGCTGAGCTGGCTGGCGCATGCAGCGGTGATGCGACCGTCGGGTGTGAGCGTTGGCAGCGAACGGATCTTGTCCCAGTTGGGCTCGCGAGGACCTTCGTCGAAGGTGAGGCCGTTGAGCGGGGCGATCTGACCATCGAAGCGGCCTTCCTCGCGGGCGCGCAGGGCACGCAGGTGTGAGTTGACGGCGAACTCTTCCATCTCTTCGCGCGTGATGTTCCACTTCTTGACCATCATCTCGGCGCCGACGAACTGGTTGACTTCGCCATTGCCGTAGCGACTGGTCCAGCCGGTTGATCCGGTGAACGGATCGTCGAAACCAAGCGCCTGTCCGGCGGTCATGGCCGACGAGATCGGGATCATGCTCATGTTCTGAACGCCACCGGCGACCACGAGATCCATGGTGCCACTCATCACGGCTTGCGCTGCGAAGTGCACGGCCTGCTGGGCTGAGCCGCACTGGCGGTCGATGGTGGTGCCGGGCACATGCTCGGGCAACCCAGCGGTGAGCCATGCGGTGCGGGCAATGCAGCCGGCCTGTGGCCCGATGGAGTCGACGTTGCCGAAGATGCAGTCGTCAACGGCGCCGGGGTCTACGCCGGTGCGTTCGATGAGCGCCTTGATGCTGTGCGCGCCGAGGTCGGCGGGGTGCACGGTGCTGAGAGCGCCACCACGGCGGCCAACAGGGGTACGGACGGCATCGACAATGAAGGCTTCAGGCATGCCTGCACGATACGCCGTCGTGGGGCGTGAGCCAGATTCGTGGCGAATCAGCCGCGTGCTTCGGCCTCTTTGGCGAGATTGCGAGCGGTGGTCAGCAAGAAGCGATGAAGCATGAATCGAGTTGCCGCGCCGGTGAGTGGTTGCTTGCGATGAAACGTGCTGTGCCACGCAATCGAGCAGCCGGTGCCTGCCTCATTCGG
>CANNMD010000237.1 GCA_947505655.1 Acidimicrobiaceae bacterium | reverse complement strand
TTCTTACCGTTGGCCAAACGGTGCCTGTCGAGTCGATCACGCCGAACGGCCACAGCACGTCGCCGCCTGCTCGTTACACCGAGGCCAGCATCGTGAAGCGCCTCGAAGAACTTGGCATCGGCCGTCCCAGCACATGGGCCAGCATCATCCAAACCGTGCAAGACCGTGGCTATGTGTGGAAGAAGGGCCAAGCCCTTGTCCCAACGTGGACAGCGTTTGCAGTTGTTGGATTGATGGAGAAACACTTCGGTGGTCTGGTCGATTACGCGTTCACTGCGCGTATCGAAGAAGACCTCGACTCGATTGCTCGCAACGAAGAGCGCAAGGACCACTGGCTGCAGCGGTTCTATTTCGGTGATGAAACCGATGTGCAGTTGCCGGGCCTCAAGCGGTTGGTTGTCGAGAACCTCGACGAGATCGACGCCGCGGCCATCAACACGTTCCCACTTGGTCACGACGCCGATGGCGTAGAGATTGTGGTGAAGCCGGGCAAGTACGGCCCTTACGTGAAGCGTGGCGAAGACACCGCCAGCGTTCCCGAAGACCTCGCGCCCGACGAACTCACTGTTGAGATGGCGCTCACCTTGTTGGCGCAGCCAAAGAGCGACGTGCCCATCGGCGAGCTCGATGGCTTCCCTGTGTTCGCCAAGAGCGGTCGCTACGGCCCGTACGTGCAATGGGGTGCCGCCGACAATCTGCCTCCTGGGCTCGAGAAGCCGCGCATGGCCAGCTTGTTCAAGACGATGACCCTCGAGCGGTTGTCGATGAAAGACGCCACCGATCTGCTGCAGTTGCCGCGCACCGTTGGCATCGATCCGGCTGATGGCGTTGCGATCATGGCGAACAACGGTCGCTACGGCCCCTATGTGCAAAAGGGCAAGGACTTCCGCAACATCACCAGCGAAGAGCAACTGCTCGAGATCACGCTCGAACAGGCGCTCACGATCTTTGCGTCGCCAAAGGTGTTTAAGCGTGGCGGCCAGTCGATGGCGGCTAAGGGTCCGTTGCGCGAGTTCGGCGACGATCCGGTCAGCGGTCGTGCGGTTGTTGCCAAGGACGGAAAGTTTGGTGTCTACGTCACCGACGGCGAGACCAACGCTTCGTTGAGCAAGGGTGACCGCCTCGACGCGATGCCGGTAGAGCGTGCCTACGAACTGCTTGCGGTTCGTCGCGAAGCCATCATCGAAAAGGGCGGCCTGCCGGCGAAGAAGGCAACGGCCACCAAGAAGGCCGCCGCCAAGAAGGTCGCTGCGAAGAAGGCTCCAGCCAAGAAGGTTGCTGCCAAGAAAGTTGCAGCCAAGAAGGCCCCGGCCAAGCAGGCCGCAGCCGAAGAGTCCTGAGGCTTCTCGGATATGGTGCTCGGCATGACCAATGCGGGCAGGTACATCGCGCTTGAGGGCGCCGAGGGCTGCGGTAAGAGCACCCATGCTGCGCGTCTGGGTGAGGCGCTCGATGCTGTGCTCACTCGCGAGACCGGCGGCACGCACCTCGGCAACGAGATCCGCACGTTGTTGCATGACCCTGCGAACACGCATCTTGCCGACAAGGCCGAGGCGCTACTTATCGCTGCCGATCGTGCGCAGCATCTGCACGAAGTTGTTCGGCCCGCGCTGACCACTGGTCGCCATGTGGTCAGCGATCGCAGCGCATTTTCAAGCCTTGCGTATCAGGGTTACGGACGCGGCCTACCGCTTGAGATCGTGCGCGAGATCAGCGATTGGGCGCTCGATGGGCACTGGCCCGAGCTGGTGATTTTGATCGATGTGCCGGTCGAGTTGTTGTCCGAACGGATGGCCAAACGAGATCTCGATCGCTTCGAACAAGCCGACGAAGCGTTTCATGCGCGGGTGCGGGCCGGCTTTGCCGAGATGGCTGCGGCCGATCCCGATCGTTGGGTGGTCATCGATGGCACGCTCGAAAAGGATGAGGTCGCTCATGCCATCCGCACCGCCACGCTCACCCGTTTAGGAATCTGATGGCCAGCGTTTGGCAGTCGGTGATCGGACAACCCAACGCGATTCGCCGGCTTGAAGCGTCGGTGGCGCATCCGGTGCACGCGTACTTGTTCGTCGGTCCGCCAGGCAGCACCAAGAACGAAGCAGCGCGCGCGTTCGCGGCGTTGTTGCTCACCGGGGTCGACGACCCAACGCTGCGCGATGCTCGGCTTGCGCTCGAAGGCGAGCACCCCGACGTTCGCGAGTTCGCCCGCGTAGGCGCCTCGATTTCAAAAGATCAGGCTGAAGAGATCGTTCGCCTCGCCGCACTTGCGCCAAACGAGAGCAGCCGCAAAGTGCTCATCCTCGACGAGTTTCATTTGCTCAGTGCTGAAGCCGCAGCGCGGTTACTCAAGACCATTGAAGAGCCGCCCGAGAGCACGGTGTTCATTGTGCTCGCTGACCACTCGACCCCCGAGTTGGTCACCATTGCATCGCGTTGCGTGCGCATCGATTTCGGCGCCGTTCCAACCGACCTCGTGATCGCAACGCTTGTCGCTGAAGGCGTCGATCCGCTGCGTGCCGAGCAGTCGGCGCTTGGCGCTATCGGAGACCTCACACGTGCTCGGCTGTTGGCGCGAGACGAACACCTCGCAGCGCGGCGCGAGATGTTTGCCGAGACGCCCTATCGGCTCGATGGCACCGGGCGCGCTGTGGCAGGTGCGGTCACCGAAATCGTTGCCGCCATCGAAGCGGCAGCGGCACCGTTGCTGGCTCGCCATGCCGAAGAAGTGACCGTGCTCGAGGCGCGCATCTCGGCGATGGGAGAGCGCGGCAGCGGCAAGAAGCTTGTCGAAGAGCGTCACAAGCGCGAGCTGCGCCGTCATCGAACTGACGAACTTCGCTCGGGCCTCACCACCCTTGCGGGCGCCTACCGCGATGCGTTGGTCAACGGCACAATCAGCCGTCCCGACTCGGCCGCTACGGCTATCACGCGTATTCATCGGTCACTCGAATCGCTTGAGCGAAATCCCAACGAGCAGTTGCTGCTGCAGGCGTTGTTGCTCGGCCTCCCCTCGATGAACCACTAGCGACTGGACCAACCACATGCCCAAGTTGTCAACCGACGAGGTCTTCTCATTTCTGGCCGAACCAAACCACCTTGCGCGCATTGCCACGGTCGATGCCGACGGCATGCCGCGCGTGGTGCCGCTGTGGTTCATCATGGATGGCGACATGCTGTGCTTCACGCCGCGTGAGCCGGCTGTCATTTGGCAGAACATGCTGCGCGATCCGCGCATTGCAATCTCGATCGATGAAGACGAAGCGCCCTATCGCAAGGTCACCGTGCAGGGTCATGTTGAGGTCTTGTACCAGCCCGGCCGCGACCGCCTGTGGCAGCACCTGTATCGGGCCATTGCCTCGCGTTACATCCCGCTTGATTCGGCCAACGCCTATGTCGATAGCACCGACGACCAGCCCCGAGCGTTGTGCGCAGTGAATCTCACCGCCGCCACATCGCGGGTGTCTACGTGGCGCATGCCGGTGCCAGGCGAAGACCCACGCGGCATCTGGCACAACCGTTATTACGTGCCCGGCACGAAGATGGCCACCGATCCCGAAACTCGCTAGCGCACATTTTGGGGTGGGTCGATACAACGATCACCGCTAGCATTGCCCCTCACGCCCAGGTAGCTCAGTCGGTAGAGCAACGCACTCGTAATGCGTAGGTCAGGAGTTCGATTCTCCTCTTGGGCTCCAGTCTGACTACCTCGTCC
>CANNMD010000236.1 GCA_947505655.1 Acidimicrobiaceae bacterium | reverse complement strand
GTTAGCGCAGTAGGCGATGCGGGATCGACACCTCGTCACCTGTTGTTGTCACCCGATGACCAGTTTCTCTACGTGTCGAACAATCATCAAAACTCTGTTCGCAAGATTGATCTCAGCGCTGGCCGCGAGGTGGGCACCGCCGCAACCGGAACCGAACCTCGAACAATGGCAATGTCTGACGACGGTGAGAGCTTGTACGTGGTGAACTACCAAGACGGAACAATCAGCAAGGTGCGTACGGCCGATATGAAAATCTTGCAGACCGAGCAGTCGGGGGTGCATCCGGTTGGGGTTACCTACGATGCGCCGACTCGCCAGGTCTGGGTCGCGAACTACACCGGATCGTTGCACGTGTTCATCGACAAGTAGCCCGTCTCGCAGCGCGCATATGGGCGCCGAGGCCTGACATACATGTCATCGCTGAACGACCAACGTGGCCCCGCGTTTTTTGGCAGAATGGGTTTCTTCTTCTGGGCCTGACCGTAGTTGCGCCTTCCCCTTCTAGAAGCTTGGATTGAAATGCGCTCACCCTTTTTCGCGTTACCGGTCCGTCGTGCCGCCACGTCGGCAGTGTTACTCGGGTTGCTTGTTGCCGGCACCAGTTGCAGCAACCAATCGGGCAGCGCCACTGCGGCGTCGGTTCCAGTGACGATCGCATTGGTCCCCACATCAACAGTGCCGCCCGAAACTATTGCGCCAACAACGGTGGCTCCCACCACCACCACTACCGATCCCGGTCCGCCCGTGTATCCGCTGACGGGTATTCCCGTTGCCGACCCTGTCATTGCGGCGCGTCCAGCACTTGTGGTGAAGATCGACAACGCCGGCGGGGCGCGTCCGCAAACCGGATTCAACGCTGCCGACATCGTGTTCGAAGAGATTGTGAACGCGCGTATCACGCGGTTTGCGATGGTCTTCCAAAGCCGCGGCAGCGATCCTGTTGGTCCGATCCGTTCGGGTCGCATCCAAGACATCGACATGTTTGGTTCGTATAACCGTCCGCTGTTTGCGTGGAGTGGTGGTAACAAGACCGTGACCGCCGCTGTCGACGCGAGTGATCTTGTGAACCTCAGCCAACTTCGTGTTGGGGTGTACTTCCGCACAACCGACAAACCTGTGCCGCACAACTTGTATTCGCGCACCAGCGCGCTTTGGAAGAAGGCGCCGGAAGGTTCGCAGCCCCCGGTGCGTCAGTTCTCGTATCGACGCGACGGCGATGCTGTTGCGGGTTTGCCAAGTGCCGGCGTTGATGTGCAGCTCGACTCAATCAAGGTGAACTGGAAATGGAACGCGGCAAAGGGGCTGTATTTCCGTCAGATGGGCGGCAAGAATCACTTCGATGCAGCGGGTGGTCAGGTCACGACCAACAACGTGGTGGTGCTCGCAATGAACTACGTGCCTGGAATCTCCGATAGCCCCGATGCGCAGACCGTCGGCACTGGCGAGGCGTATGTGTTCACCGGCGGCAACTATGTGCACGCAACGTGGACGCGCCCTGATCGTCTGGTGCCATTCGTGCTCACTGCCGACGACGGCTCGGTGGTGGGCCTGACTCCAGGTCGTACGTTTGTCGAGCTGCCGCGGGTCGGTCTTACGCAACCGTTGCCTGCGCCGTAACGAGATCAGAGATCTTCGAGACGCAAATGATGCGGAAACTCGAACACCGTGGCTGGCTGATGATTGCGGGCGAGCGAGTGATACGTGCGATGGGCGAACCACCATCGGTTTTCGAGGCGGACAAATTTGTCGTGGTATACGCCGTAGACCTGAGACCAGTGTCCGGCTGGAGTCTGTCGTAGCTCGGTCATGAACATGCGCGCCGATGCAGCATCGGGGTCATCGTTGCTGCGCAGGTGCACGCGGGTGCCGAGAATACCGAACTGAAAGAACTCGAATTGGGCGACCGAGCGCCCGATGAACTCACCGATCTCGTCGGGCCCCTCGAGCCGCATTGTTGAGTCGCGTAGATCGAGCTCGAGCACCACGGTTGGTAGGAACAAATCGGCCAACTCTCCCCACTGGCGACGTGACACGGTGTCGGCGTAGGCGTCTTGCAGTCGGCGAATCTCGCTGTGATCGAGGGCATCGGCGAGGCGTTGATTGTCGGTCATCGTGTGGGTCCTCGCCGTGTTTGGGAGTCGGTGAGGTGACGACCAATCGGTTGACCTGCGGCTCAGGCAAAACCATAGGTGATGAGATCAACTCAAACGTCTCTGGGCGGGCTGCCAGCAACGTGATGCGGTTGAAAAATTGAGCCACGGTAATGTGTAAATCTTGGACATAACCGCAGGTAGGGCTTTGTTTAGAGTTGGTCAAGATCCCTACCGGTGGTGAATAAGTCGTGTGTATGATCGCCGGGTGATCGCCATCCTTGGCGGCTTTGCGATTGCCCGAGTCACCCCACACAACGGCAATTTTGAGCGCTAAACGACGATGACAAACCGATCGCTACTACCCCCTGACAGAGCGAAGACACACTGATGACGCGTTTCATGTGGACTGCACAGATGACGACACACATGTCGTTCTGTCGCGCCACTCGGATGTGCTCGTGTGCGCTTGGTGGGCTGTCATGAATGTTCCCGTTTTGGGTAGGGCCGCGAGGTTCTGGCGATGGTTGCACCGCAGCATCGCGCTCGTGATTGCCTGCGTCTCAGCCATCATCATTGGTTATGCCGTTGGCGTGTTTGTATCGAGCATTAACGACTCAAACTCTTCGGCTCCGCCACCTGCAGTTGACCCCAGCGTCGATCCGGCAAGCCTGCCTACTCGCTCATCGTTCCCGTGGCTCGCCATCGGTATTCCACTCGCGGTCGTCGTGCTGATCTACTTGTTTCGCAAGCGTCGCCCTGTGCGTTGGCTGCTGCACCGCGCCAAAGCCGCAGCCGAGACCTACTCGCTGCCGATTGGCGATGAACTCACGGCGCCGGTCGTTGCTCGTTCTGTGACACCTGTTGCGACAGTGGCTCCTGCTGTCGCAACCGCGGCACTCGAGCCTGCGGTGGTGGCGCCAGCGGCTGTCGCTGTCGAAACAGTGAGCGACGACGACTCTCTCATTAGCGTGCTCACCTTTCGTCACGACTCTGCGGCCGGCGGTTCGCCACAGCGCAAGATGTCGGTGGTTCGTGGACTGCGCGCGAGTATCAGCGCACTCACCGAGGCCATCGGAAACAGCGGTCAGTCGTCGCCAGGCCGACCGAGCATCGATGTTGTATCGGTGTTTGCCGTCGATCAAAAGCGACTCACTCGGGCATACGACGCCAGCATCGATCTTGGTCGGTGGATCGAGACGCAGTGCGGTTTGCGCCTTCTTGCCGCAAACGGCCGACCTGCGTGGGTACCGCAGTTGCCGATGCCTGATGGAGAAACTTCTGATCCATTTCAGAGCGTCTTCTTTGGTGCGGCCAATACTGGCATCGAGATGGGTGGACTGATTCCGCTTGCGGTGTATGCGCGAGTCGACCTGATCGTGGCGACTCCTGTGGTGCTTCCCGATGCGAGCGATTCCGTTGCGCCCGAAAAAGTAACCATTGCCGCGGCGTTTCCACCGCCCACTCGAAAGGTCGAGCAGCCGGCGGTTTTTGTGCAGCCCGTTGTTGTTGCGCCCGTCGTTGCTCCTGTTGTGCAGCCCGTTGTTGTGGCCGAGCCGGTTGTCGTGGCAACGTTTGTCGCTGCATCGGTTGTCGATAATCGCAGGATCGACACAATGTTCGACATGTTC
>CANNMD010000235.1 GCA_947505655.1 Acidimicrobiaceae bacterium | reverse complement strand
GTAGTGGAGGTTGGAATTCTTGAGCTGAGCGAACGGCACAGTTTTCCGATCAAGAACAGGTTGAGTTGCGGCAGCGTGCCGGGTGGTCAGCGAATGATTGGTGAGTCGTCGATGGCGCTGAAATCGGGTTCGCGGCGCTCGGCGAAAGCGATCAATGATTCGATGTTGGCAGGGCCGCCAAGCAGTACGCCGAACGCAGCATCTTCGCGGCGTCGCGCTGCAGCAAACTCGGCGCGCATTGGCTCGACAATTGTTCGCTTCGTCTCGACGAGCGAGTTGATTGGCTTGCTGGCCAATACCTGGGCGTGACGCATGGTTTCGGCCATCAATTCGTCGGGTGCGCACTCGCGCCATGCAAGGCCCATCTGCACACACTCGGCGGCCGATAGCCACTCGCTGCTCATCAGCGCCCACGTTGCGTTCTGCCGGCCGAGCAGCCGGGGAAACGACACGCTGCTAGCTGCCTCGGGAGCAACGCCCAACCGAGTAAATGGGCAACGAACGCGGGCGTCGCTGGCGATGAAGACAAGATCGCTGAGCGCCAGCATCGTGGCACCAATGCCAAGCGCAAGGCCGTTGACCGCGCAGAACAGCGGCTTTGGAAAGTCGATGAGGTGATCGACGAAACCGGGGAAGCCGTGGCGGCCGTTGGTGAAAACTCCGCTGTTGCGTTGCGTCATCTCGGTGAGGTCGGCTCCAGACGAGAACGACTGGCCGGTTCCGGTGATCACGACCACAGCGATTCCGTTGTCGGTGCTTGCGGCAATGAGCGCATCGGTGGCGGCGTCGTACAAGGCTTCGTTAAAGGCGTTGCGCGCTTCGGGGCGATCGAGCGTGAGCACTCGTACCCGTCCGTGATCGGTGATGTGAATCATTCTGAGACCTCGAGATTGATGGTGTGAGCGATGGCATCTGAGCCGCGCCCGATGTGAATTTGGTAAACGCCCGGGTCGACGCGCCAGCCGCGTTGCACCTCGGGTGTCTCTTGGAAGACGCCCATTGCGCTTGGCTGTACATCGCCGCGATATGCGTTGCCTGGATCCCAGTATGAGAATGCCCGTGCGTCGAGTGTGAGTGATACTTCGGTGCTTTCGCCGGCGTCGAGCCACACCTTTTCGAAAGCCTTGAGTTCCTTTGGTGGCCGCACAACCTGTGGGCTTGCTGCGCCCACGTAGCACTGCACCACTTCGGCGCCGCGGCGGTCGCCAGTGTTGGTGACGGTGACGGACACCGTGACGGTGCCATCGGCGAGTGTTGCGATGCCGATCGCCTCGGCCGACAATCGTGGTGCCGACATTTCGAACGATGAATACGACAGGCCATGTCCGAATGCGAACGACACAGGCAGGTGACGCGCTTCGTACCAGCGATAGCCCATCAGCACACCTTCGCCATAGCGGATCTGCCCGTGCTCGCCGGGGAAGTTACCGAATGACGGTGTGTGCTCGATGCGCTGCGGAAAGGTTGTTGGTAGCCGACCCGATGGGTCGGTGTCGCCGAACAACACCTCGACGAGTGCGTGCGCCATCTCTTGGCCACCGAACCATGCCTGCAATACCGCTGGGGCGCTTTCGGCCCAGTAGGTAGTGACGGGAGCGCCGGCATTGACGACCACAGCAGTGTTGGCGTTTGCGGCTGACACTCGCCGAATGAGTTCGGCTTGGGTGCCAGGCAGGTCGAGCGAGTCGCGATCGTGGCCTTCGGTTTCCCAATCGTTGTTGGTGCCCACGATGACGATGACAGCGTCGGCGCCAGCGGCAGCGGCTACCGCTCGATCCATCATGTCGGCTGCGGGCAGCGCCTTGCAGCCAAGTTCGAAGCCGTGCATCCATGCCCGACCGGTGGAAGCGAACTCGACATCGATCACGTAGGGCTGCCCCTCGTGAAGGTCGAGCTCGGCCGTGAGCTCTTTGCGACCCATACCGAAGTAGGCATCGCCGCGTGGTGTGGGGTGGGTGATGCCATCGAAGATCACTTTGCCATCGAGAGACAAACATGCGCTACCAAGTTGCAGCAGGCTGATGGTGTGCGCGCCCGACTGAGTTGGCGTGTAGGTGGCGGTAGCGCGGAACGACATCGGGCCGCGTGGCAAGCCTGGGTCAAGGCCAGGCAGCAACAGCACCTTGCCGTCGGCCGCAGTGGTGCGGTGCACGACATCGCCCTCGCAGCTGGTGCCGGCGAATACTTCGATGTCGAAGCCGGCGCCGTTTGCGGTTTCGAGGAAGTGTGCGGCGAGCGGTGCGATGGTGCGATCGATATCGCAGCCCGGTTCGTGGATGATGGTCACCTGATCGCCGAGACGTTCTTGCAGGGCCTCGAGCGGCGTGACTCGGTAGTGCGGTTGCAGCGACGCAGAGCCGCCGCCCATGATTCGTGCGCTCTTGGCGTTTGGTCCGATGACGGCCAGTGTGCGCACGTTGCCAACCTGCAGTGGCAGCACGCCGTTGTTCTTGAGGAGCACCATCGACTCTGTGGCGGCGTGTCGGGTGAGCTCGCGGTGCTCGGCGCGATCGATAGCAACGGCTGAGCGCGGCTCGTCGTCGAGGGCGCCGATGCGATCGAACACCGACAACAAGCGTTGCGCCGCACCGTCGAGCAATGTCTCGTCGACAAGGCCTTCGCGAACGGCATCGCCAAGCTTGCGGCCATAGAACCGGGCGGGTCCGGGCATCTCAAGATCGAGCCCTGCATCGGCTGCTCCGGCGGCGGTGCCACCAGCGAACCAGTCAGTGATGACGAAACCGTCGAAGCCCCATTCGCCGCGCAAGATGTCGTGCAGCAGTTCGCGGTTCTCTGAGTTGTAGGTGCCGTTGAGCCGGTTATACGAAGTCATGATTCCCAACGAGCCGCCCTCGCGCACAGCGAGTTCGAAGGGCAGCAGGTAGAGCTCGCGCAACGTGCGTTCGTCGATGACGCTGTCGATAGTCATGCGCTCGAACTCGGCTTCGTTGCCAGCGAAGTGCTTCACCGTTGTGGCTACACCTTGTGACTGAACACCACGGATGAACGCTGCAGCGAGCTTGCCGGCAAGCAACGGATCTTCGGAGTATGACTCGAAGTTGCGGCCAGCCAGAGGGCTGCGGTGCAGGTTTACGGTTGGGGCCAACAACACCCGGCACGCTTTGGTGCGGGTCTGGTCGCCGAGGGCCTCGCCCAACTGTTCAAGCAGCGCTGGGTTCCACGTGGCGCCGAGAGCGGCACCGCACGGAATGTTGAGCGAGCTGCTCTGCTCGCCGAAGCCATCAATCAGCGGACCACGCGCTCCGGCAGGGCCGTCGCACACGAACACCTCGGGAATGCCAACACGCGGCACAGCAGCCGTAGACCATGTGCTCGCGCCGGCGGTGAGCGAGGCCTTCTCTTCGATGGTCATTGAGGCGACAAGCGCGACGATGTCGCGGCTCACGTGCGGATCCCAGCGGTGCAATGCATGAGCACAACCTAGTCGCGCACCTCATTCGAGCGTCGTGGCGCACGTCGTTGCAGTTAGTCTCACTCCCGCAACACTCAAGGAAACCTCTCATGACGATCTCGCTAGGCATCGATACCGGCGGCACGTACACCGACGCTGTGCTCTTCGACGACGCGAACGGTGTCATTGCTAAAGCCAAGGCGCTCACCACCCGCCACGACCTCGCGCTCGGCATTGCCGCAGCCGTGGGCACTGTGCTGGCCAACGCCCAGGTGCCCTCTGACGACATCGCGTTGGTGTCGCTCTCAACCACGTTGGC
>CANNMD010000234.1 GCA_947505655.1 Acidimicrobiaceae bacterium | reverse complement strand
CGCTCGAGCGCGCCCTGATCGGTGACCCGGCTGCTGTGCCTCAGCGGCGACAATCGATAACGCCCCAACACTGTGGGCACGTATGCCAAAAGGCCGCCGCGGCGCAGGCATCGAAGCAGCAACTCAAGATCGTCGACCCAACCACCGAGTTGAGGGTCGATGGCGTATCCGCCGAGAGCGATGACAGCATCGACATCGATCACTGCCATCGAGTCGAACGAGTGGCCGAGGCTCAGGCTTTCTCGTGATGGGGCATAGGCGAAGGGAATCCACTGCGACTCATCGGGAGTGGCCGCTATGACCTGACCGTACGCGATGGTTGAGCCGAGCGCATCGGCAACGGCGTATGCCTCGGCGACGCCCTCGGGTAGGGCTCGATTGTCGGCGTCGAGCACCAACGCATGGCGTGTAGGGCAGGCCGCCAACAGCACATTGCGGGCACGGGCCAAGTTCATGTTCGACGCCGACCGGATCACTCTGATCTGCGGGTCGCCGCTCAGCGACGCGAGCACTTGATCGGTCTCGTCGGTGGAACCATCGTCGAAGATCAGGATCTGTCCGGCGCGCCCCTGTGGAACAGCCAACAGCGAGGCTCGAGCCGAAGCCAATGCCTCGGGGAGCCAGCCGGCGTGGTTCCAGGTGATGATGATCACGCTGAGTCCGTCGGTGCGTGACGTGATCGGGTCGATGGTTGCAATCAGTCGGTCGAATGCGGCGTCGCGGGCCGCTGCAGAGGCAATCTCGCCAACAATCTTGGTCGCTTGGCTGGCGCTTGCCGCTGCCGAGCGAGACTCTGCGGCTGTGTCCGCGAGTTCGTGTCGAAGCGCCACGATCTGCTGCTGTGCATCGATGAGCCGATGCTTGGTTTCCACCATCTGCTCGTTGAGTATTGCGGCAACGTTGTCGAGATGCGTCGGAAGCGACGTGGCGGTCTCGTTGATGTGCTCGGTGCGTACCGGTGTGAGGCGGATGCGACTCAACCAGATTCGCAGTCGGGTCAGACGGCTCAGGCGGTTCATGCGTGAACTGCTAACGCTTGGTCGCGCTCGCGGCTGCCCGTGACAACCAACTGCACCGCCGTTTGGTGGCATCGCTGCAGTTGTTCGGCGTCTGGGTAGCCGCGTTCGACCTCGGCCAACCCCATGACGAGTGCTCCAGCTGTGGGTCCGAGCTCACCTCGAAGTTGAGTGGCGCGGTCGTCTGTTGTGATCTGAAGGGGTACGCAGCCGTGGCTGATCGCCTCAAGCAACGGCACACCTTCGAGATAGGGCGCATCGGACCACCAGCAACGCATGGTCGAGGCATTCAGTAAGCGCTGGACGGCATGAGGCGGCAGCCCCGGGGTTATCGCATCGAGCAACATCACGGCGCCACGACCCCAACGTTCGCTGAGTAGCGAAGCGATCTGCGATGGTCCGTGAGCGACTCGTTGGGCAATGCTCCATCGCAGCGGTCGTTCGGTCTCGACGTTTGTCGCGCACAGTTGCTGACGCAGTGCGGCGGCAACCGTGAGCGGCCGTGCATGGCCGCCCCAGCCTCGTGCGATGCCCAGGTCGACTCGGCCGCGGGTGATGTCGAGTGCGGCCGAATCGGCCAATCCGGCGCGTTGGCCGTAGAGGCCGCGGGCCCGATAGTCGAACCAAGCCTCGGCAAGGTCGGGTCGCAACGGCGCAATTCGGTCGAGCAGCGATTCCATATTCGAGGGCCATAGGACTTCGTAGTAAGGAGCGTCGCCCGGCAGCGCAGCGATGAGGTCGTCGGCAGCCAAGGTGGCGGGCACGAGTCGACGAATCGCCTCAGCCGAAAGCGCGGCCTCGAAGGTCTCAAGCGCAGCTTCGCCACCGTCTACCACAAGGGCGCTCATCGTCATCAGGCACTTCGTGCAACGTCCACAGTTGCGTCGTTGATTACCCGCCCAACAGATCTTGATCTGCCGAGCCAAGTTGGGCTCGCTGCCCACCAGTGCCACTTTGTCGTTGCGGCTCAGTGTGCGTTGCGTAGTGAGCACCTTGGTGCGGTCGGTGCTCCAACCTTCGTCGAGTTCTGGGGTGCTGCCGTGCGGCTTGCGGTATTTGTCGTTCAACGTCGACGAGATAAGCAGCGTCTCCAACAATGGTCCGAGGGCCAGGGCCGTGCTGATCAGAACAGTTCCGAAGGAGCGTTCCCAGTTGACGAAGCGTTCGACCTCGGTACGAAGATTCGTGGTCATTGCAATCAACGGAAGGCCGACGGATGCAGCTGCTCGTTTGGTGTCGAGCAACACCATCGCGGCAACCGATGGCGAATGGTTGGGTTCAAGATCGGCGACGCTCAACAGGTGAGTGACCCGTGGCCCGATGCCCCGCATTGATTCGATCAACGTGGCAGTGGAATCAATTCCTCGGGTGAACAACAGCCCGGTGCCGTGACCCGGCGCGAACGGTTGCGCAGCGGAGGTGGCGTCGATGTTGGGTGACCGCCAGCGCCACCAGTCGTTACACAACACCGCCGCATGCGTGGCGCCGCGCAATTGTTTGGGGGATACGGTGCCCTCGATCGTGAGATCTTCGCCAACTGCGGCGGCGACCAATGTCGCCACTGGCACCCATGGGCCCATGCCGAGGTCAAGCAGACCTTCATAGGCTCGGGGGACGCCCACCCACCACTGATGGCATTCGCCGTCGAACTCGACTTGGGTGACCACACGGCTCTCAGCGCCGTGATGCACAAGGCGCGGCATGGCTACTTTCACCGACGCATTGTAAACCTTGAGTCACAGCTCAAGCCCGACCGTGCTGGCATCTGGACTTACAGCTGAGTCGCCGGCCCGAACTGAGCAACAGTGCAACCCAGACGCTCGCCATCGCGCAGGGTTAGGCGACGTGGGTCAAGTTTTGGGTAGGGGTGTGCGTTGGTGTTGTCCCGGGTGGTGGTGACGCGGTTGGGGCGGGTGGTGTGCCGGGTTGGGATCGTTGTGTTGGTTCGGGTTTTCGGTTGTTGGCGCCGTGGGGTGGGCAGTTGATGGTGGTGCCGTTGGGGAGGTTGATTTGGGTGTTGTTGGCGTTGCCGGTGATGGTGGTGCCGGGTTTGTGTCGTTGTTGGTGGTGGAATGGGCATAGGAGCCATTCGTTGTTGATGTTGGTGGTGCCGCCGTGTTGCCATTGGGTGATGTGGTCGATTTCGCACCATGCGGCGGGGGTGGTGCAGTCTTTGTAGCGGCAGTGGCCGTCTCGGGCGACGAGTGCGAGGTAGTGGTCGTGGGTGGCGTAGCGGGTTTGGCGTCCGAGGTCGAGGATTTTGGAGCCGGCCATGATGATGCGTTGCAGTGTTGCGTTTTTGGCGAGTTCGCGTACGACGTGGGCGGGGATGCGGTCTCCCCAGGGTGTGTGGCCGGGTTCGTTGGTTACACCGGTGAAGCCGTCGACGGGGATGACGATCACAATGTTGGGGTTGGCGCGGCCGGGTATGAGTTGGCCGGAGTTGTAGAGCTGGGCGAGTGCGATGGCACCGTCGGCGAGGCGTTGTGTGTTGGTGCGTGTGTCGTCTTCGACTGGTTCGCCGGCTGCATGGTTGATTGCGTTGAGGAGTTGGCGTGCTTGAAGTACGGGAAGGGTGATTGATGTGGTGATCATTCCGTCGCATGCCACGGTGTTGGTCACGGTGCGGGCGTTGTGGCGGCGGGTGTGGGCTTGTTCTTCGGTTTCTGTGGACAGGATTTCGCGCCAGCGTGATGCGGCTTGTTTGGCTTCGCGTGGTGT
>CANNMD010000233.1 GCA_947505655.1 Acidimicrobiaceae bacterium | reverse complement strand
CATTGCTCGACGGCGAGTTCGACGAGTTCTTCCTGAAGCCGCTGAACCAGTCCCCCGCACACCGCAAGGCCGCGATTCAGTTACTGAAAAGCTTCGACTACCAACACGTACGCGACCTCAGCGAACTACACCGCCGCATCACGGTCCCCGTGCAACTGGTCTGGGGTGAACACGATCGCTTCTTCCCCGTGAAGTGGGCCCAAGAGATGCTCGCCGACTTCTCCGACGCACGCCTCGCGGTCATCAAAGGCGCAGGCCTATTCGCGCACGAAGAACGACCCGCCGAGGTGGCTCAAGCGCTGCTGCCGATCTTGACCTCAACGCGCTGAGGCCCTGCAGAGCCCCCAGCTCAGATCAATGCGGTGCGCTGGGCCGCGCGGCGCCCAGTAGCGCGATCGCAACGATTCGCGTTTGGCGCGACGTGTCGCCCCATGGCCGATCAGCTGTCAAGCGACAGCGGCGGCCCACCACCTGCAACGTATAGCGGCGTTCAGGATCATCGACCAACCACACAATGCCCTTCGCACGAACAACCGCTTCGTCCAAACCCGCGACCCAACTCTCTAGAGCATCTCGTCGTATCGGCGCGTCGAGAATCCATGACCACGTCTCGTGATCGGCATGCGGTTCGTTGCCAAGTGTGTCGACAGCAGCAAGGCGTGCGAGCGCCGAATCGGAATGAACCCCGAGCAGCAACTGCAACGACACCTGCGCTTCGACTGCGCCGAGCACCACTGCGTTTGGCGCCATCGTGTGCGCCCAAAGTTTCAATGCATCGGCAGAGTCAGCGTCGACAAGATCGAGTTTGTTCAGCACCAACACCTCGGCCGCGCGCAGTTGGCGTTGCACAGTGCGACCAACAATGCGATCCGCAGAACGCCGACGCACCGTCTCAGCATCGGCCACGACGACCACGCCATCGAGCCGATACCCGGGCGTGAGCGCGTGGTGCGAAATCGGGCCGGGGTCGGCGACACCACTGGCCTCAATCACGAGGTATTCGGGTGGGTCAACCTGATCGCGAATCGCCGACATCGTCTCCATCAACGTGCCCGACAACCCACAACACACGCAACCATTAGCGAGGCCGATCATCGTGCCATCGTTCGACACAATCAGGTCTTGGTCGATGGCGACGGACCCGAAATCATTGACGAGCACTGTGGTGCGCCGGCCCGTGCCAACGCGAAGTAGATGATTGACAAGCGTGGTCTTGCCGGCTCCGAGGTAGCCGCCGATCACGGTGACAGCTATCAGCGCGCTATCGGTCACGGTTTGGGTGCCTCGTACACAACGCCGCCGACCACCGTTCCCCACACCGAGATATCGCGGATAGCCATTGGGTCCACATCGAGTGGCGAGGCATCGAGCACAGCAAAATCGGCAAGCTTTCCGGCCTCGATGGAGCCAATCTCGTGGTCCATGTGCAACTGGTACGCGCCGCCGATGGTGGCAGCATGCAACGCCTCGTAGGGAGTGAGCTTCTCGTACTCGCCCAGCACTCGACCCTGCGGAGTGACCCGGTTGACTGCGCACCACATCGTGTGCAGATGGCCGATGGGAGTAACGCCCGAGTCGGAGTGAAACGACAGTGGCACTCCGTTGCTGAGCGCAGTTCGGCACGCCCACATACCCCGAGCCCGTTCGGGTCCCATGGTGAGTTCATAATGCTGGTCGCCCCAGTACCAAATGTGGTTGGTGAAGATGTTGGCGCACAACCCCAAACGTCCCATCCGCCGATACTGCGCAGCGGTAGTGGTTTGCGAGTGCTGCACCACATGTCGATGATCGAGCCATGCATCGGCGCGAAGAACTTCTTCGACTGCATTAAGGAACACTTCGACGGCTCCATTGCCATTGCAGTGCACGTGCACATTGAGTTTCTGGGCATGGAAAGCACGCAGTGCGTCGACGAGATCCTCGGGGGTGTTGAGCAACAGCCCATGGTCGTCGCCGGTGTAATACCCAGGGGGCAGCATGACTGCGGTCCAACCTTGGATCGATCCATCGAGGACCAACTTGATGCCTTGGTTACGCAACTTGAGAGTGCTGTGGTTGTCGCGCAGATCTACGGCAACCTTCGCTACGGCCGGATAGTCGCCGGTTGATCCCGGCATCGCTGGCACGTTGTACATCACCATCCGCGCGGGAAACTCATCGCTGTTGATGATCTGCTCCCATGGCTCGCGAGCATGGGGCATCAGCAAGAAAACGCCGACGAGTTCGGTCGAGGTGGTCACACCGGCGTTGCGACACATCTCGCCATGGATCATCACTACACCGGGTCCGCTGGCCTTCGCCATCAAGGTGCCCATTGCGTAGGTCGCAAGGCTTATCGCCGGCGCTTCTTGCAGTTCACCGTTCGGCTCGCCATCGGGGTCGCGCCCCACGCCAGGGGTGACCGAATCGCGGGTAATGCCCTCGGCCGCGAGCAGCGCCGAGTTCACCGTGGCGAGGTGTCCGCTGGCGTGACGAATGAAGATTGGCCGAGTGGCCGAAACCTCGTCGAGCAAACGCTTGTCGAGACGCTGTTCGTTCGGGAAAAAGATGGGGTCGAAACCAATTGCCAACAGCTGCTCCCCCTCAGGCAACTGTGCATCGATCGCGCGCAACTTTGCCAAGAGTGCTTCGTAGGTCTGGATCGGCTCAGTGAGCGTGCCGTCGGCTAGCGGATACGGGTAATAGCCGAGATACGGCACCATCGCCGCGAGCGCGTCCATGGTGTGACCATGCGCCTCGACGAAACCCGGTATGAGCACCTTGTCGGCGAATCGATCATCGACTTCGTGCTCGCCCCAACTCGCGCACTCCTCGAAACTGCCGACTGCAATGATCATGCCGTCGCGCACAGCTACTGCCGTGGCCTCCGGATTCGCAGGGTTCATCGTGACGATATTGCGCGCAGTGAAGATGGTGTTGCTCACGAGGCGATTGTAAACAGTCGTGCGAAATCGAGATTTGTCGGACGAAGCGATTCGCGACCGACCAAACACTGGCGCTTACGACGCAGGCTTCAGCCGGCTGCGTAGATGGACGGCAATCGCTGCGACCCGTTGGCTGTGTTCACCGGCGGCGGAAACGTGGTCAGGCAGAGCCGTCGGCCAAAGGGAAGTGACTCCTTTGACGCGCTTTTGCTTCTTGATCCAACCCCACTCGCCCCCGACAAAACAGAGCACACCTCGAATCGGAATGCTGCCGAACTCTTCACCGAGGGCGGTCCGCACGACATCGACCTGCCAAAGCACCCCATCGACAAGCGCTGAGCGATCACGCCCGTTCACGTACAAGCGCTCATCGACGTGGAACCGACGTCCGACGTCGCGGACCTCGATGGCACCTATGTACTTCTTCGCATCGATCACGAAGACTCCGGATGGTCCGACAACGATGTGATCAATGTTGGCTCGGCTGCCCGGGACGAGTCGATCGTGCAGCACCTCAATTCCCGTAGCGCTCGCAAGAACCTCCGCGACTTGAACCTCACCCTCAGCGCCGATCTTCCACGCCGCGGTCGGCTGCGACTCGTGCGTGGCCGAGCCACCGGCAATGTCCTCGTGACGCTGCGCCACGTTGACCTCGGTCGTCCGTATCCCCGGCGAAGGCGGCGCAGTGAATCGGCCGGGGTTTTGCGTCAGGTCCTCAACGATCCTGGGAGGATCAAGAGATGCCGAAGATGCAGCAGTACACATCCGAGTTCAAGGATCAGGCGGTGAGGTTTGTGTTCGAGTCGATCGAGGCGAATGAATCGCGTAAGGAGGCGTGTCGCCGGT
>CANNMD010000232.1 GCA_947505655.1 Acidimicrobiaceae bacterium | reverse complement strand
CGCGTGACCTTGATGTCTGGCACGGGGAAGTTGAACTTGTTGTACTTCGGCCTTGCATTCTCGCGGTATCGAGTGGTCGAGTGCACTGGGTCCTTGTCGAACTCAGGGATGACCTTGGTGCCGAAGACTTCGAGCATCTCGAGCACTTCGTCGTGCTCCATTGCGCTGGGCAGACCGAAGACCAACTGGTCGCAACCGACGCTCTCGTACTTGGTGATCTGCTCGGCCACTTCGTCGGGGGTGCCGCACAGCATGTAGCCACCATCGATGAGCGTGTCGAGGAAACCCTCTGGGTCGCTGCCGGCGATTTCACGAACAGCAATACCCGGGTTCGGCCACACAATGGCGTCCATCGATTGCGGCATGGTGTCGTGGTACATGTTGACCATGGTCACGAGGTAGCTGGCGAGGCCATCGAGTGCCAACTCGCGGGCACGCTTGCGGTCGTTGAGACAGATAACAGCGTTGGTCATCATCACGTTGTTGTTCATGTACTGACCGAGTGGCTCGGTGCAGTTGGCGATGGCGGTCTTGTACGAGTCGATGCGACCGCGCAAGTTGAAAATGGGCTCGAAGTTGAACGCAATGGCGCCGATGCCGAGTTCGCCAGCGCGGGCGAAGGTTGGTGGGTTGCCGCAGGCCACCCAGATTGGGGGATGACCTTTGCCGTGTGGCTTGGGCAAAATGTTGTGTGGCGTTGGCACCGTGAAGTGCTTGCCCTCGAAGGTGTAGTCGAGTTGTTCCCACATGCGTGGAATCTCGTGGACAGCTTCTTCCCACTCGCTCTTGGTGCTGCTCGTGTCCATGATGTTGAACGTGGCAACTTCGTGGCTACCGGCGCCGCGGCCGGTGCCCCACTCGTAGCGATTGTTGGTGACGTGGTCGAGCATGGCCACGCGCTCGGCGTTACGCACTGGGTGGTTCACGCGAGGCGACAGGTTGTTGATGCCTGAGCTGAGGTGGATGCGCTCGGTCTTTGCCGCGACGTATCCCATCATCACTTCGGGAGCCGACATGTGGCTGTACTCGGCGAGGCCGTGATGCTCGCCAAACCACGCGTACTTCCAGTTGAACTTGTCAGCGTGGATTGCGTAGGAGGCTTCGCGCATCAAAGCGGTGTGCTCGCTGGCAGTGTCGTGAGCCGCTGGGCCCGGGATGTAGCCATTTAGAAATATGCCGAACTCCACGGCAGCCCCCTTTGCAAGGCACCTCTCGCTGAGGTGGCTTCGGTGAATAGTAATACATCGCATTACTTTTGTCGAGACCAAGCGCCTACCTTGTCCGACGCAGCCCCGAGGCTCGAGAACGGTCAATCTGGCATACTTGACGAGATCGCGACGGACCCCCTGTCGCTCAAGGGACCCACGAGCTCGATGCGCACTTCGCTTTCCGAACTACTGCAGTCACGGCGCGTTCTTCTCGCCGATGGCGCCACCGGCACCAACTATTTCGAGAGCGGCCTTGGGCCTGGTGAGCCACCAGAGTTTTGGAACTTCGACCATCCCGAGCGCGTCAAAGATCTGCATCAGCGCTTTGTCGACAGCGGATCCGACATCATCCTCACCAATACCTTTGGCTGCAACGCCCACCGACTCAAGCTGCACAAGGCCGAGTCGCGTGCGTTCGAGTTGGCCAAGCGGGCCGCAGAGCTCGCCCGCGAAGTAGCCGATGCATGCGACCGTCCCGTGGTGGTGGCCGGATCAGTTGGCCCCACCGGCGAACTGTTTGAGCCACTTGGCGCACTCACCTTCGAGGCGGCGGTTGCTTCGTTCCGCACCGAGATCGAGGGCCTTCAGGCCGGCGGTGCCGATGTTGCGTGGATCGAGACGATGTCGTCAGTCGAAGAAGTCCGCGCGGCGGCGCAGGCAGCCATCGACGTGGGCATGCCCTACACGGCAACCCTCTCGTTCGACACGGCGGGACGCACGATGATGGGCATTATGCCGGGGGCCATCGCCAGCGTGTTCGACGGGTTGTCGGTGCCGCCGGTGGCCATGGGTGCCAACTGCGGTGTTGGTGCCAGCGACATTTTGGTCACGCTGTTGGCGATGTCCGATAGCTGCGGGCTCGACAACGTGTACATCTCAAAGGGCAACTGTGGCGTGCCTCAGTTTCAAGGCACCGAGATCGTGTACTCGGGCACCACCGAGGTCATGGCATCGTATGCGGCGCTCGCAATTGCGTCGGGCGCACGAATCATCGGCGGCTGCTGTGGCACCTCGCCAGCTCACATTGCGGCAATGCGCAAGAGCATCGACGCCGAGCTCACGCTTGGCCGGCCCACCATCGACGTGATCATTGCCAACGTGGGTCCGCTCACCAACTCGGCGCCATCCGAGACTGCTGGGCGTGAACGCACCCGCGGGCGTCGTCAAGAAGGCTGAGTCTTGACCACTGCGATGCCAACAACGCCGTTCGATCTCACCGCAAAGGTGGCCATCGTTACTGGCGCAGCGCGCGGCATCGGCCTCGCTGTAGCCACTGTGCTGGCTCGTGCAGGCGCTCACGTGGTGCTCGCCGATATCACCCCAGCAGCCTTCGCTGAAACGATTCTTGAGCTTGAGGCCGAAGGCCTCAGTGTCGAGTTCGCCGCGCTCGATGTGTCCGATCAACAAGCGGTCGATCGGCTGGTCGCCGACGTGGTTGCTCGACATGGCCACCTCGATGTGATGGTCAACAATGCGGCAATCATCGACGACTCCACGCCGCTCACCGTCACCGAAGTCGAGCTCGATCGCGTGCACGCGGTGAACTTCAAGGGTGTGGTGTTCGGATCACAGGCCGCGGCACGCGTGATGATCACGGCGCGTTCGGGCAGCATCATCAACGTCACCTCTGGCGTGGTCGATGTAGCCATTGCTGCGGTCACCGGCTACTCCACCTCGAAGGCCGCTGCGGCTCAATACAGCCGCGCGTTGGCGACGGAGTTAGCGCCGCTGGGTGTGCGCGTCAACACCTTGGCTCCCGGCTGGACCGATACTCCGATGAACGAACGCCATGTGTTGCGCACCGACGGCTCAATCGATCCCGAGCGCAAGGCGGCCTACGTTGCGATGCGTGCGGCCTCGGCGCCGTTGGGTATCGCCGGCGACCCGATGGATCAGGCGTATGCAGTGCTGTATCTCGCGTCCGACGCTGCGCGGTTCGTGACAGGCACTGTCATGCGCGCCAACGGCGGAGTCACGATGCCATGGTGACGTCAGCTCAGATGAGCGGCAGCAAGATTCTTGTCACCGGTATCAGCGGCCAGATTGCGTTACCGCTCGCTCAGCATCTCGCTGTCAACAACGAGGTCTGGGGTCTTGCCCGCTTCACCGATCCATCCAGCCGCTCGCGAGTCGAGGCGCTGGGCATCACCCCGGTGCAGTGCGACCTCGCTGCTGGCGATCTCAGCGCCGTTCCCGACGATTTCGATTACGTGTTTCACCTCGCCGCGTATCAGGGCCCGGGCAACGATTTCGATGTGGCCTTGCGCGAGAACGCAGAGGCAACGGGGTTCGTGTTGCAGCACTGCCGCAGCGCTCGCGCTGCGCTCGTGATGTCGACCCACTCGGTGTATAAACCACACAGTGATCCGTGGTTTGCGTATCGCGAGACCGACCCAATGGGCGACGTGAACCCTCAACATTCGCCTACGTATTCGGTGGCCAAGATTGGCCAAGAAGCGGTGGCCCGCTTCTGCGCACGGGCGTTTAACCTGCCCATCACCATTGCGCGAATGAACGCTGCCTATGGTCCGGCCGGTGGCCTGCCGGCGCTGCATGCCGATGCAATCGCCGCTGGTAGCGCGGTATCTACGCGCT
>CANNMD010000231.1 GCA_947505655.1 Acidimicrobiaceae bacterium | reverse complement strand
GGCGTGGTGTCCACCATCACTCGCGGCAACGCAACCGAGACGGTCACAAGCCGCTGGTTGCTTGCGTGCGACGGCTCGTCGAGCGCAGTGCGGCGGGCCTGCGGCATCGAGATGGAAGGCCCCGACAACCTGCAGACCTTTTCGATGACCCACTTCACAGCTAACTTGCAGCCGTTGGTGGCAGCAAAACCAGGCATCCTGCACTGGATCTGTGCGCCCGACTCCGGCGGCACCTTGGTGTCTCACGGCGGCGACAACGAGTGGGTCTACATGGCCCCCATCGAGCCCGACGCCGATACCTCAGGCCTCACGAATGCAGACCTCGAAGCCGCAATTCGAACCGCATTGGTCGACGGCTCGGAAGACATCGAGATCGAGATTCTGAAAGCCTCGTCATGGACCATGACCGCGCAACTCGCGCAGCGCTATCGCAGCGGACGCGTGTTCTTGGTGGGCGATTCGGCACACCGCTTCCCTCCCACCGGCGGCATGGGCCTGAACACCGGCGTTCAAGATGCGCACAACCTTGCGTGGAAGCTCAACGCAGTGATGCATGCCTCGGCCGACGATTCGCTGCTCGACACCTACGAGACCGAACGGCGAGTGATTGCGCAACGCAACACCGATGCCAGCCTCGAGAACGCATTCAAGATGTTCGATGTGTTCGCGGCGTTGCCTACGGGCGACCGCGAAGCCATCAGCGCGGCCATCGCCAATCAAGCAACCCACTTCGACATGCTTGGCCTGCAGATGGGTTTTCGCTACGTACTCAACGAATCAGTAGCGCCCTTAGAGCCACTCAGCGAAGCGGTGATCCGCACCTATACGCCGTCGAGCCAGCCCGGCGGCCGACTCCCCCACGGTTGGTTGCAGCGCAATGGTGTCACGATCTCATCGCTCGACCTCGTGCCGCTCGACTCTCATGTCGTCATTGCCGGCAGCGACGCCGAAACCACATCTGAGCTGCCAGTTCTTCGACTCGGCACCGACTTCACCGACCCCAACGATTGGTGGGGAACTGAGCTCAGACTGCCGCAAACCGCAACGCTTGTTGTGCGACCCGATCAACACATTGCCGAGCGCAATACCTGACTCAACGGCACATCGGGGTACGGTGAGCCAACTGCTTGTAGCTCAGCGAATGGAGAAATGACATGGTTGGTGGCGCACTGAAGATGGCCAATATGGACGACCTCGACCTGAGGATGTCCGAAGGGGTTCGCCCTCTCTATGAGGCGGTTATCGCCTTCATCCGCGACGTCGTCGATCCAATCACCGAGGAGTACTACCGCCTCGGCGAGAACCGTGCCGATCGTTGGAGCTATGGAGACGGCCAACTCGAGTTGCTCGAAGGCGCCAAGGCCAAGGCTCGCGAACTGGGTCTGTGGAACTTCTTCTTGCCTAACGCCGAGACCGGCCACGGCCTCAGCAACCTCGATTACGCATACATCGCCAACGAGCTCGGTAAGAACAGCCTCGCTTCTGAGTGCCTCAACTGTTCGGCGCCCGACACCGGCAACATGGAAGTCATCGAGCGCGTCGGTACACCCGAGCAGAAAAAGCAGTGGCTCGAGCCACTGCTCCGCGGCGAGATTCGTTCGGCCTATGCAATGACCGAGCCGGGCGTGATGAGCTCCGACGCCAAGCAGATCCAGACCAGCGCCGTGCTCGATGGCGACGAGTGGCTGATCAACGGCGAGAAGTTCTACATCTCGGGCGCAGGCGATCCGCGCTGCAAGATCATGATCACGATGGTGCGCACCAACCCCGATGCAGACACCTACAAGCAGCAGTCGCAGATTCTCATTCCGGTCGACACACCTGGCGTTGAGATCGTGGGCCCGATGCACGTGTTCGGCGCCGACGACGCGCCTCACGGCCACATGCACATCCGCTTCACCGATGTGCGCGTGCCGAAGTCAAACATCTTGCTTGGCGAAGGCCGCGGCTTTGAGATCTCGCAGCTTCGTCTCGGTCCTGGCCGTATCCATCACTGCATGCGCAGCATTGGTGCCGCCGAGCGCGCCATCGAGATGATGGTCGATCGTGGTCTGTCACGCGAGGGCTTTGGCAAGCGCCTGATCAACCTCGGCAAGAACATGGAGATCGTTTCGCGTGCACGTATCGACGTCGAGTCAATGCGTCTGATGGTGCTGCGTGCCGCCAAGGCAATGGACACTCTCGGCAACGCCGAGGCTCGTGTCTGGGTCAGCGCCGTGAAGGCAATGGTTCCTGAGAAGTGCTGCGACATCATCGACGAAGCCATCCAGATGCACGGTGCCGCCGGCATCTCGCAGTGGTTCCCACTGGCCGACATGTGGCACAGCCAGCGCACGCTGCGTCTGGCCGATGGCCCCGACGAAGTGCATCACCAAGTGGTGTCACGCGCCGAGGTGAAGAACCGCGAAGCCGAGCGTTTGGCTGGCCTCAAGGGCGATCAGCGCTCAACTGGTGCTGCGTTCACAGGTCCGTGAAATAGCCGACGCCAACTGGTTAACGTCGAGCGAGTCTCTCTATGTCGTCGTCGCCCGCCTCTCTTTCACCATCGTCGCGGCGCAACGCCTACATCTTGTTAGCGATGACCGTGGCGTTCGGAAGCATGGCGTTCACGCTCGTCAAGCTCGCCCTCAAAGAGATCTCCCCGCTGAACCTTGCCACCGGGCGTGTCGTCGTATCGGCACTGGTGTTCACCGCGGTGATCCTCCGCTCTCCCCATCGGCGACGGCCCATTGAGCGCGGCGATCGCGTACGAGTCTTGCTGTGCGGCTTTGGTGGCTCTGCGGTCTTTCATTTGCTGTTCAGTTGGGGGCAGCTCCACGTGTCGGTCGCCATCGCATCGGTGATCATGGCCACCTTTCCTGTGATGGTCGCCATCGGCGAAGTCGCCTTCTTGCACCATCGTCTGAGGCGTGCTCAAGTGACTGGTCTCGCTCTGGCAGCAGCCGGGTGCGCAGTGATTGGAATCGCCGGCGGTGGCTCGCACACAGGATCAACCGTTACCGGCATGATCGCCGTGATGTTGTCCACACTCACATGGGCGGGCGTCACGGTTGCAACCCGCAGCATCGCCCACCGCTATGACCCCTGGTGGCTCAACACCCCCGGCACGGTGATCGGCGCCGTGTTCATCGTGATCATCGACATACCCGGCTTGCACGAATTTGCGAGCATGTCGCTGAAGGCATGGATCGCCGTGATCTGGTTGGGGTCGGCGAGTTCGGCGTTCATCTACTTTGCGATGGCACGCGTGATGACCGTGATCTCAGCCACAACGACCGCGTCGATCAGCACAGTGGTCACACCAACCAGCGTGATCGTTGCTTGGACCATTCTGGGCAACGCGCCAACAGTCACCGAGGTGCTCGGCGGACTCGTGGTGATCGCTGGCGTGGTGTTGGTTACCCAACGCGCATCAACAAATGCTGTCGGCCTTGAGGCCGCACTCGCCTGAGCGAGATCAGCGGTTGGTGGTCACGAACACCGGAATGATCCGGTCGGTCTTGGCTTCGTAGTCGGCGTAACTCGGGTACACCGCGACCGAGCGCTGCCACCACAGCGCACGTTCTTCACCGAACACCTCACGCACCGAGACAGCAACCGGAGCAGGTCCGTCTTGCACGAACACTTCGTCGGGATCGGCAACCAGGTTCTTGTACCAACCTGGGTTGCTGGGCGCACCACCCATCGAGGCCACAAGCGCGTACTGACCCTCGTGCTCTACTCGCATGAGCGCAATCTTGCGTACGTTGCCGGAGCGGTGGCCGCGCATCGTGACAACGATGATTGGGATACCGGTGTCGAACAGTGAGTTGCCCTCGGTGCC
>CANNMD010000230.1 GCA_947505655.1 Acidimicrobiaceae bacterium | reverse complement strand
TGGACCCATCGTTGCTGACCTGATCAGCCGTGCCCGCCGCAATGCCGGTATGGACGGCGAAGAGGGGTCGTGGCCACAGCCTCGCCGCTAGTGATTGGGCAGTAGCCATTGCTGCCGCTCGATGTTTACTTTTCCGTTTTAGCTACCAAGGAGTTTTGCTATGCCGTTGAATCCTGATGCCGTCGGTTCCGTTTCCGAGCCCACCACCGTGAGCTGGACCAGCAAAGACGCGCTGTTGTACGCCGTCAGCGTTGGTGCCGGCACCAACGAGTTGGCCTACACCACCGAAAACACCAAAGACACGCCTCAGCAGGCGCTGCCCACGTTCCCTGTGGTCATCCCCGGCGCTGGCAGCACGTTCTCAAGCATGGGTACCTTCAACCCAGCCATGCTCGTGCACGGTTCGCAGTCGGTCACGTTGCACCAGCCGTTGCCCGTGTCGGGCACCGCAACTGTTGTTGGTCGCATCGCTGCCATGTACGACAAGGGCAAGGCCGCTGTTGTGGTCACCGAGAGCGTGGCCACCGACGCCAACGGCGCACCGTTGTACACCACCGGCGCATCGCTGTTCATTCGTGGCGAAGGCGGATGGGGCGGCGACCGTGGCCCAAGTGGTCCACAAAACGTTCCACCAGAGCGCACCCCTGATCACTCGGTCACATATCAGACCTCGGTCGATCAAGCTTTGGTCTACCGCCTCAACGGCGACCGCAACCCGTTGCACAGCGACCCATCGTTCGCAGCCATGGGTGGCTTCGATCGTCCGATCTTGCACGGTTTGTGCACCTACGGTTTCACCGGCCGTGCGTTGTTGCACTCGGTGTGCGGTGGCGATTCGGCACGCTTCAAGCATGTCGAGGGTCGTTTCGCATCGCCAGTGATTCCTGGTGAGGCGCTCACCATCAATATCTGGGTCACCGGTGCTGGCGAAGCAGTGTTCACCACATCAGCTGGCGATCGCGTCGTGCTCGATCAGGGCCTCGTCCGCTTCAGCTGATCGGCTGGCTCTGTCAGGCCCGGTAGATCCGCCGCGTCACCACAATCCGGCGCGCCACCACAATCCGCAGCCGCCGCGCCACCACAATCCGCCGCCGCGCCACCACAATCCGCCATCAAACGGTTTGTTGAAGACAATTGGTCGACCCTCGACCAATTGTCTTCAACAAACTCGGTGGTGAGCAAGCGTTAGTGGCGGATGCCGCAGATGTCGAGCAGGTAGCCCACGATGTCGCCAACGGCAACATCGACCCGCTCGCCCGACTTACGGTCTTTCACTTCGATCGTGCCGTTGGCCAAACCCTTGCCCACAACCACAATGGTGGGCACGCCCAATAGTTCGGCGTCGTTGAACTTGATCCCTGGCGACACGCCACTGCGATCGTCGAGCAGTACTCGTGCGCCAGCGGCTTCGAGTTCGGCGGCCAACTGTTCGGCAGCCGGACCCTGCGGATCTGCGGGCTTGCCGGTGATCACAATGTGTACGTCGGCGGGCGAGATCTCGCGTGGCCAGCACAAGCCCTTTTCGTCGGCGACGGTTTCGGCGATGGCGGCGACAGCGCGTGATACGCCGATGCCGTAGCTCCCCATGGTGACCGTGACCTGCTTGCCGTTGTGGTCGAGCACGGTGAGGCCAAGTGCCGATGCGTACTTGCGGCCCAACTGGAAGATGTGCCCGATCTCAACGCCGCGGGCGATCTCGAGATCTTCGCCGCAACCTGGACATGGATCGCCGCCGTGAACTTCGGCAGCTTCGATGACGCCGTCGGGGGTGAAATCGCGGCCCATCGTGAGGTAGAGCACGTGCTTGCCGTGCACATCGGCGCCGGTGACCCACGATGACCCATCGACCACGCGTGGATCGACCAGATATGGGATACCCGATGGCTTGTCGCTGCCGAGCGAGTTGGGGCCGATGTAGCCCTTCACGAGTGACGGGTTCTTGGCGAAGTCTTCGGCTTCGAACGCCACGACTTCGGCAGGTCCTACCTGAGCCTCGAGGCGCTTGATGTCGACCTCGCGGTCGCCGGGCAGACCAACCGCCAACGCGGTGAACGTGCCATCGGGATGCTTGAGCTTGACGACCACGTTCTTGAGCGTGTCGGCTGCTGTCCAGTCACGATCGGGGCGACGAAGTTCGGGCTGAGCGTTGAGGAGATCGACCAAGGTCTGGATGGTGGGGGTGTCGGGGGTGTCGGCAACGAGCGCTGCTGGCGTGCCCTCGGTGGAGACTGCGTCGGGCACACGAACCTGCACGGCTTCGGTGTTGGCCGCGTATTCGCACACGGTGCAGCGCACAAACGTGTCTTCGCCCACCTCAATAGGGGCCAGAAACTCTTCGCTGGCCGAGCCGCCCATTGCGCCGCTCATCGCCGAAACAATGACAAAGGGCAGATGGAGGCGGTTGAACGTGGTGATGTAGGCCGCGCGATGCTGGTCGTAGCTGCGCTGCAGGCCTTCGTCGTCGATGTCGAAGCTGTACGAGTCCTTCATCACAAACTCGCGGGTACGCATCAGCCCAGCGCGTGGACGGGCTTCGTCGCGGTACTTGGTTTGGATCTGGTAGATGTGCAGCGGCAGGTCTTTGTAGCTGCTGTACAGGTCTTTGACCAGCAGGGTGAACATTTCTTCGTGCGTTGGCGCGAGCAGAAAGTCGTTGCCGCGGCGATCTTTGAGACGAAACAAGTTGTCGCCGTATTCGGTCCAGCGATTGCTGATTTCGAACGGCTCGCGGGGGAGCATCGCCGGGAAATGCACTTCTTGGAAGCCTGCAGCGTCCATCTCTTCGCGAACGATGCGCTCAACGTTGCGATACACGATCCAGCCCAACGGCAGCCAGGTGTATCCGCCTGGTGCGGCGCGGCGGATATAACCACCGCGGACCAAGAGGCGATGGCTCGCCACCTCGGCGTCTACTGGGTCCTCGCGCAATGTCCGTAAGAACAACGTCGACATTCGCAACACTTCAACCTCACTGCCTTTTTGGGTCGTTTTGCCAGTTCGCGCCTCAGCAACCGACCGCTGGCTGGCATGGTGAGGGGCGCATCACGAGACTATCTGCCCGATATACTCGCAGCGCCCGAAGTTCGCGCAACGACACAAGGCGTGGGTGCAAACCCACGCCTTTTGTTTCGATATAGATGAGTTTTTCTCAATTCGAGAACAATTCGACAACCGAGAGAAGGTGACCCCATGACCGCTGCCCAAGTGAACGAAAAGATTCTTGCTCTCGTCACTCCCATGGTGGCTGACCTGCAACTCGATCTGTACGACCTCGAGTTCAACGGCGGCATTCTCAAGATCACAGTCGACACTCCCCCCGGCAGCGACGGTGGCGTCACGCTCGACAAACTTGCGCTCATCACCCGGTTGCTCAACCGTGAGTTCGAGCACAATGATCCCATCTCTGGCAACTACACCCTCGAGGTGTCGAGCCCCGGTCTCGAGCGCACATTGCGCACTCCGGCTCACTTTCAGCGCGAGCTTGGCAAGATCGTTGCCATCCGACTGCGCGAAGTGTTCCAGGGCGCTCGCCGGTTGCAAGGCGTGCTCATCGCCTCCGACGCAACCACCGCCACGATTCGTCTCGACGACGCAGCGCTCACCGAACTGGTGGTGCCATTGGCCATCATCGACCGTGCTCGCACGGTGTTTGTCTGGGCCGCTGCACCCAAGCCGGGCAAAGCCCCGGTGAAGAAATCAGGCGCACCCAAGTCCCCAGCCAAAGGGGCGAAATCTGCAGTTGCATCAGGAGCCGAGGCACCTGGTCCATCTGACGAAGTTGATTTCCCTATCGCACACGAGGAGGCGACCGCATGAGTGGTCTCGACATGTCTGAAGCCGTACGGATGC
>CANNMD010000229.1 GCA_947505655.1 Acidimicrobiaceae bacterium | reverse complement strand
GTGACCACGCTGGCCGCCACAGGCATCGGCGAAACTGCAGCCACCTTGCACGGCACGGTGAACGCTCGCTACGCAGACACCAATGTGGCGTTTTGCTGGGGCACAGCGTCAGACCTTGTGGGCTGCATTGCCGCTGCTGCCACTGAATCTCCGGTGGTCGGAGTCGAGGACACTTCGGTGTCATTGGTCCTTGCGAGCTTGGCTACCGGAACCACCTATTACCTCCGCGTGTCAGGCACGAACGCGGTCAGCACTGCCAACGGCGCAATCATGTCGTTCACTACTCGACAGCAGCCGGCATGGACCGATACAGCGCTCGGAGCGATGGTTGTTGGCGTCAGCTTTACCGATGGCGTGGCGGCCTCGGGAGTGTTGGCGCCCACCTACGCCGTCACTGCCGGAACCTTACCGATAGGGCTGTCGCTGGCCGACACGACCGGAGCGATTACGGGCACCCCGTCGCATTCCGGCGCCTTCGTGTTCACGATTACGGCCACCAACCTGTCGGGCTCGATCGACCACGAATTCACGGGCACGGTTGACGAATCTCCGCATTGGACCGATGTGGTACTCGGCCAGATGGTTGTCGGCACGCTGTTCGCCGACGCAGTGTTGGCCGCTGGCATGCCCGACCCCACCTACTCGGTATCTGCCGGAGCACTGCCGAGCGGATTGTTGCTCAACGCGAACAGCGGCAGCATCACCGGCACGCCCACTACGCCAGGTGGAGCCTTTGATTTCACCGTGCGAGCAGCCAATGGCATTGGTGATGCAACGTCGCATCAGTTCACCGGATACGTATTTGAGGCGCCCGCATGGATCGACGTGACGCTCGGTCAGGTTGTCGTTGGAACGTCGTTTGCTGATGGCGTTTCAGCCTCGGGCGTGATGGCGCCCACGTACGCGGTTTCGATTGGAGCGTTGCCGATAGGGCTGTGGCTGAACGCAACAACGGGTGCGATCACCGGTGTGCCGTCGGCCTCTGGCGCGTTCGCGTTTACCGTCGCGGCGAGCAACGCGAGCGGTCAGGTCGAGCTTGAGCTTGTTGGCAGCGTGTTCCAGTCGCCCCTGTGGAGCGATGTGGTGTTGGCCGAGATGCTCGTTGGCGCAGCGTTCAACGACGGAGTCAGCGCAGCGGGGTTCCCGGCGCCTACCTATTCGGTGATGGTGCGCGCGTTGCCGACCGGGTTGTCGCTGAATGCAACGACAGGTGCAATCACCGGCACACCTTCGGCGCCAGGCGGCGGCTTCGACGTGACCCTGAAGGCCTCGAACACATTGGGTCATGTCGAGTATCGCTTCGTGGGCACGGTGTATCAGGCGCCCACATGGACCGATGTCACGTTGGCCGCAATGACGATTGGCGAGTCGTTTGCCGACGCTCTTGCCGCGGCGGCTATCCCCGCGCCTACGTATTCGGTGACGGCTGGATCGTTGCCGGCAGGCCTCTCGCTGAACGTGGTGACCGGAGCCATCGCTGGCATTGTTGCTGCCCCCGGAGGTGCCTTTGATTTCACGGTCACGGCAACCAATGCAAAGGGGTCGGTGAGCCATCGGTTCGTTGGCTCGATGTCCCTCTACGGATTCGTCGCGATGACTCCGGCGCGATTACTCGACACCCGCGACGGCGCAGTGAAGTATCCAGCGGGGTCAGATCATGAACTGTTGATGGTCGGTCGATCAGGTATCCCCTCGGACGCAATCGCTGTGTTGCTCAGCGTTACCGCAACCGATCCCGACGGAAGCGGTTTCATCACGGTGTATCCGTGCGGTGCCACTCGACCGTGGTCGTCGAATCTCAACTTCGTGTTTGGTCTCACGGTGTCGAACGCGGCAAGCGTCTTCGTGGGCGCCAACGGTCGCGTGTGCATCTACACATCGGCCGCCACGCACGTTGTGATCGACGTTGACGGCGCATGGAGCGCGGCTCAGGGCTCAGGCGCCCTGCATGCGTTTGCGCCGGCGAGGCTGCTCGATAGCCGTGTCTCGTTGGGCGAGAGGATTCCTGCTGGGGCAGTGTACGAACTGGCAGTCGCTGGGGTTGGTGGTGTGGCCCTCGATGCAACTGCTGTGGTGCTCAGCGTGACCGTGACCGAACCTGGCTGGGCTGGCTTCGTCACGGTGTATCCGTGCAGTAGTGCTCGGCCGTGGGCATCGAATGTGAACTTTGCCGCTGGTCAAACGGTGTCGACTCCGGCAACGTCTGCCGTCGGCGCGTTGGGCACGATCTGTCTCTACGCATCTGCCCCGACACATCTCGTTGTCGATGTCACAGCCGACTTCTCGCCAAGCGCGGGCACGGGCGTGCCAATGTCGGGTGAGGTTGAGCGATTGGCAGACACCCGCGAGGTCACCATGTCAACGAACGGCAACAAGCTTGGCGGAGGCGCCGTCTTGCATGTGGCCGTGCCTGCACCGCGCACGGCTGTCACGGTGAACGTAACGGTCACAGAGCCAGCAGCGGCCGGATTCGTTACGGCCTACCCATGCACCGCGACTGCTCCGTTCGTTTCGAACGTGAACTTCGTTGCGGGTCAGACAGTGGCCGAGGCGGCCACCATTGCGGTGAGTGCGAACTCAGAGATATGCGTGTTCGCCTCTGTGCCTGTGCACGTTGTGGTGGACCTCAACGTGAGTTTCGGTGCCGGCTAGCGAGGAGGTACTCAGCCTTCAGCGGTAGTCCGGCGATGGCGCAAGAACTCAAGGCCAACCGGAACCAACGACAGCACCACAATGGCCACGCTGGCCACCTCGACATTGTTCTTCACGACATCGACATCGCCCAAGAAATGGCCCAACGTGGTGAGCCCAGCGCCCCACAGAATGCCGCCGAGCACGTTGTACACAACAAAGGTGCGATAGCGCATGTTGCCGATGCCGGCCACGATGGGGGCAAAGGTGCGCACCACCGGAACGAAGCGAGCCATCACGATGGTCTTGGTGCCATGGTGCTCAAGAAATGCGTGCGCTCGCTCGACGTGGGCGGGCTTGAACAAACGGCTTTCGGGCCGGGTGAACAACGACGGCCCCACCTTGCGGCCAAACATGTAGCCCACCTGATCGCCGGCAATCGCGGCCACCACAACAACGGTGGCGGTCACCAGCAGCGAGTGGTGAAACGAGTTCTCTGTGGCGCTAGAAGCCGTGAAGAAACCGGCGATGAACAACAACGAATCGCCTGGCAGGAAGAAGCCGATGAAGAGGCCTGACTCGGCGAACACGATGGCTGCGAGAAGCAGTAGTCCGCCGTTTTGGATCCATGATTCGATGTTGAAGAGGGCAAGCACGGTGGCCAACCTATCGCCCCAAAACAAAGCTGCCCGGACACGTGGTCCGGGCAGCCGTGCAGTTCTGAATTGTTGTTTGCCCTGACGGGCGGGTGAGCTATGCCTCGAGGGCGCCACCGATGGTGTTGCTCTGACGTGAGCTGTAAATGATGGCTCCAATGAGGGTGGCCAACGCTGCGGCCGCGATCGAGAAGCGAGCGCCATCGTTGTGCTGCAAGCCGATGATGGCAGGCAGGATCAACAACGAAACCAGGTTCATCACCTTGATGAGTGGGTTCAGCGCTGGGCCGGCGGTGTCCTTGAATGGGTCACCAACGGTGTCGCCAATGACGGCTGCCTTGTGGGCATCGCTGCCCTTGCCGCCATGATTGCCGTCTTCGATGTACTTCTTGGCATTGTCCCAAGCGCCACCGGCGTTTGACAAGTAGTTGGCCATGAGCTGACCCGTGAGGATCACGCCTGCCAAGAACGCACCGAGAGCCTTGTAGTTGATGCCGAACCCGATGATGACCGGCGTCAACACCGCCAGCAGAGCAGGGGTGGTGAGCTCCCGCAACGATGCCTTGGTGCAGATG
>CANNMD010000228.1 GCA_947505655.1 Acidimicrobiaceae bacterium | reverse complement strand
CTTTTCGTAGCTGGGCTGCTCGATCTCGGCGATGCGGAAGCCCTCGGCCATGAATCCGGTGACACCGATGGCCAAGAACACGCCCAAGATCAGCGCGTGCTCGGGCTTGGTCTTGATGCGGATGCGGTAAGGCCGCTGGATGTAGCGACGGGCAATGGCCCACAAGATGCCGCCCACAAATACGGCGCCAGCAAAGTCGCCGAAGAATGAGTAGGCCATGTACACGTGGCCGTGCAGGAACTTGAGCGATGGAGGCAACTGGTGGTCGACCTCGAGCACGGTGGTTACACCGAGCAAGCCGAGGAAGCCGAAGTAGATCATGCTGTGCATGAGACCGGCGGCTGAGTCGCGCAGCAGGGTGCGCATGTACACACCGGCGCGGAAATCGGCGAGGCGACGCTTGGCGTTCTTTGGCGTGGTGCGGCGACGATCTGGTCCGCCACGCTCCCAGTTCTTCACGCGGTCGGCGAACGCAAAGGCTCCCCACACGATGAGTGCAGGCACCACCGTGTAGAACGCGATCTGCAATGGTCCGGGGATTCCCTCGAACGGTTCGCGAGTAACAGCCTTCTTGCTGTGCCACTTGGTGATCAGCGGGATGATGCCCGAGACCACGGTGAAGACAGCCATGAAGATGCCCATTGCAAGGACAAGCTGGTGTGGTTTGAAGCGCTTCGGTGTTGATGCCGGCGCTGGGGAGGACGCGTGCGTGCTCATAGCGAGCCAAGACTAGTTGGCAATGTGCTGCGCGCCCATGTTGATGGCGCGATTGGTGTCAGCGCCGGGTGAAGAAATCAGCCGTAGTACTGGCGGTCGAGGTCGCGAATGCGGCTCGCGAGCGACCCAAGAAGCTTGTGCGCGAGTGCTGGCACATCGTCGACAACGGCCAAGAAGTGGCGCTGGGTAATGAGCAGCAGGGTGCAGTCGGTTTCGCAAATCACCGTTGCGGTGCGGGGACCGTGGTCGAGCAGCGACAGCTCGCCCACCACGGTGCCGCTGCCGAGCGTGGCAACTTTCTTGCCGTTTCGGCGCACGGTGACGGTGCCGTCGAGAACGATGAACGCCTCTTTGCCGGTTTGGCCTTGGTCGACGATGGTGGTGCCGGCCTTGAACGGCAACTCGTCGCCTGCCTTCGCGATGCGCTCGAGATCTTTGGTCGAGCACGACGAGAAAAGTTGAACTTTGCGGAGGTGCTCGAGAGATGCTTTTTTAGACGCCATAACCGTGACTATACGACGTTGCCGCCTGCTGGTGTGACTATCGAGCCCAGCTCAGGGCGAGTGTCAGGCGCCAGCTTGGTTGGCTACAGCGGCTGCCGCCGCGGCAATTGCGGCAGCGTCACCGAGATAGGCCGAGCTCGTGACGCGCAGGTTGTTGTCGAAGGTGTAGCGCCGCGGGGCTCCGGTGGGGATATTGAGTTCGGCGATGTCGGCTTGCGAGATGTTTTCGAGGTGCATCACGAGTGCCCGCAGCGAGTTGCCATGGGCCGTGATCAACACGTCGAGTCCGGCCCGCAACTGCGGGGCCACGATGTCGTACCAATACGGCAACACGCGGGCAACAACATCTTTGAGACACTCGCTGGCGGGCAGCACATCGGGTGGCAGCAGCCGGTAGCGAGCGTCGTGGATGGGGTGCTCGGGGCTCGATAGATCTACGGGTGGCGGCGGAATGTCGTAGCTGCGGCGCCACAACTTGGTTTGCTCAGCGCCGTACTGCTCGGTGGTGGCCTTCTTGTCGAGGCCTTGCAGTGCGCCGTAGTGGCGCTCGTTGAGCCGCCAGTTGCGCTGCACCGGCAGCCACACCATGTTCATGGCCTCTAGGGCAAGGTGGCAGGTGAGCACGGCACGGGTCTGCAGCGATGTGTGAGCAACATCGAACGAGAGTCCTTCGGCAGCCATGGTGACTCCAGCGGCGGTTGCTTCGGCGCAGCCCTGCTCGGTGAGGTCGACATCGTGCCACCCGGTGAAGAGGTTGAGTTTGTTCCATTCGCTTTGCCCATGGCGAAGCATCACAAGCGAGCCAGTCATGTCGGGCAGCGTAGTCCCGAGCACGCAGACGTAGACGACCGCTAGGGTCGCGACATGGTCTTACCCTTTGATCGTTACGTTCGCTTCGACGAGCTCACCGCAGCGTTGCAAGCGTTCGCGGCCGAGCACGTTCACCTCGTCACGCTCGAGCAATACGGCACCTCGTACGAGGGTCGCCCGTTGTGGCTCGTTGCAATGACCGATGCAGCTACTGGCGAGGCGCACACCAAGCCGGCCTATTGGGTAGACGCCAACATTCATGCCGTCGAGGTCACGGGCGGTGCAGCAGCGCTGTATCTGTTGCATCATCTCGCCACCGCGAGTGAACGCAACGATGTGGCAACACTCGAAGCGCTTCGTACTCGCACCTTTTATGTGGTGCCGCGCGTAAACCCCGATGGGGTAGAGGCGGCGCTGGCCGATTCGCCGGTCTATCGCCGCAGCAGCATGCGACCGTGGCCGTGGCGAGATCGCCATCAGTGGCCGGGTCTTGTTGAGCACGACATCAACGGCGATGGTCGCGTGCTCACCATGCGCATCGTTGATCCAAACGGTGCCTGGATGCCACACGCCGACGACCAGCGCGTGATGGTTCCGGTTCCGGTCGATGGTGTCGTGGCGCCGGGCGTGCTGCGGTATCGACTGTTGGCCGAGGGAACCATCGATGGCTACGACGGTTTCACCGTGCCTCGGCCGCGGGCCCCTGAGTCACTCGACATGAACCGCAACTTCCCTGCCGGATGGGGTTCCACCACGCGTGGAGCGGGCGACCATCCGCTCAGCGAACCCGAGATCGATGCGTTGGTGCGCGCAGTCGTGGCGCGACCCAACGTGTGCGGCTATAACGCGTTTCACACCAGTGGCGGCGTATTGCTGCGGCCTTCAAGCACTCACAGCGATTCAAGCCTGCCGTCAACCGACGTTTGGGTCTGGAAAGAACTTGGTGCGCGCGGCACAGCACTCACCTCGTATCCAGTGCACTCGGTGTACGAAGACTTCACATGGGATAAGACCGAAACAATGAGCGGCGCTGCCGACGATTGGGCCTACGAACATCTCGGCCTGTTCGGTTGGACCACCGAGTTTTGGGACGTGGTGTTCGCAGCAACGGGCGTTCGCAGCAGCACCGACATTTGGTACACCGGACCATCGGTTTCCGACGAACTCGCGATCGCGCGTTGGTGCGATGGCAACGGCGGCAACTATCTGCCCTGGGAAACGTTCGATCATCCGCAACTCGGGCCGGTCGAGATCGGCGGCATGGATTGGTTCAACGTGATGACCAATCCGCCGCTGCATTTGTTGGTTGACGAGATCAAGCCGCACGCCGACTTCGCCGTGTTTCAAGCCTTGGCGTCGCCGTGTCTCGAGATCATCAACGCATCGGCGACGCCTCTTGCCGATGGTGTGTGGCAGGTCGATGTCGCCATCGCCAACACAGGCTGGCTGCCAACTCAGATCAGCGCTCATGCCACCAAGAACCACCTTGTGCTGCCGGTCATCGCCGAACTGGCGTTGCCGGCGGGCGCCGAGATCGTGGGCGGCGTCAACCGCATTCAGCTTGGCCAACTCGAGGGTCGCGGTGGGTTCCGTATTGATGGTGGATCTCGTAACGACGGCACGCCCGATCGCGCCTTGGCGCGGTGGCTCGTGCGCACATCCGATGTCACCGGCATCGTGGCCGCAGCCAGCCATCAACGTGCCGGCAGCGTTCAATGTGCTGTGGTCGCTGCCGGTTGATTCCTCGCGAGCGCACCACAACTTCAGATGGTGTGCGCCTTCTCGCGACACGCGGCATTCGCGGGTTTGTCGACGGCACCGTTTCGGTAGTGCTCGCCGCGTAT
>CANNMD010000227.1 GCA_947505655.1 Acidimicrobiaceae bacterium | reverse complement strand
CACCACTTCGTCGGGGTTCACGGTTTTGTTTGGCTCTTTACCGGTGAGGCTGATGACGAGATCGTTTACCGAAGGCATACGAGTAGAGCCGCCTACCAAGATCACGTGGTGCAGTTGACCCTTGCTGACGTTTGCATCTTTGAGCGCCTGCTCGAACGGGATGCGGCAACGCTCGATGAGGTCGGCGGTCATCTCTTGAAACTTGGCGCGAGTGAGTGACTCGTCGAGGTGCAACGGGCCATCGGCATTGGCCGTGATAAAGGGCAAGTTGATCTGTGTCTGCTGCACCTGGCTGAGCTCGATCTTGGCCTTCTCGGCAGCTTCCTTGAGGCGCTGGGTGGCCATGCGATCGTTGGCGAGATCGACGCCGTGCGCCGACTTGAATTGCTGCACCAGCCAATCGATGATGCGCTGATCCCAGTCGTCGCCACCAAGCTTGGTGTCGCCGTGGGTGCTCTTCACTTCGAAGACGCCATCGCCAATCTCGAGCACGCTCACGTCGAACGTGCCGCCACCGAGGTCGAACACCAAGATGGTTTCGTCTTCGGTGCTCTTATCGAGGCCGTAGGCCAAGGCCGCAGCGGTTGGCTCGTTAATGATGCGCAAGACCTCGAGGCCGGCGATCTGGCCGGCCTCTTTGGTGGCGGTGCGCTGAGCATCGTCGAAATAGGCAGGGACCGTGATGACAGCCTGGGTCACGACATCGCCGCAATATGCCTCGGCGTCTCGCTTGAGCTTCATCAGCGTGCGAGCACTGATCTCTTGTGCGGTGTAGCGCTTGCCATCGATGTCTTCGCTACGCCAGGTGGTGCCCATTTGGCGCTTGATGCTGCGGAAGGTGCGATCGGGGTTGGTGATTGCCTGACGCTTGGCAACTTCGCCAACGAGTACTTCGCCGGTCTTACTGAAAGCCACCACGCTGGGGGTGGTACGTGCGCCCTCGGCGTTGGCGATGACGACTGGTTCGCCCGCCTCGAGGAAGGCAACGACGCTGTTGGTGGTACCGAGGTCGATTCCGACTGCCTTGGCCATGATGGTGTACTCCTGTGTTCGGTAGTGCTGTAAGTCGTGCGTTTTGGGGGGAGTTCTGAGCAATGCTGAGTGAACTCCACGCAAGATTACCGGCGCATCGTGAGTGCGCACAACCCACAGTCAGAAAACTTGAGTCGATGTGACTCAAGTTTCATGCCTACTGTTTCGGAGCGGTGTGGCCGGGCTTCCAGAACCCGGGCAACGGCTCGTCGGCATGGCCGCCACGGGCATATGCACCAAGGCGCGCCAAGGCCTGGGCATCGGTGAGGTCGATCACGTCGTACACCGTTGAGGGCCCAGCAGACCGCAAGGCCAAGTCGCCGGGGGTGCCTTCACGCGCCAAAGCCGTGGTGAGCACCACGAACGGCCCGTCGAGATGAGCAACCACAGCTGCGGCTCGCCCCAAGGTGCGCCAGACAACATCGGTTTTCACGAGGCCACCGCGATGGCTTGTGGCTGCGCCAGCAACGTCGAAGTACCAACGCGCGCCGCGGGCATCGGCGGCCATCAAACTGACCGCCACCCCAGTGCGGCGCACACGATGTCCAACGGCAACATCTTGAAATCCCGCGGCTAACAACAACTCTTCAGCAAGCTTCACCGCGCCGATACCCGAACCCACCTCGGTGGCGTCTGACGGGTTCGACTCACGCGACTCTGAGAGCACCCGCTCGCGAGCAATCTCGACATAGGCGGGATCGAGGTCGTAGCCCACATAGCGACGGCCAAGATGCTCGGCGGCCACCATCGTGCTGCCACTGCCCATGAACGGGTCGAGCACGAGGTCGTCTCGATACGTGAACAAACTGATCAGCTTCTCGGGCAACTCCACCGGAAACGGCGCGGGATGGTTCACGCGTCGGGCGCTCTCGGGCGGAATATCCCACAGATCGAGGGTGAGCTCCATGAACTCGTCGGTGGCCAGATCGTTCTGCCATGGTAAGCCCTCGGCTCGACGAACCTTGGTGCTGCGCGCCCGATCGAAACGACCCTTGCTGGCCACGATGACCCGCTCGGTGACATCACGGAACACCGGATTCGTTGGGCTTCGAAATGAGCCCCACGCACATGATCCGCTGGCGCCTTCGGCCTTGCGCCACACGATCTCGCCGCGCAACAACAGCCCGAGCTGGTCCTGCAAAATGTGCACGATGTCGGCCGACAGACTTCGGAATGGTTTACGACCGAGGTTGGCGACGTTTACTGCAATGCGTCCACCAGGCTCGAGCGTGCGCACACATTCGGCGAACACGCCGCGGAGCAGCTCGAGGTACTCGATGTACGAGCTCGGGACGCCCTCTTTGTCGAGCTCTTCTTCGTAGGCCTTGCCAGCAAAGTAAGGAGGCGACGTGACCACAAGAGCAACTGAGCCATCGGCCACGGTGCTCATGTCGCGTGCATCACCGCACACAAATGGCTGAGCGATTGCAGTGGGCGCCAGCACGGTGTCGTCGTCAGAAACAACGGGTGCGGCGAAACGCGCATAGAAGCCCGAGGCATCGTGGCTCTCGCGTCGGCTCACTCCGAAGTTCGACGTGGTGGTGCGGCGCTTGTCTTCCATGGTCAACGCGCACGTTACAAGAGCCCGCGCGTCGAGGGTGGTTTAGGCGACGATCTGCTCTTCGGGAGGACGGATGTTGCGGAACATCGACAGCAACAACAGGTCGTATATGGCCTTCAGTGTTCCGGCAATGATGAGCGGCCAACCGAAGGTGCTGTGATCGAGCATCCAACCCGCAGCCAGGGGTGGCAGCGCCGATGCAAGGCTGCGCGGCACGTTGGTCACGCTGGCTGCAGCGGCGCGTTCGGGTGGTGACACCACGGCCATGACATACGAGTTACGCGCTGGCACATCCATTGCTGAGAGCAAGCTGCGAGCAATCAGGCATGCCACCGCGAGGCTCAGATTGGGAACCAGCGCAGCGCTGATCAACAACAGTTGCGCCGGCAGGTGCGTGAACACCATCGTGCGAATCAGCCCGATGCGCTTGGCGATGCGAGCCGATACAAACGCAGAGAAGGCAGAACACACGCCGGTCCAGAACAGCAACGCGCCAGCAACTGTGACCGACAGATTGAACCGCTCGTACAACCACAGAGCGAGCAACGACTGCACCACGAAACCACCGCCGAGCGCGTCGAGGCTGAACACGGCTGCGAGTCTGTAGACGATCGATCGCGATTCACCGAGCGGCGCCGCCGGCGTTGAGTCAGCGGGTTCGATGGCCGGCGATAACGACCGATAGATCAACAAGGTGATGACGCCGGCGGCTGCATACGCAACAAACACGCCTCGTAGGGCAGTGGCCCGATCGATTGAGGTGTGCCGCACCAACCAGTCGGGGAGACCGGCAACAAGCGACCCGACAGCACCGCAGAAGCTGCCGATAAACGCGTAGCGAGCAAACATCGCGGTGCGACGTTTGTCGGCCACGGTTGACGGAAGCACCGACTGCTCGATCGGCAAAAACACGCTGACATCACCGCTCGAAGGGTTCATTGTTCCGATGGTTCCAACGACCAAGAGCGCAACGAACACAGTGGTCGTTGCATAGGTAACGCCAGTGACAAACATCAGTGCCGAGCCGCTGAGCAAGATGGCTCGCCGCGAGAACCGATGGCCATACAGACCGGCCAGCAGCGTGAGCGCGGCCGAGCCGAGCAACATCGCGGCAACAACTACTCCGATGCGGAAGTTGCTGTAGCCGAGCAATTTCAAATACGCGGCGAGCACTACCGAAACGGTGCCGTCGACAAACCCGCGAATGCCGCGTGTCGCGAGAAGGCGCACACCATCTGAAGTTGTGGTGCGCTCGCGAGGAATCAACCGGCAGCGACCACAGCACATTGAACGCTGCCGGCACGTTG
>CANNMD010000226.1 GCA_947505655.1 Acidimicrobiaceae bacterium | reverse complement strand
ATCGTGCTGGCGCACCAGTTCGCCATCGACGCCCGTGAGCATGCTGTCGTATTGCTGCTCAAGCCCTGCGGTGCCCTTGCCATCGGTGTCGGTGCGGCCGATGACGCTTCGCGCAAGATCGCCGCCAGGAATAACCCGGCTGCTCTCGCGGTACGAATCAACACCAGCAAGCTTCAGCGCCGTAACAGCCGCTGCCTTGTGGTCATCGATCTGACGAGCCACGTACACAAAGCTCTTGTCCTTGTTCGCCATCGCGACGGCGAGCGATTGCTGCCGTTCTGGCGACAAGCTGAGCATCGTTGCCAGCACGGCTGCGGTGCCTGCTGGGTCACCAACAAGCTTGGGGTTCACGAAGATCGTCGTGGCCGGAACCGACAGGGCGAGCTCGTCGCCGTTGCGATCGAAGATCACTCCCCGACTGGCATGCAATACGGCGTCTTGGGTTCGCTGCGACGCACCTGCACGGGTGTAGGTGTCGGCATCGACGGTCTGCAACCGAGCGACATGCACCAGAACGTAACCGAACACCAGCACAGCGACGACGAGCACAATGATCAAACGCTTGTGGGTGCTTCCAGCCGTGAAGTAGCCGTGCGACTCGGCGCGCTGACGAATCGTGCGCTTCTGCAGCGGACGAACATTGCGGCTCGCCCCAGCCTTGGTGGCAGGGCGTCGCGTCGAATGGGTCGTTGCTGCGCTGCGGGTGCGGGCCTGCGGCTGCGACGTTGAGTGTCGATCACGCGCTGTCGATGTGCGCGACGACGGTGCCGTGCGCGACGACGGTGCTGTGCGAGATGACGGAGCAGTTCGCGATGACGGGGTTGCGTGTGCCGGACGGGGCAACACACCCGTAGACGCTCGGCCCTTGACCGGACCATGCGAGCGCGTGCCTCGAGCCGCAGTTGATGCGGGCGTGCGCGTGCGAGCAGATGTCTTGGTGCGTTCGTCGATCATGGAGCGTCTCCGGCGACAGCCTTCACTTGGCCGAACTGCTCGAGCGACGAAACGCTGTTCTCGGCTGGGTTATTGGCCAACCATCCCGACGTTGCCATCAGGTGCGCAACCGTTGCTGGAGCGATCGTCATGAACTCGCCCTTGTCGGCGGGAATCATGCCAAGGCGATCTGCCTCAACCGCTAACCGGTTCGGCGAGCGCAGCTCGGCACGGGCCCGACGCAACAGGTCATAGCGCTCACGGGCAACTTTGACCGCACGGTCGGTCTTGTCGAGAGCGAGCTGGTTCTGAGCAATGCGGGTCTGCAACGCAACCGTGCCGAGCAGCATCGCGAACAACAACATGCAACCGAGCGCCATGATGCTGGCGGTGCGGCGGCGGCGAGGAACCACCAGAAGCTCTGGGCGAGGCCTGCGTGGCGCAACCGGTGCTGGACGACGCGCGGCATCGCGAGGCAGCGGCCCGGCGAGCAATGGATCAAGTAGTGGAGTGACAGCAGCCATCAGACCGGCGCTGCGATTCGTTCGACGACCCGCAACCGCGCCGATGCGGCACGGCGGTTGGTGGCCACCTCAGCAGCCGACGGGGTCTTGGGTACCCGACGCACTAAGCGAACGGTGCGCACGGCACCGCACACGCATGGCAACCCGGTAGGACATTCGCATCCGCCCGTTTCGGCCGCGCGGAAACGCTCTTTTACGATGCGGTCCTCGCCCGAGTGGTACGACAGCACGGCAATACGGCCGCCGACTGCGGTGGCCGCAATCGCTGCGTCGATCGCTGCCGGCAAAATCTCGAGTTCATGGTTCACGGCAATACGAATTGCCTGGAACGAACGCTTTGCCGGATGACCACCGGTGCGGCGCACGGCCGCAGGGATCGCCGTCACAATGATGTCGGCGAGTTCACCGGTCGATTCGATCGGCCGGTGGGAGATGATGGCACGAGCGATCCGGGGGGCAAATCGCTCGTCGCCATACTCGAACAGGACTCTGGTGAGTTCCTGTTCGGTGTAACCGTTCACGACATCGACTGCAGACCATGGTTCCGTCAGGTCCATGCGCATATCGAGGGGGGAATCGTTACGGTAAGAAAATCCACGCTCGACACGGTCGAGCTGCGGCGACGAAACACCAAGGTCGAAAAGCGCTCCGCTGAGCGTTGCAACATTGGCGGTCTTCATGGCGTCGCGAAGGTGGTCGAATCGACAATGAACTGTCTGGACACGGTCACCAAACCGGCTCAGGCGGGTGGTCGCTGCTGCCAGCGCCGTCTGATCCCGATCGATACCAAGGAGGTTCAGGTGCGGATGGGCTTCGAGCAGCATCTCTGCATGCCCTCCACCGCCCAGCGTGGCGTCGAGCACCACTCCGTTGGTTACCTCAGCAAAGACGCCAACAATCTCGGCGGCCATGACAGGCAGGTGATGAAAGCCAGCGCTCTGTGGCGCTGCTGACTCATTCACTTGATTGTCCTTGCCGGTATTGCTGCTCTTCACGGGGCTTCCTCGCACTTGCGCTCCGCTGATCGGCAGCCCCCCGGTGAACGATTGTCGCCGGGATTTCTCCCCGGGATGAACGAGATGTAAGCGGGTGGAGAGTGCTGCATCTTGTCAACCGGGAGACTGCCGATGAGCGGAACTCATCGGTACCTGTTGGGTGTTTGTCGTGTGTTGTTCGGGCCTTCGTTCTCGCTTTCGTCGGTCGGTGTGTGTGTGTGGTGTGATCGGTGCAGGACTCAGAGCACTGGCTCTGAGAACTCCTGCTCGCCAGCAGTCATGCTGCGTTCGTGGCGGTCGACTGAACAGATCTCGATGCGGTCGAGGCGACCCATCACGATGGCGGGGCCCTTCACGTCGAGTCGGGCGTGCTGGCGCAGACGCTCGTCGAGGTAGATGCGACCCTGCGCGTCGGGCTCGATTGCTGTGGCCCGAGCCGAGAACGCACGAAGGCGATCCATGCTGATTTCGCCTCGTGCTTGAAGTGCTTGCATTCGATCTGCCTCCTCTTCGAACTTCTCGGTCGTGAAGACCTCGATGCTGTTGTCGGTTCCCAACGTGAGGTAGCAGCTCGTGCCCAGGCGCGCTCGAAACGTGGCAGGAAGCGCCAATCGACCTTTTACGTCGAGTTGTCGTTCAAAAACGCCAAGAAACTTTTGCACGTGCCCTTCGATGACTTCCCGAATCGCTGCCTCACGTAGGTCGGGTCCCTACATGTCCCCACTCTGCCCCACTATGCCCCAAAAGTCAATACAAATTCCCCACATTCTGGAAATATTCGGTGGCCAAAACGAAAAAACTGCGCGCAGAGAGCGCGAATACGCAGGAAAGCCCTGAACAGCTTCGCGCAGAGAGCGCGAATACGCAGTGGGGAAGAGTGGAGGTGTCTCAGCAGCCGCCGCGCTGAGCCGGCTGATCTAGCCGAGCGAGTTCAAGGCGTGCTCAAACGCCTCGCGTACCGCCGCTGCCGGCGCCGACACGGGCGCCACCAGATCGAGCAGTTCATCGGCCCGAGGACCCGACGATCCGAACACCAACTCGTGGATGCTCGGACGCCACTGCTGGTAATACGCACACTGAAAGCGGGCGCCAGCACGGACTCGGCGCTGGCTAATACCCACCACCTTGCGGTCGCCCAACATCACTTCGCCGCCGCCGACGCCGGCAAAGCAGATCCGTCGGGACCATTCGGTGTGTCGTATCGACGCCGTATGCACGCTCAAACCGGGCATACCGAGTGAGCTCAGCGCACTTCGCCACGCCTCTCCGAGCCACCACGCCGACGAGCTCACGTCGGCCCTCCATTGCCGGTGACCTGCAGGGATCAACACATCGACCCACACCACATCGCCTGGCTCGAGCAGCACTGCTCCCCCGCCGCTACGGCGTCGAACAATGTCGATGCCGGCCTGAGCGCACGCCGCTGCGTCGATATCGCTGATTGGTTGGGACGACCCGAGCGCAACAGCCGAATGAT
>CANNMD010000225.1 GCA_947505655.1 Acidimicrobiaceae bacterium | reverse complement strand
TGGGCCATGGCCGGCTGAATGGCCGAGCGATATAGCGCCAACACGCAACGCGCCATTTCTTCGTCGCTGGCCGCAACGAGTTCGGCGGCAATTTCGGGGGTCATGCCCAGCATCACGAACAGGTTCACTCGGTCTTGAACCGGGGTGGCCATGCTGTCGACAAAGTTCTGCTCGCCGGCGCCAGGTGTTTGCCACACCTGAGCAAAGCTGTGCCACACATAGTCGGGGTGAATGAGCCCGGTGACATCGCACACCCACGAACGCAACAGGTCGGGCCGAGTGCACGCCACCCGAGCGGTGAGTGCGCCGCCCCAGTCGTGGCCCACCAGATCTACAGGCTCGCCAATGGCCTCAAGCTCGCCGATGAGCCATGACACGTAGTCGTCACGGGTGGCAGCAAAGTTTGGGGGAGTGGGAATGCCAAAGCCCGGCAAGTGCACAGTGACCACGTCTGTACGCGAAAGTTCGCGCAGCAGCGGGCCCCAAATGGCGGGTGTTTCAGGATTTCCGTGAACGAAGACGACGGGCATGCCGTGAGCCTACGTGAAGCCGTGCGGGCGTGACCCGCCAAGGCTTAGACAGCGAGCAGGTCGCGGGCGCCGGTGTCGCTGGATGGGTGACGAAGCTTGCTCATTGCGCGAGCTTCGATCTGACGGATGCGCTCGCGGGTGAGGTTGAAGTGTTCGCCAACCTCTTCGAGCGTGCGTGGCTCGCCACGATCGAGGCCGAAACGCAGCTTGAGGATTTCGCGCTCACGCTCGTCGAGAGGGGCGAGCAACCGTGAGATCTCTTCGGGCAACAACGCGGTGGCTGCAACCTCGAATGGTGACTCGGCTGAACGGTCTTCGACAACATCGCCAAGTTCGGCGTCGCCGTCTTCGCGAAGCGGCTCGCTGAGCGAGAGTGGCTCGGCTGCGAAACGCAATGCCTCGGTGACTTTGTCTTCGGGCATTTCGACTTCGCGTGACAGCTCGGCCAGAGTGGCTGGACGGCCGTACTTGAGCTCGAGTCGGCTACGTGCCTTCTGCAGACGGGCCAGCGTGTCTCCAGCGTGAACTGGGAGGCGAATGGTGCGACCTGTGTTGGCGATGCCGCGGGTGATTGCCTGACGGATCCACCATGTGGCATAGGTGCTGAACTTGAAGCCCTTGCGCCAGTCGAACTTTTCGACGGCATGCATGAGGCCGAGGTTGCCCTCTTGAATCAGGTCGAGCAACGGAAGACCAGAGGCCTGGTACTTCTTGGCGATGGACACAACGAGACGAAGGTTCGACTGCACGAATGCACGCTCGGCCTCTTCGCCTTCTTTTGCAGCCCGGCGCAGTTCGCGCTTCTTGGCTGCAGTGATGTCCTTGCCGGCTGAGTCGAGGTCGGCAATTGCTGCCTTGCCGGCTTCGATCTGCTTTGCCAATCGGACTTCATCATCCTTGGTGAGAAGGGTGTACTGCCCGATATCGGAGAGATACAGGCGGACCAGATCCTCCTCATCGCGGTCTACGCGATCTTTGGCCACGGCTACTCCTCAGGGGGTTTTGATTTCAAGTTTGAACAAGCGGTTATCCGCGTGTTCACCTTGACGATGTGCTAACGATACCTAGGTCGTCAAGCCCCCCACACCAGGGTCGCAAGTTTCGGTCCAAGATCGTTTCTTGTGATGGACGGTATCTCTATATCTGAATTTACGTTGCGCCCGCCGGTGCGCCCGATTGGACAGTTATGCCCGATGAAATCGATCTCGCCATTGTCACCATGCGGTTTGATGCCACCGACGGTGGCACATTGTTGGCCGTCCTCAGTAAATACGTGGTGCTGTCGCGCATGCAACCCGGCTGTCGCAACATCGATTTGTGCGCGTCGGTCACTCGGCCCGGCCGGTTCTTGCTGATCCAGAAATGGGACTCGCCGGCCGCGCAGCGCGCGCACTTTGACAGTGACTTGATGATCGAAATGGCCCGCTCCTGCGAAGGCATTTTGGCGTCGCCGCCCGACATCGATATGTGGGACGGACCCAGCGCTCACGATCTCAACTGATTCATACCCAGGTGACCCCCTGACCCCCATTCGGGTCGGTTAACGTCACCGTCAATTGCGGATTTAATACCCGCATCTAGACAAGGAGTTCGCAGATGGCGAATCCAATTCTGAATGACAAGTCATTCAAAGAGATCGATCAGGCCGGTGCCACATCGGCCGGTTGGGCGGCCCCGGCCGCGCATACTCGCGCTGGCTCAGGCCAGGCATACGGTTCGACGCCCGTGACTGATGGGCCGATCAGCGACTGGAACGCCCAGACCATGACCGTAAGCGGCACCGCTACGGCAACTGGCGTGTTGTTCGTGTTGATGATGGCAGCAGCCGCCGTTGGCTGGAGCGCTGTCACCGTCAGCGATGGCCGGGTCGGGCAGTTCCCTATGTGGACCCTGGGCGGCGTGCTCGTTGGTTTCGTGTGTGTCATCGCAATGCGTTTCAAGCCCCAGTACGCAAAGGTGCTCGGACCCATCTATGCAGTGGCCGAGGGCGTGTTCGTCGGCGCCATCTCGCACTCATACGAGTCGTTCCAGAACGGCATCGTCGTGCAGGCCGCAGGCGCCACCGTTGCGGTGTTTGCGATCATGCTGTTTCTCTATCGCACCAACATCATCAAGGTCACCGATCGCATGCGCCGCATCGTCGTCGGCGCCACGTTGGGCATCATGGTGTTCTACGGCATCTCGATGCTCATCAATCTGTTCGGTGGCTCGGTGGGCTTCCTCAACGACACCAGTGCGTTGAGCATCGGCTTCAGCTTCTTGGTCGCAGGCGTTGCAGCGTTCAACCTTGCGCTCGACTTCGACTTCATCGAAAAGGGTGCCAAGGCTGGTCTTCCCAAGCAGATGGAATGGGTTGCTGCAGTTGGACTCTTGGTCACCATCGTGTGGTTGTACCTCGAGATCTTGCGCCTGCTCTCCAAGCTCGACCGCCGCTAAAGCAGGCGGGTGCTGCCGGTTGCTAAATATACCAAGGATGGTATATTTGGTAAGTGAATGATCCCATGCCCCTCGACGAAGCAGCGCGCCGTCTTGGCGTGACTCGTCGGCGTGTTCAAGCGCTGGTGTCATCAGGTCAGATTCATGCGCGCAGGGTTGGGTTGCAGTGGCTGGTGCCGGCTGAGGTTCTTGGGCAGTATCAGCACACGAGCGTGCGCAATCCGGGTCGTCCGCTGACGCAACACGGTGCATGGGCCGAAATCGGTCAGCTTGAGCGCCGCCACCCAGACACCGCACCTGCGTTGGATCGGATACGCCGACGGGTTCGGCCCCGAGCCAATCACATTGATGTGTACGTGCACCCAGGTGTACTGCACAAACTGCGCGACTCGGCCACGCTTGTGCGCTCGGGGCGAGACGCTGCTGTTGAGGCCGGCGTCCCTGTAGACCTAGGCGACCACGACATGTATGTGCGCGCCAGCGAGATTGCAGCGCTAATTGCTGAGGTCCGTGCCAGTGAGACGATCACTGAGGCGAACGTACATCTGCACGTCGTCGACGATGATCAATGGCCGTTCGAGCCGATTCAACGGTTCGCGTCGCTGTGGGTGGCGTGGCTCGATCTCGAGGATCGACAGGACCGCGCGGCATCAACACTGCTCGACCGTTTGGGCGGCCGCGCCCGTGCGTGAGATCGACATCTCTGACCAACTGCTACCGCCGGTCAGGCTGGTGGCCTGCGGCCACGTCTGTGGTCGAAGCCCTTACAGCGTGTTCAAGAACGTGATCAGCGCGTCGTTGAACTGCTCTGGTCGTTCTTGTTGCACCCAATGGCCGGCTTCGTCGATCAGCGTGTGGCCGCGAAAATCGGGCAATGATTTCTGCATACGCTCGACGCCCGTTGGGTCCATGATCAACACGCCATCTTTCGCGCCAGCGATGAAGTAACTGGGCATGGTTACGCGATCGAGGCCGAGGCCTTTCGCA
>CANNMD010000224.1 GCA_947505655.1 Acidimicrobiaceae bacterium | reverse complement strand
GGCGTGTCTTTGGTGTTTTCGGTGGTGTAGGCCAACTCGTTGGTGCCGGCACCAACGCTGACGGCGTACAACAGCGCGTCTTTGCTGGTCCAGCTCACGGTGGTGGGCTCGGAAACGGAACCGACGGCTTCAGGATTCAACGGCATAGCAAAACTCCTTGGTAGCTAAAACGGAATGGAAAACATCGGGGCAGCGCGAGCTACCCCCGGATCACTAGCGGCGTGGCTGTGGCCACGAACCCTCTTCGCCGTCCATACCGGCATTGCGGCGGGCACGGCTGATGAGGTCAGCGACGATGGGTCCAAGCTTGGTGGGATCTTCTTGTGGGGCAACGCGTGGACCGCGGTGCCAGCCCTCGGCAATGGCCAATGTCTGGCCGCTGGCCTCGAACACATTGCCGGTGACGCCGACTGATTCGGCCGAAGCGAGCCACGTGACGATGGGGGCAATCCAGCGAGGCGAACGCATCTCGCGCTCTTCGTCGGTCTCGGGTGCTGGCCCAAGGCCTTCGGTCATACGGGTGAGCGCTACTGGCGCAACGGCGTTGACAGTGACTCCGTAGCGAGCCAACTCGAGCGCAGCGATGTTGGTGAATGCAGCAATGCCAGCTTTGGCAGCGCCGTAGTTGGTCTGGCCTGGGTTGCCGTAGATACCGCTGACCGAGGTGGTGTTGATGATGCGGCCATCTACCGGCTTGCCGGCCTTGCTCTGCTCGCGCCAATAGGTGGCAGCCCAGCGGCTTGGACCGAACGTGCCCTTGAGGTGAACGGCGATAACGGCGTCCCACTCTTCTTCGGTCATGTTGATGAGCACGCGGTCACGCAAGATGCCTGCGTTATTGACCACTGCGTGCAGATCGCCGAAGGTCTCGATGGCGGTGTTGATGAGGCGCTGTGCGCCCTCCCACGAAGCGACGTTGTCGCCGTTCGCTACGGCCTCGCCGCCCATGCCCTTGATCTCATCGACCACTTGCTGGGCTGGCGACTGATCGCCGCCGGATCCATCGATGTTGCCACCGAGGTCGTTGACGACGACCTTGGCGCCCTGGCTTGCCAGGCTTAGTGCATGCTCGCGGCCGATACCACGGCCGGCTCCGGTGACGATGGCGACGCGGCCTTCACACAGACGATTACTCATTTCAGATCTCCTCAGTCGTACGACGTGGAACATCATAAAGTGAGAACCGTGTGTGACTCTCATTTGACCCGCCGCGAAGCGATCATTGGCGCCGGCCTGGTTGCCGCTGCGGCCATCGCTAACGGGTCGCCGAGGCCGGCTGTTGCAGCGCCGCCGCCAGTAGAAGTGATGCCCGGTTTGTTCGTGAACCCGCGCGACGCATGGGGCGCCGACCTGCCTCCGAAGTCGGCGATACTGCCAGAGACTCCACAGTTCTTGCTGGTGCATCACACCGCCTCGCCCAACAACTACGGCGCAGGCGGGGCGCGCCAAGTGATTCGCTCTGCCTATTCGTGGCACACCAGCGCCGCTAAAGGCTGGCCCGATGTTTGCTACGAGTTCTTCGTTGATCACGACGGCGTTGTGTGGGAAGGCCGAGCCGGGTCGTTGGCGGGCCCTGTGCGCGCCGATGCAACCGGCGGCAGCCAAGGCTTTGCCCAACTCGTATGTCTTGTGGGCGACTTCACCCTCACCGATCCCACCGCGGCGATGCTTGATTCGTTGGTCAAGGTGCTGGCATGGCTCGGCACTCGCTACGCAATCGACACCTACCCCGATGCCACCACGTCGTTCATCTCGCGAGGCTCGGGGCGCTACAAGGCCGGGGCATTGGTGACCACGCCCACTATTGCGGGCCATCGCGATATGTCGTTCACCACCTGCCCTGGCGACCACATGTATCGGCTGCTCGGCTCGGGGCTGCGAGACCGCGTGAACGCGCAGCGGTTCGCGTGGATGGGTGTGCCGCCCGACAACGGCGTCTATCACGCGCAGCGCCTTGGCCGCGTCGCCCCGTAACCTGATCGCCGTGCTCGACACTGCCCCCATCGACAACGCGCCCGATCGCCCGACGCTCGACACCGAAGTGCTCATTGTCGGCGGCGGGCCTGCCGGGGCCGGCGCAGCACGCATGTTGGCCGCTGCGGGTCGCGATGTCACCGTTGTCGACAAGGCGGTCTTTCCACGCGATAAGTGCTGCGGCGATGGCCTCACCACACTTGCCCTGCGCGAACTCGAGCTGCTGAGTTTCGCACCGTCGTCGGTACCCAGCTGGACACAGGTGCAACACGCATGGCTGCGTTCACCAAGCGGTCGCGAGGTGTGCCTACCGCTCACCGGGCAGGGACAGTTCGCTGCCGTCACGCCACGAATCGAACTCGACAACGCGCTGCTCGAACACGCCCGCGCTGCGGGTGCAACGGTGCTCGATGGCCACGGGTTTATTGGCATCGTCGAGCAAACACCTCAACACATCGTGGTCGACATTGAACACGTCGGCTTGGTACGCGCTCGTTACGTGATCGCTGCCGACGGCATGTGGTCGCCGGTGCGTAAAGCACTCGGCGTTGGCGAGGCCGGGTATCTCGGCGAGTGGCACGGCTTTCGTCAGTACGCAAACAATGTCACCGGCACCGCGAAGGACCGTCTCTACGTGTGGTTCGATGCCGACATTTTGCCCGGCTACACGTGGTCGTTTCCGCTTCCCGATGGCCGCGTCAACATTGGATTCGGCGTGCTCCGTGGCGGCACCATCAAGGTGCAACAGATGAATGCCCTGTGGCCCGATCTGCTCAGCCGACCACACATTCGCGAGGCACTCGGAGAAGGGGCCGTGCTAGAGGGTCGCCACACTGCATGGCCGATTCCGGCTCGCATCGACCAGACCGTGCTCACTCACGACCGCGTGTTGTTCGTGGGCGACGCAGCGGCCGCCACCGATGCCCTCACCGGCGAAGGCATCGGTCAAGCGTTGCTCACCGGCCGCCTCGCCGCCGAAGCGATCCTCAGTCCCAACACGCTCACGCCAGCAATGGTGCGGGCGCGATACGAACACGACGTTCGCCATCACCTGTTTGCCGATCACAGGATGTCGCTGGCGCTCAGCCGGGTCTTGACCAAACGATGGGGTGCGCGTGGCGCCGTCCGTGTGGTTGGTCTCAGCGCGTGGACTCGCCGCAACTTTGCGCGATGGATGTTCGAAGACGAACCACGCGCCGTGCTGCTCACGCCATCACGGTGGCATCGTCGCTTGCTGCGGCGGCCCGGCGCATTCGCCGACTGACCGCTCGAGTCGCTTCGTTCGAACCAGCGCCGAGGGTACGGTTGCAGCTATGCACACACGCCTCACCGAACTCTTGGAAATCGAGCACCCAATCATGTTGGCCGGTATGGGCGGCGTGAGTTACCACGAGTTGGTTGCTGCCGTCAGCGAAGCAGGCGGCATCGGCACGTTTGGGGCGAGCACGATGGGGCCCGACGAACTTCCGCTCGAGATGGCCAAGGTGCGCGCGCTCACAGCCAAGCCATTTGGCGTCGATTTGCTCACCGCATTCGCGGGCCAAGTTGAAGCCGGTATTCAAGCCGTCATCGACGGTGGCGCACGCATCTTCGTTGCCGGCCTCGGCGTGCCGCGCGAGGTCATCGACCTGTTGCACTCGCACAACATTTTGGTGGGCAGTATGGCTGGCAAAGTTCGCCACGCTGTGGCTGCCGTGGCCAGTGGGTGCGACTTTGTCGTGGCCCAAGGAACCGAGGCTGGCGGGCACACCGGCACGGTGGCCACGATGGCACTCGTGCCACAGGTGGTCGACGCGGTTGGCCACAAGGTGCCCGTCGTCGCCGCTGGCGGACTCTTCGATGGCCGCGGTCTGGCTGCGTCGTTGGCGCTCGGCGCCGATGGCGTGTGGGTGGGCACGCGGTTCATCGCCACCCCCGAGGCACAAGCAGTAAACGGCTACAAAGAAGCGCTCCTCGCGCTGGGCGAAGACGGCACCGTCATCAGT
>CANNMD010000223.1 GCA_947505655.1 Acidimicrobiaceae bacterium | reverse complement strand
CGCCGTTTGCGATGACCGATTCGAGCGCTTCGAACATCGCCGTGTTCTTGAGCACCGAGCGCAGATGCAGCGGCGAATCGCCAACGAGGTAGACCATGCGGGCGTGCTCGACGGCGTGCACATGCTGTGGGTCGTTGGCGTCGGCGCGGCGCAATACGAGGCGTCCGTCGATGGCTACGCCCAGCCGCTCGCCCCACACGCGGGCGCTATCGATTGCCCGACTTGGATGCTCAAACGCGTCGGCGGTAGGCAGCACCACAACTTCAGTTGCTCCTGCCGATGCGATGAGTCGACGGTCGAGATCGTCGTTGGCGGTGAATGGGCCGCCACCGAGTAGGGCAAGAGTTCCGGTCATGAGCGTTTACTGTACGCGACAGCGCGCAATGCCACGACACCGATGAGGCCGGCCACGATCGAGGCGATGAGTACGCCGAACTTTGCTTGGCCCAGTTGGTCGGCGCGTGTGAAGGCAAGCTCGGAGACGAACAGGCTGACCGTGAAACCGATGCCGGCCACGGCACCGACGGCGGCAACTTGAGCGAGGCGCACGCCAGTGGGATATTCGGCGACTCCAGCACGTACAGCGAGCCACGATGCCAACGTGATGCCCACGGGCTTGCCAATAACGAGACCGATCACCACGCCCCAGAACGCGTGCGAACTCAGCACGCCGTCGAGTAGCGAATTGTCGAATTGGATGCCTGCGTTCGAAATTGCAAACAGCGGCACGATGAGAAAGCTGGTGAATGGATGTAGAGCGTGCTCAAGCCGCTCGACCACGCTGACCGTGTTGAGTCCGGGCGGGACAGCGGTGGGTGCGAGCAGGCCCATGATCACGCCGGCGATGGTGGCGTGCACCCCGGCCTCATGCAATGCGAACCACATCGCGAGTCCGATGGCCACGAACGGCCACATCGCGGTGACGCGGAGGCGCCGCAGCAACACCGTGAACGCCACCATTGCGGCAGCCGCTGCAAGCCACATCACGTCGATGCCGTTGCTGTAGAACACCGCGATAACCACGATCGCGCCGATGTCGTCGACGATGGCGACGGCCAGAAGAAACAGCGACAGCGATGGCGGCACGATGTGGCGACCGAGCAACGCGATCACACCAAGCGCGAGTGCGATGTCGGTAGCCATGGGCACTCCCCAGCCATGGCTGGTATCGGTACCCGAGTTGATCACAGCGAAGAGCGCCGCTGGAATGACCATGCCGCCGATGGCGGCGGCAATTGGAAGCGCAGCGCGGCGTAATACACGGAGCTCGCCGAGCACGAGCTCGCGTTTGATCTCGAGCCCAACCACCAAGAAGAACAGCGCCATCAGCCCGTCGTTCACCCAATGCTTGAGGGAGAGTCGCAGCGCATCGTGACCGAACGAGATGGAGAGCTCGTGTGACCACAACGAGTTGTAGCTGTGAGGTGCCAAGTTGACCCAGATGATTGCGGCCACAGCGCCGCCAACGGCCAAAATGCCGCCCGCTGATTCGGTGGCTAGAAATTCGCGCAGGGGTCGAAGGGGTTGCCGTTTGGCCATCGAGTGAGCCTACGCGCACTGGCCGATATCACTTCGGCTTCGACAGGTTACCCATTGGTAGGTATCGTCTCTGGAATGAGCGACATCAAATCAGTAGGCATCTTGGGTTCGGGCATTATGGGATCGGGCCTGGCCGAAGTGGCAGCCAAGGCCGGATACACCGTCATCGTGCGTTCGCGCACTCAGGCCACGGCCGACGCCATGGTGGCGTCGCTGGGCAAGAGCCTGGCCAAGCAGGTCGAGCGCGGCAAGCTTGCCGAGGAAGAGCGCACCGCCATTTTGGGCCGCGTCAGCGCCACCGATTCCCTCGGCGCCTTGAGCGGCTGCGACCTCATTATCGAAAGCGTCGTCGAAGACCTTGCTATCAAAAAGGCACTCTTCGCCGAACTCGAGCAGGTCGTGCAGCCCAACGCCATCTTCGCAACGAACACCAGCACCTTGGCCGTTGTCGAGTTGGCCATGGTCACGAAGCGCCCCGACAAGGTCTGCGGCATTCACTTCTTCAACCCAGCACCGGCCATGAAGCTTGTCGAGATCATTCGTCCGCTCACTGCAAGCGACGACACCATTGCTGCCGCCACCGCCTTTGCGGTTGCCTGTGGCAAAGACGCTGTCGAGGTCAAGGATCAGGCTGGCTTCATTGTCAACGCGTTGCTGTTCCCCTACCTCAACAACGCCGTTCGCTTGGCCGAGTCGGGCACCGCTTCGGTCGCCGACATCGACACCGCCATGAAGGGCGGCTGCAACTTCCCAATGGGTCCGTTCGCTCTGCTCGACCTGGTGGGTCTCGACACGTCGTTGGCCATCCTCGATGCGCTCTACGCCGAGTTCAGCGATCCCAACTACGCCGCAGTGCCATTGCTGCGTCGCATGGTGGCCGCAGGTCTTCTTGGCCGCAAGAGCGGTCGCGGGTTCTTCGACTACGCGCGCTAGGCACAGCGCATGTTCGGGCATGCTGGTGAAGTGCCCGTCTTCGACACCGAGCTGATCTGGCCGCCGCCCACTCGGTGGCAGCTGCCCGACCCTCGATCCGCCGATGCCGATGGCGTCGCCGCAATCGGGGCCGATCTCGATCCCGGCACGTTGCTTGATGCCTATAGCCGCGGCATGTTTCCTATGCCAGCGGGCCGTCGCCGAATTTCATGGTGGTCTCCAGATCCGCGCGGCATCATTCCGATCGACGGTCTGGTGGTCTCCACGTCGCTTCGCAAGAGCTGCCGCCGCTTTGAGGTTCGCTTCAACACGTGCTTTCGCGAGGTGATGACACAGTGTGGCGATCCGCGTCGCCCGCACGGATGGATCAATCGTGAGTTCATCGATGCGTTCGAGCGGTTACACACGATGGGTTGGGCGCACAGCGTTGAGGTTTTCGACACCGAAAATACGCTCGTGGGTGGCCTCTACGGGGTGAAGATCAACCGCTTCTTTGCAGGCGAGAGCATGTTTTCTACAGCTCGTGACGCGTCAAAGGTGGCAATGGTGGCGCTGTTACGAGAGCTCAATGCAGCCAACGTGACCCTGTTCGATGTGCAGTGGACAACGGCGCATCTCACCTCGATGGGCGCGGTAGATGTGTCCCGCGTGCGCTATCTCGACCTGCTCGAAGAAGCGACACGGCCAGCGTGATGGCCATTTTCGCAACGAGGGGGGGATGGTTACCGGTGCCGGGGTGTTCCGCCACATCCGACACCGGTAAACCATCCGAGAAGGGGACAAGCCCATCTTCTCGATCGACACACATGCCGTGTGTGTGTCGGTACTGCAATAGGTATCGGCAGACCTTTGAGGAACTTGAGCGATTCTTTAGGAAATTCCTGAGATTCTTTTTCGGGTCTCTTGCGCTGCTCAGCGTGGGTGTTGGCGCCGCCGGATGTTCGCGGGTTGCTTCGCCCCCACCATCGAGCGCGGTTGCTCAAGCCGATTGGCCGCGCGCACTCAGGTTGATTGCCGGGGCGCATCATGCTTCGACCAACGATCAGTTCGAGGTGTTCATCTGCGATGTGCCGTTGACCACCAGCGACCCGATCTATGGGCGGCTCACGCAACGCCTGAAGTTGACCCCCGAAGACCTTGTGGTCCGGCTCAATGACAACGTCACGCCCTACTTCGTGACCCTGTCGCACAACCTGTATCACCCTCGGTTCGTGGCCGGGGACACGTTGTCTATGTCCGCAACCGAAACCCACGACGCCTGTGTCGAGCGGGCCATCGACAGCAGCGCACCCACCACGTCAGCGGTGATGGTGGTGGCCACGGCCGAGCATCTGCCCAATCAGGCCGGTGGTTGGGGGCGCGCTGGCGAAACGTGCAATGTCGATTTCTGCCCTGCCAGCCAGACCCGACGCGCGCTATATGTAGGCGCTTCCGATTTTCACGCTTCGTGGGGGGCGGTGCCAGCGGTTGATCTCACCGAGCATGAGATCGGGCACACGCTTGGGCTGCCGCATAGCGGCGATTCGCAAAGCGCCAACGAGCACGCCAGCGGTATCGACCTGATG
>CANNMD010000222.1 GCA_947505655.1 Acidimicrobiaceae bacterium | reverse complement strand
TTTGGCGCCAAGAAAGAAGCCTCGAAGCTGCTTCGGTTCCATACCCAAACTGGCGGCTCGACCCTGACCGCGCAGCAGCCCGAAGCCAACATTGCCCGCGTTGCAGTGCAGTCGATGGCGGCAGTAATGGGTGGCACGCAGAGCCTGCACACCAACGGCTACGACGAAGCCCTGAGCTTGCCCACCGAGCAGGCAGCACGAATCGCGTTGCGCACGCAGCAGATCATCGGTTACGAGAGCGGCATCACCGACACCCCCGACCCGCTGGCTGGCAGCTATTTCGTCGAGTCGCTGACCGACGAAGTCGAGCGCCTTGCCTGGGAGTACATCGCCCGCATCGATGAGATGGGCGGCGCTGTTGAGGCCATTGAGATTGGCTTCCAGATGGACGAGATCGAGCAGGCTGCTTACGAGTACTCGAAATCGATCGACGACGACGAGCGCATCATTGTTGGCGTGAACAAGTTCACGCTCGACAACGAACCAGAGCCAAGCCTGTTTCCTGTGGACCCATTGCTTGAAGGCGGCCAGAAAGAGCGTCTCGCTGCCTACAAAGCCAATCGTGACCACGCCTTGGTCGCCGCCCGTCTCGACGCCTTGCGTGTTGCGGCCCGTGGCACTGACAACGTGCTGTACTCGATCAAGGAAGCGCTGCGCGCCGACGCCACCCTTGGCGAAATCAGCGATGCCCTGCGCGAAGTGTTTGGCGTGTATCAGCCAGGTCGCTGACGCACGACTGCGTAGCGGGCTCATTGCGCTCGCCCCATAGACGGGGGACCGGTAATCCGCTGCTCACCATTGGGGTAGGTAATCGTGAGCGAACGATCGGGCATCATCGCGAGCTGCCACCCGCCTTCGTGCACGCTGTGGTGATGGCGTGAGCACAGCGGCAACAAGTTGTCGAGGTCGGTAGCGCCATTGTGTTGCCACCACACAATGTGATGTGGCTCGCAGTATTTTGATCGCACGGTGCAGTCGGGGAGCGCGCACGTGGCGTACATGGCGCGCAGCGCGCGACGCTGGGCCCTGTTGGCAAGGCGAATCTCGCGGCCTTGATCGAGTACGACGCCGGCGCTATTGAGCACCACTGGGATGAGCGCCGCGGAGCAGGCCATGCGGCGGTACGACTCGACAGGAAGATCGGCGCCGTTGCCGTTGTCGATGAGTGAGTGTTCGTGCAGGCCATGCCGCAGCGTCTCGAGGTCGATGACGATGGACACCTCGAACCGCCGGTCGGGCTGGTCGATACGACGCTCGCCGAGACCAGAGCCGGTATCGCAGTGCGGCCCGTGGCCGGTGAGTTGAACGAACGCGAGCCCACGAAGATGCGCCTGTTGACCGTGACCCGATGGGCAGGTGTCTGGGATGCCGGATCGAAACAGAGTGTCGACTGCGTTCTCGAGTCGGCCTTGCATGATCAGCCCGGTTTCGGGATCGAGTTCGGCGCGAAGAACCCACATGCCCGTGTCGCTATCGAGCCACCAACGCACGCCGGAGTTCTTGCGTTGTTGAGTGAGGCGGTCTTCTCCGGCTCGTTTGCTGAAGCGTTGGGCCTCGCGGCGCAGGTATCGAGCAAATTGTTCGGGGGTAGAGCGTTGAGCGATGGTTGCGTGCTGTGCGCCCTGGGCCGCGAACAACGTGCGCTGCTCGGGGGTGAGGTCGCGCATGGTGCGGGCGAGTGCATCGACATGGCTTGCCGAGAGCTGCCCAGTGCTGAGCGCTGACTCGATCTCGGGTAGCGCGCCCAACGCATCGGCGCGTTTCGACATGCGCTCGGCATCGCCTCTGCTGGTGCGGGTGGCGGCGGCAATGTCGGCCTCGGGGACAACGCAAGCAGAGGCTTCGGCCAGAGCTTTGAGGCGGCGAACAAGGTGTGCCTGCTTGACCTCGAGCCATGAATGGATACGAGCCACCGAGCACAACGCAGCGCTGACGCCGTCGCGATCGAGGAGCGACGGGTCGATCGCTTCAAGCGACAGAACCAACTCAGAAATGCTCATGTTCTCACCCCGGATTCGCGACGCTCACAGATGAACTGCTGAGGACGGCGGACACCGTCGAGTCGCTCGGGGAGACGAGCCACATGAACACTATCGAACACATGTTCGATAAACAACCAGCGAGGAGAACTCGCTATCGGAACCCAACAGCAGAACCCAAGAGCGAGCGAACCCGCTGCGCCACTGGCTCTCTAGTTCTTGTGCAGATCGCCGTTCAGTCCGTCCCACTTCACCGACCGCGGGATGGCCTCTACAGCACCTGTCTGGCTGTTGCGTCGATACAGCAAACCGCCAGCGCCATTGAGTTCGCGGGCTTTGACAACGTCGCCATCGGGCAGCCGCACCAACGTGCCGGCCGTGATGTAGAGACCAGCCTCGACAACGCATTCGTCGCCAAGGCTGATGCCGATGCCGGCCTCTGCGCCAAGCAGACAACGCTCGCCAACCGACACCACTTGTGTGCCGCCGCCAGACAACGTGCCCATAATCGATGCGCCGCCGCCGATGTCGCTACCGTCGCCAACGATGACGCCTGCGGTGATACGGCCCTCGATCATCGAGGTGCCCAAGGTGCCCGCGTTGAAGTTGCAGAAGCCTTCGTGCATCACGGTTGTGCCCGAGGCGAGGTGTGCTCCGAGACGCACGCGATCGGCGTCGGCGATGCGCACGCCCGAAGGCACTACGTAGTCGGTCATGCGTGGGAATTTGTCGACGCTGTGCACAGTGAGGTTCTGGCCGGCAGCCCGAGCGCGCAGGCGAACATCGTCGATCGTGGAGATTGCGCAGGGTCCGAGGTTGGTCCACGCGACGTTGGTGAGCAATCCAAAGACGCCGTCGAGGTTGATGGTGCGTGGCTTCATCAATCGAGTCGAGAGCAGATGCAAACGCAGGTACACATCGGAGGCGCTGCTCGGCGGCGTGTCGGTGTCGATCTGCAACGAAACGCCAACGGTTGTTACACCGCGCACATCGTCGGTTACGTATGCGCTCGCGAGATTGTCGTGATCGCTTGCGGGCGCTTCACCGAGTGCCAGATGTGGGTACCACGTATCGAGCGTTGAGCCATCGGCGGCGATGGTCGCGATGCCGCGACCCCATGCGAGTGTCATGTCAGAAAACCTCTGGTCGAAGGGTTGGGAAGAGAATGACTTCTTTGATCGAGTGCACGCCCGAAAGCAGCATGACCACGCGGTCCATGCCGATGCCAAGACCACCAGTAGGTGGCAGGCCGAACTCAAGCGCCCTCAGGTAGTCCTCGTCGACACCGTTGGCTTCGTCGTCGCCGGCGTCTTTGGCGAGCTGCTCGTCTTGGAAGCGAATGCGTTGTTCGACCGGGTCGTTGAGCTCGCTGTAGCCGTTGGCGAGTTCGCGACGGCCAACGAACAGTTCGAAGCGTTCGGTGAGATGCGGATCGTTGCGGTCGGTGCGGGCCAAGGGGCTGATCTCAACCGGGTGTCCGGTGACAAAGGTTGGCAGCACCAGCTTGTGTTCGGCCGTGGCCTCGAAGAGTTCTTCGATGATCTTGCCGGTGCCCCAACGCGGTGCGCAGCTCACGCCATGATCGCTCGCGAGAGCGCGCAGCTTCTCGAGTGGTTGCGATGGGTGAACAGCTACACCGATGGCATCCTCAACGAGGTCGATCATGCGTGCCTGGCGCCACGGCTGAGCGAGGTCGACCGTCTGGTCGTCGATGGTGACCACCGTGGTGCCAATGGCATCACGTGCGGCGTTGACGATGAGCTCTTCGGTGAGCGCAATCACGTCGCTGCAGTCGGCGAACGCTTGGTACGACTCCATCATTGTGAACTCAGGGTTGTGTCGTGTGCTGATGCCTTCGTTGCGGAACACGCGACCGATTTCGAACACCCGCTCCATGCCGCCCACGATGAGCCGCTTGAGATGCAGCTCGAGCGCAATGCGCAGATACAGGGTCATGTCGAGCGTGTTGTGGTGCGTGATGAATGGGCGAGCATGCGCGCCGCCCGCTTCGAGATGCAGCATTGGCGTTTCGACTTCGATGTAGCCGTGGCCATGAAGCGTGCGTCGGAAACTGGA
>CANNMD010000221.1 GCA_947505655.1 Acidimicrobiaceae bacterium | reverse complement strand
GATGCCGCTGCACAGCACGACGACCCTCGCTGTCGCTGGTTGAACAAGCTCAGCCAACTGCACCCCGGCGACTCATCGGCAGCAATCATCTTGCTGCTCAACTATGTGGCGCTGGAGCCAGGCGAAGCCATCTACCTTGGCGCCGGAAACCTGCACGCCTATCTCGGCGGACTCGGCGTAGAGGTCATGGCCAACTCAGACAACGTGGTGCGCTGCGGCCTCACACCCAAGTTCGTCGATGCTCGCGAGGTGCTGCGTGTGCTCGACACAACGCCGCTGCACGACCCCGTAGCGGTTCCCGAGGCAATCGCTGATGGGGGTCTGCGTTACCCAGTGCCAACCCCCGAATTTCGTTTCTCGGTGTACGAGATCGATGGCAGCATCACGTTCACGGCGCAGGGCACCGAGCTGTTGTTGTGCACCAGCGGCGAGACCGTTGAGCTCAACCGCGGTCAGTGCGCCGTTGCGCTCGATGGAGAACTCGTGGAGCTTGTTGGTACCGCCACCGTGTACCGCATCGGCGTCGGCGCTACGCGCTAGGCGCTAGTGCTCCACTCGCTTACGGATCTCGATGATCTTGTCGTGGGCGTGATTGGCGTCGTTGCCTTTGTCGTCGAGTAACTGAGCGCGATCTTTCGCTGCTTCTCGTTCGGCCAATGCAGTATCGACTCGAGCAATCGCTGCTTCGGCGCCGTGCTCGTGGATGTACTCGGCCCACTCGACCAAGGCCTCGACCATTTCGCTCTCGGCCACAACAGCAACGTTGCGTCCCTTCACAAACAAGTGGCCGCGTTTGTTGCCGGCAGCAATGCCGATGTCGGCTTCGCGTGCTTCGCCCGGACCATTGACCACGCAGCCCATCACGGCCACCTGCAACGGGATCTCACGATCGCCAAACGCCTTCATCGCCCGATTGGCGACATCGATGACATCGACCTCGGCACGGCCACAACTTGGGCACGCGATGAGATCGACATTCTTGCGCTCGCGCAATCCGAGCGCCTCGAGCAACTGACGGCCAGCGCGAGCCTCTTCGACCGGGTCGGCAGTGAGGCTGTAACGGATGGTGTCGCCAATGCCTTCGAGCAGCAGCGTGCTGATGCCAGCGGTTGCCTTCACCAAACCAGCAGGAGGTGGCCCGGCTTCGGTGACGCCGAGGTGCAGCGGCACATTGGTGGCCTCACTGAGCTGACGATACGCCTCGACCATCAGCGGCACATTTGATGCCTTCACGCTGATCTTCACGAGATCGAAATCGACCTCTTGGAAATAGGCCAGTTCTTGCATTGCCGACTCGACCATTGCTTCGGGCGTGATGCCACCCCACTTGGTGTACAACGCCGGATCGAGCGACCCGCCGTTGACGCCAATGCGGATGGGCACGTTGCGGTCGCGGGCCTCGGCGGCCACGGCCTTGATGTGCTCGGGGCGGCGAATGTTGCCGGGGTTGAGGCGCAAGCCCTGCACACCGGCCTCGAGCGCTGCCAGCGCCATGCGGTACTGGTGATGGATGTCGGCGATGATCGGAATGGGTGATCGCGGAACGATCTGAGCGAGGCCTTCGGCGGCCTCGGCTTCGTTGCACGTGCAGCGAACGATGTCGCAGCCGGCGGCAGCAAGCGCATAGATCTGCTGCAGCGTGCCTTCTACATCGGCGGTCTTTGTGATCGTCATCGACTGCACAGTGATGGGCGCATTGCCACCCACTGGCACCTTGCCGACGAAGATTTGACGGGTCTGACGGCGCTCAAACATTGGCATCAGTGTGCCACCTTGGGGCACCCTCGCGCTTGATCGTCACCCGATTGGGCGGGTGATATCGAGGTATAACCCCGCGAACAGCACGAACACGAAGAACATCATCACGGTCATGGCCACGGGAACCATCTTGGCGACGTCGGCGGTGTAGCGCCGTCCGGCCCGAGAGCGGAGTCGCTCGTAGGTGGCAATTGCGGCGTGGCCACCATCGAACGGAAGCAGCGGGAACAGATTGAGTAGGCCGACGAACACATTGATGCCCGCAAGCGTGAGCAGAATGCCCGCCAGACCGGTCTCTTGACCGATAGACGAGCTCAAACGGCTAATGCCGTACACCGTGACCGGTTGGGTCGATTGGTCGGTGTTGGCGCCTGTGAGGTGCGAAATGATGTTGGCGGGGTTCATCACCGTGACCACGCCCTTGGCGCTCTGCCACGCTGCTGAGCCGAGGTCGGTGAAACTACTGGTGAATGCCTCGGCGAGGGGGATGTTCTGAAACGCCGCCTTATTGGCCGAGCTCACACCCAAGTATGCGAGACCTTCGCTGCCCGGATTCGGATTGGTGCCGAGCTTCACTGGCACCGTGAGGGTCTTGTCAGCACGGAGCACTTTGATGTCGGCAATGTCGCCTGGCTTGTGCTGATGCACCAGAGCAACGAATTGGTCGGCTGACGTGACGGCAACACCGTCGTTGCTCAGCACAATGTCGTCGAGCAGCACTCCAGCCTTCTCGGCTGGGCCGCCAACCTCGATACCCACAAAGGCCACCTCGCCTGTGGCGCTGTTCTTGCCTGCCACTGTGTACACGCCGAACAGCAGCACGATGGCGAGGACCATGTGCATCATCGAGCCGGCGGTGATGACGAGCAGTCGCTTCGGATACGACTTGCTGCGATACGTAACCGGTTCGTCCGCTGGGTCGGTTTCGTCGAGGTTGTTCATGCCCACGATGCGCACAAATGCGCCAATCGGCAGGGCGCGCACGCCGTACTCGACTCCGTTGCGCTGAAAACTCCACAAGCGCGGCCCCATGCCCATGAAGAACTGAGTGACCTTCATGCCTGAGCGACGCGCCGTCACGAAGTGTCCGACCTCGTGCAAGAACACCGAGGCCAACAGGCCCACTACGAACACGAAGATCCAGATGTTCGAGACAGCCAGCGCCACCAGCAGGGCCAGTAACACCCCTACCCCGACGACCGCCCTCAGACCGCCGACTGTTTCGTCGACAGCATCGACCGCGCCGCCAGCAACGATCTCATTTCGAACCTTGGTGTATGTGTTGCTCATCGGGCGAGCTCCTCGTGCGCTATGCGACGCGCGATGGCATCGGCCTGCACGATGTCATCGACGGTCATATTTGTTATATCGGTTGTCTCGTGGTGCTGCTGAAGCACCGCGTCGCAAATCTCGGCAATTTGGCTCCAGCGGATGCGACCTGCAAGGAACGCGTCGACGGCCTCTTCGTTGGCCGCACTGAGCCACGCTGGGGCCGAGCCGCCCACTCGCCCGGCCGCATAGGCGAGGGTGAGGCAGCGAAACGTGGCGACGTCGGGAGCTTCGAAATCGAGGCGACTCAGGGTGGTCCAATCGATTCGGCCAAACGGGGTGGCGATGCGGTTGGGATAGGCCAGCGCATATCCGATGGCAAGGCGCATGTCGGGCATGCTGAGCTGCGCAATGGTGGCACCATCGGTGAACTCGACCATCGAGTGGATCACCGATTGGGGATGCACGACAACATCGATCTGGTCGTACGGCGTGCCAAAGAGTTCGTGCGCCTCGATGACCTCGAGTCCCTTGTTCATCAACGTGGATGAATCAATGGTGATCTTGGGGCCCATCTTCCATGTGGGGTGGTTCAGCGCTTGCTCGACCCCAACGTTGGCGAGCTCGGCGCTGGTGCGACCACGAAACGGCCCACCGCTAGCGGTGAGCACGATGCGGGACAACTCGGCACCCGGACGGGCGCTCGAACGCAAACACTGGTGCACAGCGCAATGCTCGGAATCGACCGGCACGAGTTCGGCGCCCGCGATGGAGCGCAACGGTTGCACAACCGGGCCGGCGGCGATGAGGCTCTCTTTGTTGGCCAGCGCCAATCGTTTGCCAGCGCGAAGCGTGGCCACCGTGACTGCAAGGCCGGCGAAGCCCACCACACCGTTGACCACTACATCGGCATCGTCGACCAACGCGGCTAGGTCGCCAACAACTTCGGCAAACGGCAGCGCAACAGCAACTGCGGCGCGCTTGGTGGGGTCGGCAACGACCACAAGCTTGGGTCGAAATTCGTTGGCCTG
>CANNMD010000220.1 GCA_947505655.1 Acidimicrobiaceae bacterium | reverse complement strand
GTTGCGACCTTCGTTCGCTTGGGCTCAACGAACTACGTCACGCGGTTGGTGTTGTGTTCGAAGACACCCTGCTGTTCCACGACACCGTTGCTGCGAACATTGCCTTCTCCGATCCGCATGCCTCGATGGAACGCATCGTGAGCGCTGCTCGCCTAGCCGGTGCCGACGAGTTCATCGATCATCTGCCCGAGGGGTACGACACCATTTTGGGCGAGCGCGGCTTCTCGCTCAGCGGCGGCCAGCGTCAACGCATCGCTATCGCTCGCGCCGTGTTAGCTGACCCGCGCGTGCTCATCCTCGACGACGCCACGTCGGCCGTCGACCCATCGAAGGAACACGAGATTCGCGATGCAATGGCCACCGTGATGCGTAACCGAACCACCATCGTGATCGCTCATCGTCCCGGCACCATTGCGCTGGCCGACAACGTGTTGTTACTCGACGGCGGTTGCGTTGCCGCCCAAGGAACTCACGATCAACTCATTTCGAGCAATGCTCGTTATCGCGAAGTACTGGCCTCATATGCCGAAGCCGAGGCCGAGGCCGAAGCACAAGCCGATCTCGATCTCGACGCTGAACCAATCGGGGGTGAGTAGCCGTGTGGTCAATGAACGCAGTTTCCAAAGACGACATGCTCGATCGCGATACGGTCAAGAAAGTGATCCGCCGTTCGTGGGATCTGGCGTTGCCGTATCGACGCACCACGAGGGCCGCGCTGGTGCTGGTCACGTTCTGGACTGCCACAACGCTGGCCGGGCCAGTGATCGTGAAGTTCGGCATCGACGAAGGCCTCGTCAAGAAGAACGGGCACGCACTCAACGTTGCCGTTGCGGCATATATCGCCACGACGATCGCGGCGTACTTCATCGCTCGATTGCAGTTCATTTACATCAACCGCGCTGGCGAGGGCTTCCTTCGCGATCTTCGTGTGCGGGTCTTCGATCATCTGCAACGCCAGGGTCTGTCGTTCTTTGACCGTGAGAAAACCGGTGTGCTTGTTTCGCGCATGACCGCCGATATCGAATCGATGGGCGAGCTCATCCAGTGGGGTCTGTTGCAGTTTGTGTCGGCCGGCCTGATGGTGTTGATGTCGCTGGTGGTGCTGTTCATCCTCAGCTGGGAACTCACGCTGCTGGCGATGGTGGTGTTCCCCATCATCGTGCTCGCCTCCATCCGTTTCCAGCGTGATTCGAACACCGCCTACCTGGCGGTGCGCGAGCGAATCGGTAACAACCTCAGCGCGCTGCAAGAGGGCATTAGCGGCGTTCGTGTCATTCAGGCCTTCGCCCGCGAAGACGAACAATCGCGCCGCTTTCACGAAACGAACGAGGCGCTGTTCACCAGCCACATGGACAGCATCAAGATCTCAATGTGGTACTTCGGTCTCGTTGAGTTCTGCGGCATTCTCGCCACCGCCTCGATGGTCGGTGTTGGCGGATGGCTCGTGCATCGTGGCTCGGTGAGCGTGGGTGTGGTCACCGCGTTCGTGTTGCTGCTCGGCAGCTTGTTCGATCCAGTGCAGCAGTTGTCGCAGCTGTACAACACTGTGCAGTCTTCTGGCGCAGCGCTGCAGAAGTTGTTCGGCATTCTCGACACGCACCCTGAGGTCAGCGAGATGGCCGATGCAGTTGAGTTGCCAACCGTTGGCGAAGTCGTCGTCAGCAACGTGAGCTTCGAATACGTGCCGTCGCGACCCGTGTTGAACAACGTGACGATCACGGTTGGTATCGGTGAGCGGTTGGCCTTGGTGGGCCCAACGGGCGCCGGTAAGAGCACGCTCGCGAAGCTGATGTCGCGTCTCTACGACCCAACCTCTGGCACCGTTTCGTTTGGCGGTATCGACCTGCGTTCGGCTACGTTGCGGTCGTTGCGCGAGCGGGTCGTTGTGGTGCCTCAAGAGGGCTTCTTGTTCAGCGGAACCATTCGCGACAACCTCAGCATTGCGCGGCCCTCGGCCACCGACGACGAGATCACCGCGTCACTGGCCAGCATTGGTGTGCTCGATCATTTCCTCGCGTTCCCCGAGGGGCTCGACACCGAGGTGCGCGAGCGCGGTTCTCGTCTGTCTGCAGGCGAACGTCAGCTGGTTGCGCTTGCTCGAGCAGCGCTTGTTGATCCCGCTGTGTTGGTGCTCGATGAAGCAACGTCGAACCTCGATCCGGGCACCGAAGCCGAGGTCGAGCGCGCCCTCGAGTCGCTGATGCTGAACCGCACGGTCATCGTGGTGGCGCACCGTTTGTCTACGGTTCGCCGCGCCGATCGCATCGCCGTAGTAGACCATGGCGCGCTGGCCGAGTTGGGCTCGCATGCCGAACTCGTAGCGCTCGGCGGCAAGTACGCAGCGTTATCGGCAGCTTGGGAACGCAATCAGCAGGGTTCGTCGGCTACCCCTGGCTGAACGCCAGAGCAAACTCGATAAGTCCGTGATCTTGTGTGGTGATCGGGCCGCCCGATGGGTTGTTGATGTCGTAGTCGGCGAACTTCACGTCGATTGAACCGGCTACAGCGATGGTGCCGCCAGTGCGCTTTGCGGTGAGGTCAAACGTGACCGGCTTGGTCACGCCGTGCAACAGCAAATCGCCCGTTGCTGAGACCGTGATCTCTTCGCCGTCGGCCGGCGCGGTGCCAAGGTCGATTGGTGCGGTGAGCGTAAAGGTCGAGGTTGGAATGGTGGCCGTGTTCATGATGCCGCCGACGAACTTGCGGTCGCGGCGAGCGTCGTCGGAGACCAATGTCTTCATGTCGACGGTGAACGTGGCCGCAGAAACCGTGGTGCCATCCAACGTGAGTGAACCGGTGACGGCCTCGGTGCGGCCCACGCCTTCGGTGTCTTGACCGAAGAGCACTTCAATCACGCGATAGCCCACCTGCGAACCCGTAGCGATCGACCATGTGTTGCCCGCGGCAGAGGTCGGTGTCACCGAATTGTCGGTAGTGGCCGATTGATCGACCGTGCCGACAGGGATGTCATCTACCGAGAGTGCCTTGGGCGCATCGTCTTTGAAGACGTTGATATACAGCCAGATGCCGGCCGTTGGCACGAGCACGGCCAACACGACGGCAATCAGCGCGATCTTCTTCCATGGCTTGTTCACAAGTACTCCTACGGCAGCGCAAGTTGCTGAGGGTTCATCATGGGGCACCGATCGGATTCTGTCTACCTGTCGGGGTAAGAGCGCAGTATGAATCCTGTAACCGCCTATCATTTGCCGAATTGGTAGCGCCACTGAGGCAACGTGTTCACTGCGTAACGCAGCCCCAGCCACCCCCGCCACCCAACTACCCCTGGGAGTCAACGTGAGTCTCGAACTCGAAATTGTCCGTTCTGCGCCGCGCAATGCCGATGCCATTGGTGTGCCCGTCGCTACCGTTGGTGCGGTGCCGCGCTCGTTAGGTATGAGCCGGGCGGCCCTTGCTGCAAACGGGTTCGAGGGCAAGGCCGGCCAAACGCTGGTGCTGCCATCGGCCACTGGCCCAGCACACATTGCGCTCGGCATCGGTAAGGCCAGCGAATTGTCGGTCAACGTACTGCGTAACGCCGGCGCTGCCTTTGTGCGCTCCGCTGGCACACGCGCCAATCTCGCCACGTCGCTGGCCGACCTCGATGGGGTCGAGGCTCGTGCCGCAGCTCAGGCTGTCACCGAAGGCGTGATCTTGGCGAACTATCGCTACGTGGGCCTCAAGAACGACAAGACCGGATCATCAGTGAAGTCGTTGGCCCTCATCGTGGGCGCTCCTCGCGCCGCAGGGGCTCGCACGGGCGCAGATCGCGGTGTCGTCATCGCCGATGCTGCCTGCGTGGCCCGCGAGCTCATCAACACGCCGCCGGCATATCTCACTGCTCGCAAGCTGGCCGACGCGGCAGTCGCTATGGCCGCCACTGCTGGCCTCGGCGTCGAGGTCTTCAACCGCGATCAACTCGCGGCGATGGGCTGCGGCGGCATCGTAGGGGTCAACGCTGGCAGCACCGAGCCGCCACGCATGGTGCGCCTCACGTATACCCCCAAGAACCCCACAGGTCATGTGGTGCTTGTTGGCAAGGGCGTTACCTACGACTCGGGCGGCATCAGCCT
>CANNMD010000219.1 GCA_947505655.1 Acidimicrobiaceae bacterium | reverse complement strand
GAGGAGTCGTCGTGCGAATCGGATGAAACTTCAACCTCGACCGCCGGCGCCCAAGCTGGACGCTCGCCGGTTTCGAACTCTTGCAGTTCGGCGAGGGCAACGCGATATGCGGCCTCGGCTTCGACACGGCGTTGACGGGCGCGATCTTGGCCGCGCAGTTCCTTGATGAGATCGGCGGCACGCTGCTTGTTGGCCTTGAGCGTTTCGTGGCGCTGCATCTGCTCGGTCTCGAGCCGCACTCGTTCGCGCTCGGCTTGGTCGGCCGCCTCGTGAGCACTGAGGCTCTCGGCAAACATCTTCGCGGCGCGGGTGACGGCGTCGTCGACTGGCGCAGCCACCACCGCTACCGCAGGCGCGGTATCGGACTTGACCGCAGCAGGCGTCGGTATGACGGCCGCTGTTCCGAACTGCTTACGCTTTTCGTTTGCCCTGTTGCGTTTTGGCATTGCCCACTCACCCTTTGTTGTTAATGGCGCTGTTGCGCTGCCGGCAGCGCTGCGTCGAGGAACCGCTGCAGGTCTGCCGCAACAGCACCGACAATATCGAAGACCTCGAATGGGTCGGCTGATCGACGGTTGAGTTCATGGTCAACATGATTGAGCCACACCCCAAACTGGTCGACATCGGACGCGCCAATGACCACGACGCGGTAGCCGTTCGAGCGGTAGTCAACGAGGTCATCGACCACGTATTCGACGATGCTGGAAATCGTGTCAATGACGAAGTCGGATGGCGGCAGCACCACGACGCCGAAGTCAGCCGCATCAAGCATGCCGAGCACGTCGAACGAGGGGTCGGGCTCATTGGCAACTGAGTCGGCCAGCAAGGCGACGCGGTAGGCGCGCGGGTCAGGGTGCAGCATTGGTTTCCACCGGGGGCAATGTTGCAGCGTCGACCGCGCGGCCTCCGCCACTGAGGAACTCGTCGAGTTCATCGAGGCACCGAGGGAGATCGCGAGCCTCGTCCCAATCGGTGGTATCGAGCAACATTCCGCTTGCACGTGGCCACGGGATCTGGCGAGCTTCAAGACCAATCTTGAGTTCTTCCATCCACACGCCCATGCCCTCGACGACCTCATAGTCGCCATCGACGAAATGAGGCCGACCACCCCAGTCCTTGGCCTTGCCGGTGTAGCGAACACCACTCGACGGGCTGCCATCGAGACCGATGACCACAATTTCGAATCCGCGACGGTAGAACTCGGCAATCGGGCTGGCCATGTTGTTTGCAAGTACCTGACAGTGCCGCCGATAGTTGGCCTTGTCATACAACTCACGCCCCTGCCACCATCGGTTCACTCCGGCGAAAGCCATCTCGGGGCACGGCAGTTGTTGGATTCGGTAGCTGTGCTTGCGCAGACGCTCAACAACGCCCGGAACGACGCCTGGCGAACGAGCAAATTCTTGAACCTTGGCGTTCTGGTTCACCAAGCAATGCGCCACGAACGCCACGCGCCGCGTCGTCGCAACGCTGACGGGTGTTGCTGTCTCGGTCATTACGGCGCTGGACGAAAGTGGTTAATTCGGAACACGTTGCCGTCGGGGTCAGCCATCACCGACTGAAAGGCGCCGTAGTAGGTCTCGTACGGGTCATGAAGGAGTCGCGCCCCATTGGCAATCGCTCGATTCGTGGCCTCAGTGACTGCCTCGTCGCTTTCGCATTCAAACGTGAGGTACTGCGTAGTGCCCTTGGCGTTCGCCCATTCCTGAATGTTCAGCATCTCGTAGACAACTGGCGCCGAAAAACCAATGGTCACGCCAGACGCATCGGCCCCACGGAAGATGTCGCTGTGCAACTCGACAACTTCGGGCAAGTGAAAGGTGTTCGAATAGAACTCGAACAAACCAACGAAGTCGGCGCTAATGAAACTGGCGAGCGAGATGCCGACGCTCACTGCTCGACGCCTTGCCCAAAGGTCGACTGCTTAACGAACTTTGAGAACAGATGCTCGCCCGACGACATTGGCGCATGTTTTGGTTGCTCGCCAGCCGTAAGACAGGTGGGTAGGCATGAGATCATCGCGTCGTAGTTGGGTTGATGAAAGAACACCAACGAGATACGGCGAGAATCGTTGGCCAAGTCGCGTGGCGGGTTGATGACGCGGTGCAAGGTGGACACCCAACGGTCGTTGGTCCACTCGGCCATCAAGTCGCCGATGTTCACCACCAGCGCTCCTTGAATGGCAGGCACATCGAACCATTCGCCACCCTTGGTCATCACTTGCAGACTTCCGGGGCGCTGCTCTTGGCGAAGCAGCGTGAGACTGCCGTAGTCAGAATGCGCGCCGGCGCGCAACTGACCGGGCAACGGCGGTTCGACCTGATCGGGATAGTTGATCGCCCGGAACATGCTGATGTGCTCATTGATCTTGTCCTCGAAGAAATCGATATCAAGGTCGAGCGCCACGGCGAAAATTCGCATGACCTGACGGGAGACCTCGCTCATCTCAGCGAAGTAACGCTCCCAGAGCCCACGCATCTCGGGGAGAGCGTCGGGCCAGACGTTGGGAGCGAAGTGGGGTCCAGCTTCGGCACACGTGTGGTACTCGTCGGCGGGCACCGCAATTGGACCCATGTCCATCTTTTCTTTTAGGTCACCAGGGGCGACCTCATCGAGTGAATACGAGAGCCCCTCCATACCAACCGCGGTCCAGCCGCGCACCTGATCGGGCGCAGGCTGGGCGGCAACAGCCTTTTCCGAATCGGTCAGATCGAAGAAGCGGCGACTGATGTCGTACACCTGCTGAATGAACTCTTCAGATACGCCGTAGCCGGTGATCTGAAAGAACCCAATTTGCTCGCACGCATGAGCGATCTCCCTCGCCACCTTGTCGATACCTTCGGGCGTGCCTGAGAGAAACGGCGCTATATCGATAACTGGGACAGTGTCCATGACTTCCTCATCTCGTTGAGCCCTGCAGCGACCACTGTTGGGCTGACTCTTCTCTTCACAATGTGTGATGACGAGGTGGCCTGCCCGCAACGCAGGCAGGCCACAACGCCTTAGATGTTCTGAACCTTGTCCTTGTAATCCATGAACATGTATGGATTCGCTTCGACGATCTTGTCGATCGTGTCGGACGTAGCGATGACCTGCTCGACCACGGTACGGAACTCTGGCTTCTCACCACGAAGTGTGGCGAGAACTGCGTTTGCGGCGATCAAGCCGGTCTGCGCCGATGAGTAGTAGCGAGTGGCCTTGAGGTACGGAGTCTTCATCCAGCCGACCATCTCCTCGTCGGCGTCCGACGAGACGTGCAACACGGTGTCCTTACCCTGGTCCTTGAGCCACTGAGCAATACCGTTCGACATCGATGCCGAGTAGGCAACGACGATGCCGAGGTCGGGGTGAGCCTGGAATGCCTGCTCGACCACGCCGACCGCCTTGGTGCGATCGAAGAAGCCCTGCTCGCGAACGACGATCTCAAAGCCGGAGCCCTCGAGTGCCTTGTCGAGTCCTTCGTCGATGCGCTCAGAGAAGCCCTGACCCACGACGCCCTGGACAACACAGACCTTGCCTGGGGTCGCGTTTGCCTTGAGGTACTCGCCGATCAGGCGGCCACCCTCGACCGAATCGATCTCGGCAACGCCAACGAAAAACTTGTCGACATCGCTTGGACCGGGCCAGATGCAGTTGCCAGCGGGAACGCCCTTGGCGACGGCCTTCTCTGCAGCAGCGCCGGCAGATTCGGCTGTGTTCGGCTGGATGACAAGGCCCACAACGCCTTTGGCCAGGAATGCCTCAGCGGCTGACAGTTCTTGTGCAGCGTCGTAGTTCACCTGAACTACTTCGAGGGTGTACTTGGTGCCCTCGAGCGCCTTGTAGACGCCCGTGGTGACACCCTTGGTGTAGTCGTTCAGACCATTCAGCGTGAGACCGATGAGGCCTTCTTCTGGGCCGGCCGTGCCAGCGGTTGTTGCCGCAGTGCTGCCTTCGGTTGAGCCAGCAGTGGTACCCGCGGTTGTTCCCACCGGCGTCTTCTCATCGCTGCCACAGGCGGCCAAGAGGCCACCACCGAGCGCGACTCCTGCTGCACCGAGCAGGAACCGACGCCGACCGATATTGGTAAATTCTTC
>CANNMD010000218.1 GCA_947505655.1 Acidimicrobiaceae bacterium | reverse complement strand
TCGGCCGTGAGCTGCCATTGCGGATCGGCTCGGCCCGAGTAGATACCGAGCTCAACACGCGTTGGCGCACTCGGCGTTGTGACAACAACGTCAGAAGCGCTCTGGCTTGAGCACGCAGCGAACAGCACAGCGATTACAACACACACTGGGGCACTCAGCCAACGGCTCATTCGCCGGCCACCCGGACGGCTGGGCTCTGCCGATAGAAACCAGCGAGCACCGCATATAGTTCAGGCTTTTCTGCACGCATCTCTACCGGTCGACAAAAGAAAATCTCGGATACAACGGCGAAGAACTCGCCAGGGTTCACTGCCCCGTACTCACGGATGAGCGGCCCCGATGTCTCGTCCTTGAGGGCCTCGAATTCGCGGTTGCAGACATCGATCCACTGTTTGCGGCTCGCCGAGTCAGGCAGCGGCGGCATGCCGTCGACGGTGCCATCAAGCATGTCGAGTTTGTGGGCGAACTCATGGAACACAACGTTGTTGCCGTACTCGGGATAACGCGCCTCACGCCGAACCGCATCCCACGCAACAACCACGGGCCCTTCGTATTGCGCCTGGCCTTGAATAGGGAACGGACCGCTTTGGAGGACGCCGGAGTTGTCAGTGGACCGCGGGCCGTCGATGACCATCGTGGTTGGGTGAACAATGATCGAGCCGACGCCGCGGTAGTAGTCGGCGGGCAACTCGAGCACCAACAGACACGCTTGCGCGGCGATGAGCACAATCATCTCTTCGGCGAGCTGAAACCCTTGTGCTGCTTCCCACCGTTTGCCGGCCACGAACTCTTGGATCATTGGCTCAAGGCGGCTTCGCTCGTCGAGCGTGAGCGAATGCCATCCGGCCCACGACATCGCCAAGAGGCGGCGCCACTCGGCCGGAAACGGACGCTCGGTGACCTGACGATATTGCCGTTGACGTTTGCTCTCGAACCGCACAACCAGTCTCCGTTCGCCCAAGGGACGACGCCATTATGTCTCAGCTTCGCGACGTTCGTTCACCAATCCCACGCGCCGCCATCGAGGCCGCACACTTCGAGCCCCATCGATGAGATGAGGTCGAGGCTCACAGTGGTGCGCCCAGTGAAATCGGATGGGCAGTCGCACACAGCGAGCACGCCTTCGACCATTTCTTCCATCGACTCAATCTGCTCGGGACGCAAGGTGGCGCCAACAAGAACATCGGCTCCTTCAGTGAGCACAGCGGCACGCGGTTCAACAGTGTTCACGCGGATGCCGGTGCCGTACAGCTCTACGGCGAGACCATTGGTCATTCGGTTCAGCGCCGCCTTCGACGCGCCGTACAGGCTCAGCGTGGCGCCTTGCGAGCCAGTGATAAACGGCGGGCCTTCGGTGTGGCGCGCCGAGGCGCTCGACACGTTGACAATCCAGCCCTGCCCGGCAGCGCGCATAGCGGGGATAACCGCCTGCGCAAGGTCGAGCGGAGCATGCACGTTGGCTTCGAAGATCAGGCGGCGGCGCTTCAGTGAGAACTCGGCAAGCGGGTTGTAGATCGCGGCGGCAGCGTTGTTGATGAGAATCTCGATTGGCCCGCCAAGACCAGCCTCGGCTTCGGGAACTATTCGCGCCCGATCGTTTTCGTTGAGCAAGTCGGCGATCACGATCACTGCTTGGGAGCCATAGACGGCCATTCGGGCAGCGGTCTGCTCGAGCGAGCCGCCCAGCTGTGCCGCACCCACCGCGCCGCGCGCTGTGATGGCAACCAGCGCTCCTTCAGCGGCGAGTCGTTCGGCGATGCCCGCGCCGATACCGCGGCTGGCTCCGGTAACCAGCACTCGTCGGCCTTCGAGACGTTTGTGATCGGCGCTCACGCAATCAACCCTTTGCTCACGAGAAATTCTGCAACGCACTCACCGATGTAGTGACAGTCGTCGTCATCGAGCGAGTGATTGTTGGGCAGAATCAAGCCGTGTTCCATCACCCGATCGGCATTTGGTAGGCCGCTCGCTGGCTGACGGAATGGATGGTTCTTAAACGCTGGTTGGCGCGCAGCATTGCCGGTCCAGACCATGCGCGTATCCACTCCCCTGCCTTCCATCCACTGCTGAAACTCAGCGCGCCGAATAGCCGGCGTGTTGATCAGAATGGGGAACATGTGCCAGCCGGTTTCGACGTGCGGAGTCAGGCGAGCTGCCGTGAAGAACTCGGGCCACTTCGCGAAGTGCGATGAGATGATCTCGAAGTTGCGTTGGCGACGGGTGAGGTTGTCGCCCAGCTTGTCGAGTTGCACCAAACCGAACGCCGCCGACAGTTCGCTGGGCTCAAAGTTCCAGCCGATCTCATCGAAGATAAACATGTTGTCGTACTCAAGGTCGCCGTCGATGGTTGAGAAGAAGCGCTTCTCAACACCCTTCTGCGAACCAAACAGTTGCAGCTCGCTACGACGGCCCCAACGGCGCAACATGAGCGCCCGGTCGGCCATGTCGTCGTCGTCGAAACAAATCATGCCGCCGGTGCCTGCAGCCGTGATGATGTGCGACAGGGCGAAGCTCGTGAGGCTGATGTCGGCGCGGCTGCCCGTGGGCGTGCCGCGCAGCGTGAGGCCCAGCGCGTCGCACGAGTCTTCGATCACGAAGAGATTGTGGCGATTGGCGATCTCGCGAATGGCGTCCCAGTCGGGAGCATTGCCAATGAGGTTCGGCGCCAAGATCGCTCGCGTGTTGGGCCCGATCATCTCTTCGATGGCATCGGTGTCGATCTGAAACGTGTCGGGGGTGACGTCGACAAAGGTAGGCACGATGTTGGCTTTGAGCATCGGCGCAATGTCGGTTGAGAACGTGACCGGCGAGGTGATGATCTCGGAGCCAGGCTCAAGATTGAGCACCTCAATCGCAAGGTACAGCGCCGACGAACCCGAGTTCACCATGATGCCTCGACGCTTCGCGAACAGTTCAGCCACACGCTGCTCCATGGCCTTCACGTTCTTGCCGATGCGCAGTCCCAGTGGCCCCGCGCGCAGCACCGCCACAACCGCTTCGATCTCACGTTCGTCGTGTACCGATCCCGCATAGGGAATTCGTCGTTCAGTGGTCATTGTGTTACCCGCCCGCCTCTGCAAAGCCCTGATCATAAGTATCAGCGAGCCGATGCGGCAGTATCGTGGCGTGTTGCCATCACCCCTCGTAAGCAGGAAGGTCCACCCTTGGACACAATGAGTCGTTACACATTGATCTCTGCCGACGGACACGCTGGCGGCAGCCCAGATCAGTACCGCACCTACCTTGAGGCGCAATATCTCGAGCAGTTCGACGAATGGCGCGGGCGCTACCGCAACCCATTTCGCGACTTGCAAAACGACGGCCGCACGCGCAACTGGGACAGCGACCGGCGCCTCAACGACCTTCATGCCGACGGCGTGGTTGCCGAGGTCTTGTTCCCCAACACGATCCCGCCCTTCTTCCCAACCGGCGCAATCATTGCTCCGGCTCCGGCGGCTCACGACTTCCACCTCCGCCTCGCTGGTCTGCGTGCACACAACCGTTGGCTGGCCGATTTCTGCTCAGAGGCACCCAATCGGCGCGCCGGCCTCGCCCAGATTTTGCTCAACGACATCGATGCCGCGCTCGACGATGTGCGCTGGGCCAAGCAGAACGGTCTCGCCGGCATTCTGCTGCCAGGCGTCTCGCCCGATACGCCATGGATCGATCCGTTGTTCTCACGCAAGTACGACCCATTGTGGGCGCTCTGCGAAGAACTCTCGCTGCCCATCACCCATCACGCTGGCGGCAGTGGCGTACCCAACTATGGACGCCACGAAGCGGCCACCGCCGTGTTCGTTCTCGAGACAACCTTCTTCGCAAACCGTGCGTTGTGGCACCTCACGATGGCCGGCGTGTTCGAGCGTTTTCCGAAGCTTCGGTTCGTGCTCACCGAGCAGGGTTGCGCGTGGGTGCCACCCGCGCTGAAGCGCATGGACGGGCTGCACGACCAAATGGTCAATGGCCGCATCGGCGAACTTGTGGTGGCTGCAGACAGCGTGTTGCCCGAACGACCGAGCACTTATTTCGCCCGCAACTGTTACGTGGGCGCAAGCTTTCCCTCGCTTGCCGATGCCGACTCGATGCGCACCATCGGCATCGATCGCATCATGTGGGGCAGCGATTATCCGCACCACGAAGCCAGCT
>CANNMD010000217.1 GCA_947505655.1 Acidimicrobiaceae bacterium | reverse complement strand
GGCTTGCTCGGCGCAGCCGCTTTTCAGCCAACGGGTTCCGTATGGAGCACGGCATTTCCCGTGCTGATCGCGCTCCATCTTTGGGTGATCATCGCTTCGTTGATCGCTTGGGGGCTCAACCTCTTGAACGACAGCGAAAAGGCCGAACGCCAACGCGCCTACAACACCGCAGCATCGATCGAGCACCAAAAAAATGCCCACTGGTTACACGACGACCTCTGCGCACAATTACGTCTGGTCTCGATCCAAGTGCAATCGCGGTCCATCGAACTTGAAGACGTGGCGCAACTACTCGACGACCTCGACCATCAGATTCGACTGCGCCAGCTCGATGCGATCTTCGCCACAGATACCGCGCGCGTCGCCGAGATCATCCAACCGTGGCTGCGCAGAGCGCAGAACAACGGCGTGCTGATCGACCGCGTTCCCTCGCTCGACGAAGTATCAATGATCGTGTCCACCGAGGTAGGCAGAGAGTTCTCGCACGCCGTCAGCGTGCTGACCTCAAATGCGCTCAACGCAGGCGCCACTCGCATCAGCTTCGACGTAACCCAGACCGAACACCACCTCAGCATTGCCATTACCGACGATGCGGGTGGCCTCAATACCTCCGAACTCCCAGTTGGACGCGCCCTGTGGTCGCTTCAGGAAGATCTCGGCCAGGGCCAGCTCATTGTGACGCGCACAGCCACTGGCACCAGAGTCCAAGCCAACGTGGCACTGACCGAAAGGAACCATCGTGGCGCAGTTGTTGCTCGTTGATGATGCCAGCGCCTTAGCCGAGCTGTTCGCACTCGCTATCGAAAACAAGCTGGGCCACGCAGTCGCGGTCGCAGTAGCGCTCGCCGACGTGGGTGACGCCCTCAAGAAGCTCGAACACCTCGACCTCGCCATCGTCGACCTCTCGTTTCCACAAGAGCAAGGCACCGGCCTCGATGCGTTGGCCGAGATTCACCTCGCATGTCCATCAGCCAAACTCGCCATCATCACCCAAGGCGACCTGTGGGTGGCTCAGGTGCTACGCGACGCGTGGGAGTTGCTGCCCATCGCCACCGTGATCTCCAAGAGCGCACCGTTGGCCTATCAACTCGGCGCGATTGAGTCAGTCGTCGCCACCGGCAGCGCACCAGTAGACCCAGCGGTGCAGACGCTTCTGCCAGCCAGTCGCTCGCCGTATCGCACCCTGTCAAGCTTCGCCTCGCTCGTGCATCACGGTGGTCATGCGAAACTTTGGACCGCTCTACTCAACTCAAACGACCCCTCATACAAAGAGATCGCCGACCTCTCGGGGCTCAAGCTCAACACCGTGAAGAACTACCGCGCCCAGCTGTTGCCAGATCTCATCACGCACGGCCTCGACGAACCAACGCTTCGCCAGATGCGCGACTTTGCCATTCGGTGCCGTCCCTTTCTTGCCCCCTACCTCGACGTTCGCGAGAGCAAATGAACCGCATTGCCACAGGCATCTTCGCCCTCGGGCTTGGGTTTGGCGCCACCTTCGGTGCGTTCAAAATGAGCGAGTACGTCCAGACGCAGCGTAAGACCGACGAGCGGCTTGGCTCAATCGACTTCAGCAAATACTGCGACGGCCTCTACGGACTTGAGGCGACCTCGGTGAACATGTCAAACGACATCTACGGATGGGTGTGCACCTACCGCAGCAACGACGAGTTCACCGTTGTGACCATCGATGCCGACGAGGCGTGTGCGCTGCTCTACCCGGGCGATACATACGCCAAGGCCGATGACCCTCGCGTCGAGAACAGCTGGAACTGTTTTCGAGGCAAGAAGAAGTAGGCCGGCGTCGGCCGCTATCGGGTCGGCCGCTTGGCGAGGAAGTCGGCCAGCAACTGGTTGGCCTGTTTTGACGCGGCGTCGAGTGCTGCACCGGGATCGGCGTGATCGTCGAGGATCGCGTGTGTCAGGGCCCAGAAAACCGGATCGATCGAAGGCCCATACAGCGGACCTGCGGAGGCCGCGCTGCCCGACATTGCCTTGAGTTGGTCATAACCAACCTTGAGCTCAGGGTGTTGCTTCCATGCCGCTACGACGGCGGGCTCAGTCGCAATTGCCACGCTTGGGGGTATGTACCCGGTGGCCACATCGAATCGTGCCATCCGACTCGATTCGGTGAGCCAACGAACTACGTTCCACGCAGCTCCGGCACGCTCTGGCGCCTGATGGTCGATCAAAAACATTGCGTTGCCCCCGACCAGGCCGCCCACACCAGGACCGGGCATGGGCCCGACACCGAGCTTGAGTTTGGAGAGTTGACCGCGGCCTTCGACAGCCAAGATGTCGCCAATTGACCCAGACGTATGAATCGTGAAGGTTGAATCGAGGATGACGCGAACGAGGTCTTCTTGACCCGTTTGTTGCCCGCCGATCCACGTGGCACCGCCAACGCGAACCAACTCGTCAAGCCACTTCATCGCGGCCCGATTATCGGCCGTGTTGAAGTCGACCGAAACATCCTCGCCATCTCGACCATTGTTCGGCGCTGCGACAATCTCGCCACGTTGGGCGGCCCATTGCTGAATCACATAGTTGGCGTACCACTCATGGATCACGAGGCCGTACTTGCTGACGCCACTCTTCACGACGGCCTTCGAAGCCTCCAGCAACGCCTCGGGGGTCGTCGGTGGGTGCTTCGGATCGAGACCCGCTGCAGTCATTTCGTTGGCGTCGAACAACAGCAGCAACGTAGACACGCCATAGGGAATTGCCCGCAGTTCGCCATCGGCGGTATACGCAGCGGCGACCACCGGAAGCAAGCCAGCCGCTACTGACTTGCCAGAGGGGCACTCTGCCGGGGTGATGGTGCCAGCAGCGTCGGTGAGCCGCTCAAGGGAAGCTGTAGACGAGATCACGATGTCGGGCCAATCGGCCTTCGGCGTAGCGTTCAAACGATCGAGCATCGCACCGAAGCCCTTGAGGCTTTCGGACTTGAGTGTGATCTGGGTTTGGCTGGCATTGAATTCTGTAACAAGTTCGTTGAAGAGTTTCCCAGCGTTTTGGTCAGGAAGAATGTGCCAAATCCTGATGGACTCGTTACCCGTTGGGCTCACGCACCGCGGCTCGGTGGCTGAAATGGTCGACTCAGAGATGACCAAGGATGTCGGCTCGGCGGCATCTGTTGGGGGAATCGCCGCCGTAGACGTGGTTGAACTGCACCCCACACAAAGTGCTCCGACGACAAACATTCGCAGGATTCGATTGACCATCGAGTGTGGCTCCAAGCCATCTAGAGAACGCGTTCAGCTGTGCAATTACTTATAAACACGGTACCTCAGGGATTTCGAAGCGCCAGCCAAAACTGGCGCAATCGCGTACACTGTTTTGCTCAGTCGTCGGCTTCCGACTTTGGGCGCATTGGCAGCGTGTTGCGCCATTCGCCATCGAGATCAAACAGTGCTGCGGCAACAGCCGGCGCGGTTGGCACGAGGCCAATCTCACCAACGCCTTTGATCCCGTACGGAGACCGTGGCTGAGGCACTTCGACCAACTGCACCTCGATAATCGGCACGTCTTTGGCGCGCATGATTCCGAGCGAACGCAACGTGGTGTTGGTGGGGAAACCGGTTTCGGGATCATGAGGGAACTGCTCGGTCAGTGCGTAGCCCAAACCCATGTGCACGCTGCCTTCGATCTGACCTTCGCACAACAACGGATTCACCGCGCGGCCCACATCGTGCACCGCGACAACACGCTCAACGAGGCCGGTGCTGCGATCGATAACCGCCATCTGCGCGGCGTAGCCAAACGCAGCGTGAATCAAAGGATTGGGTGCATCGGGGTCACCGATTTTTTGCGTCCAATCAACGAGGTGTTCGCCTACGTAGTCGACGCCAACCTCGCACCCTCCGGCTACCGCTGCCAACGCTGCTTGCTGCACCGAGCCCGCCGCCATCAACGTGCCACGCGAGCCGGTTGTCTGTCCGAAGCCCAGCTGCCGTGTGGTGTCGACAATGACTTCGATGCGGTTGGGATCGATGCCAAGTTCCTCAGCAGCAATCTGCAACGCAACCGTGTGCACGCCTTGGCCCATCTCGGTGAATCCGTGGCGCACCTCGATGTCGCGACCATGCGCGTCGGGGGTTTCGCGAAAGCGAACCACTGCTCGACACAACTCGCGAAAGCCATTGCCGAGTCCGCTGTTCTT
>CANNMD010000216.1 GCA_947505655.1 Acidimicrobiaceae bacterium | reverse complement strand
TTTCTGTAGCTTGCCGGTGCTCGTTCGGGCGAGGACATCTCGGAACTCGATGCGCTTCGGGCACTTGTAGCCGGCGAGTTTGGTCTTCACGTAGGCGATGAGGTCGGCTTCGGTGAGCGTGGAATCGGGGGTCTTCACGACCAACGCCATCACAAGCTCGCCCCACTTCTCGTCGGGTACCCCGATGACGGCAACCTCGGCGACCTCGGCGTGGCTGAACAAGGCATCTTCGACTTCGATGGACGACACGTTTTCGCCGCCCGAGATGATGACGTCTTTCTTGCGATCGGAGATGGTGACGTAGTGATCGGCGTCGAGGAATCCGCCGTCGCCGGTATAGAACCAATCGCGACCGTCGTCGCCGGTACGAATGGCGGCTGCTGTCTCGACCGGCTGCTCCCAGTAGCCACCCATAATGACGTTGCCCCGAGCCATCACTTCGCCGTCGGGCGAGATCTCGACTTCGACACCGAGCGCGGGTCCACCTGCGCGGCCGAGCCGTTGGGCGCGCTCGCTTGGCGACAGCTCGTCGAACTCGGCGCGGCCACGGTTGAATGTGAGCAGCGGCGAGCTTTCGGTGAGGCCGTAGAGCTGAATAAACTCCCAGCCGAGCAGAGTTTCAGCGAGCTCGATGGTTTGGGTTGGTGGCGGGGCGCCAGCAACAACGACACGCACTGTGCCGCTGCCAGGAATCGGCCCGTCCCATGCGCGCGCGGCCTCGATAACCATGTTGAGCACGGCCGGCGCGCCAGCCAAGATGGTGACGCCGTATTGCTCGATGCGTCGCAGAATCTCGGCGCCGTCGACCTTGCGCAACATGATGTGCTGTGCGCCCATGCCTGTGGCTGCATAGGTGAGGCCCCAGCCGTTGCAGTGAAACTGGGGAAGCGTATGCAGATAGACATCGCGGTCGGACAGACCGAGGTGCAAACCAAATGTGGCGGCATTGATCCACAGGTTGCGATGGGTCAGTTGCACGCCCTTGGGTCGTGCAGTGGTGCCGCTGGTGTAGTTGATGGTTGCGGTGACATCTTCATCGGGTTCCCACGGCAGAGGTTGCGTATCGAAGCGCATGAGCAGGGCATCAGTCTCGGATCCGATGATGAACTTGCGCTCGCACTGCACCGAGGCCATGGCCTCTTCGAGCTCAGGGTCGACGAGCAAAATACGCGCCCCTGAGTGGTTCACGATGTACTGCACTTCTTCGGCGACGAGGCGGAAGTTGATGGGAACCAAGATGCGGCCCGAGCCGCTGACTCCGAAGAACGCGGTGAGGAGTCGGGCCGAGTTATGGCTAATCATTGCAACGCGCTCGCCCTGGGCAATGCCGAGCGCGTCGAGTCCGGCGGCGATAGCGGTTGAGCGTGTGGCCATCTCTCGATAGGTGGCAGTGCCCCAACTGGGTGCAGGTTGATCAGGCTCGTCGACAAATCCGATTCGGTCGGGATACACCTGACTTGCGCGTCGCAGGTAATCGTTGACGGTGAGGGCAACCTTCATTTCTGGCCTCCAGAAGTAGGACGCTAAAGTACCATTTCGAACTGACCGCGGAGCTACTTGAAACCCGCGATGGGCACGCACAATGCGTGGTCAAGTCACCGGCAACACGCCCCGAAAGCAGGCCAACAATGAGTACAGCGCGCACGTTGGTCGAACTGTTCGAACAGCACCCTTCGTCGGCTGATGCAGCGTTCATCGAGGGTCGCGAAGGATTGTCGTCGTACTCCTATGCCCAGGCTTGGTCTCGGGCAGCGCAGGTGGCGCACATGCTCGCTGCTCGTGGCGTGAACCCTGGCGATCGCGTGGCCCTACAGACCCCCAAGTCGAGCGAAGCGCTGATTGTGTACCTCGGATGTCTTCGTGCTGGTGCTGTGTTAGTTCCGTTGAACCCTGGGGCCACCGAGTCTGAGCTCAACTATCTGCTGGCCGACGCGTCGCCAGCATTGGTGATTGCCGACCCAACGCTTGCTGCGGTGCGCACGTCGCTGCCATTGATGCTGATCGATTCGCATCTCGGCGCAAACGCTCTCGCAGCCATCGATGATCAGCCAACAACCCCGCCGCCGTTCGTGCCTACCGCCCACTCGTTGGCAGCGATGGTGTACACCAGTGGCACCACTGGTCGTCCGAAAGGCGCGGCGCTGAGTCACGCCAACCTCACCTCGAACGCCCTCGCACTCGCATCCGAATGGAGTTTCTCATCGAGCGATCGCCTGCTGCACCTGCTCCCAATGTTTCATGTGCACGGCTTGTTTGTGGCCACCAACTGCGCCATCGCCGGTGGCGGCTCGGTGGTGCTTGCTCCTCGGTTCGAGGTAGATGTCGTGCTCGACCAACTGCCCTCGTGCACGGTGATGATGGGCGTGCCCACGTTCTATACGCGGCTGCTGGCTGACCCCCGCTTCGGCGCAGACACTTGCCGTGTAGCACGGGTCATCATCAGCGGTTCGGCGCCGCTGTTGGCCAGTACGCACGTCGAGTTCGAAACACGCACAGGTCAGGTGATTCTTGAGCGCTATGGCATGTCTGAGACCTCAGTGCTCACATCGAACCCGCTTCACGGCGCCCGTAAGCCGGGCACCGTTGGGCCCGCGTTGGCGGGGGTGTCGGTGCGCGTGGTCCATCCCGCTACGCATCAGTTGCAACCCGTCGGCGAGATCGGCGACATCGAAGCCGCCGGGCCAAATGTGTTTAACGGTTACTGGAACAGACCCGAACTCAACGCAACCGAGTTCACGGCTGATGGTTTCTTCCGCACGGGTGATGTCGGCACCATCGATGCCGACGGCTACGTCACCATCGTGGGGCGCGAGAAAGACCTCATCATCACCGGCGGGTTAAACGTGTATCCGAAGGAGATCGAGGAAGCCATCGATGCGCAACCGGGCGTTGCATCGAGCGCTGTTATCGGTGTTCCCGATGCCGATTTTGGTGAGGCCGTTGTTGCCGTGGTCGTCGCCATCGATGGGGTGACTCTCGACGTGGCCGGTATGCGCGAAGCGCTACGCGTAGTGCTCGCTGCGTACAAGGTGCCCAAGCGGATTCACGTGGTCGATGCTCTTCCGCACAATGCGATGGGCAAGGTAGAAAAGTCGAAGCTGCGCAACACCTACGCCTAGACCGTACGCTCGCTGCGTGGCCACTGCTTCTCCTTCTCCCACTCCAAACCCCAACGCGACCAAGTTCACGCTCGACATCACGTTGGCGTCGTCGATCAACTTCGCTAACGCAGAGGCAGCAGCGGGCAATCAGTTCGCTGAAGCAGTCTTTGCTGGCGGTGGCGTTGCCGCGATATTTGGTGTGAACAACTTCGTCACCATTACGCGCCAAGCCGATGCGCCATGGGAGCCAATCGTGGCGGCAGTGCAAGCTGCAGCCAACGCGTACCTCTAACGCAGAGCGCGCTGCTTCACCGACGTGAGTCAGTCGACGATGTCGACACGAGGAAGGTCGAAGATGTGCAGCGCGTCGATGGCCGAGGCTGCGTCTCCGGTCCAGTTAGCTGCCGCAATCTGAGCCGCACTGCGTCGACCAAACAGGATGCGCAGTAACTCGTAGGCAGATGTGCCCAAGGTAACGGTGGCCTCGGATCCGATTGCTCCCAGCAGGTATTGCTCGCCATCGACCAAGATCAACAACGTGGGTGCGCCCGATGCCTCGTATCGTCCAGCGAACATGCTCAGTGCAGCGTCGGCAAGCACGCGCACGCGTGGGTCGCGGCGATTGCCGGGAGCACCGATTGCGGCGCGGATGTCGTGGCCATGCGTCCACACATCGAATGTGAGGAACGCGATGGTGGGTCCCATCTGCGCAACGGCCGCTTCGAACAGCGGCCCACTGGTCGTCCACTCAGCGCACACCTCGGTCAACGAGTGCGACTGCCGGCTCTGAATTTGCGCCGCGGTCCACTCGGGCGACCCGGCGCCGTCGAGGCGACCGTCGAGAAAGTCGGCGCAGACACCGGCGAGATGGCGGTAGCCGTCGAGCACGGTCCACGGGGGAGTGGCCGCGAGCGGGGCGCCCGCCTGGGTTACAGAGATTGACTCGGCCAGTTCGATCAGTTCGTTCCGGCACGCCGCGTAGACGTCGCTCATTTCCATGTCGTACAGAATCGCACAGCGGCTGCGTCGGCGACCCAAGCAGGTGCTCAATCGGAGACGGGTACT
>CANNMD010000215.1 GCA_947505655.1 Acidimicrobiaceae bacterium | reverse complement strand
ATCGAACGCGAACGATCGCTGCTCGAACCGGTGAAGGCCGAGTCAGATCTCATCATCGACACCACGTCGATCAGCGTGCATCAACTCAAAACTCGCATCACCGATGCGTTCACTACCGAGTCCGACAACGCGGCGATGCGTACCGCAATCACCAGCTTCGGTTTCAAGCAGGGCATTCCGCTCGATGTCGATCTGGTGATGGACGTGCGGTTTCTGCCGAACCCGCATTGGGTCGACGAGTTGCGTCCGCTTACCGGCCTTGATGAACCCGTGCGTCGCTACGTGATGGAGCAACCCGTTACTGCCGAGTTCCTGAAGCGTTACGAAGCCTTGCTCGAGCTGTTGCTGCCAGCGTATGAATCCGAGGGCAAGAGCTATCTCTCGATTGCCATCGGATGCACCGGTGGTCAGCACCGGTCGGTGGCCATCGCCGAGGAGCTTGCAGTCTGGATGCGCGGGCTTGGCTATGCGCCGCGAGTTTCGCATCGCGACCTTCCATAGCTGCGCCAGTTATTCGCGGGGCGTTGTCGGCGCACTAAGGTTGCCGAGCACTCTTCCCCTCGTGAAAGGACACGTCTCGCATGACGGTTCGTGTAGGTATCAATGGATTTGGCCGCATCGGTCGCAACTTCTTTCGTGCAGCCAAAGCTCGCGGCGCCGACATTGAGTTCGTTGCAGTCAACGACCTCGGCTCGCTGACCACAATGGCGCACCTGCTCAAGTACGACTCGATCGCCGGACGGATGGACAGCACGATCAAAGCTGTGAAAGACGGCGTCAGCGTAGATGGCCAGACGCTCAAGGTGCTGCAGATGCGCAACCCCAACGAGTTGCCGTGGGGCGACCTTGGCGTTGATGTCGTCATCGAATCCACTGGCTTCTTCACCGATCGCCCAAAGGCTGCCTTGCACCTCGAAGGCGGCGCACCGCTGGTCATCGTGAGCGCCCCCGCCAACGGAGCCGACGCCACATTCGTGTACGGCGTGAACCATCACGAGTTCGATCCTGCAAAGCATCAGGTCATCTCGAACGCAAGCTGCACCACCAACTGCCTCGTGCCAATGATCAAGGTGCTCGACGATGCGTTCGGCGTTGAGAACGGCTTGATGACCACCGTGCATGCCTACACCGGCGACCAGAACCTGGTCGATGGCCCACACAGCGATATGCGCCGTGCCCGCGCTGCGGCCATCAACATCGTGCCGTCGAGCACCGGTGCCGCTCGTGCCACCAGCTTGGTGCTCGCCAGCATGAAGGGCCGTCTCGACGGCACTGCATTGCGCGTGCCTGTGCCAACCGGCTCGATCACCGACTTCACCGGCAACCTCAAGAAGGCCGCCACTGTTGACGAGATCAACGCTGCGTTCAAGGCAGCTTCCCGCACGTCGCTCAAGGGCGTGCTCAAGTACACCGAGGACCCCATTGTGTCGAGCGACATCGTTGCCGACTCGCATAGCTGTGTGTTCGACGCCGGCCTCACGATGAGCATGGGCAAGTTGGTCAAGGTTCTCGGCTGGTACGACAACGAGTGGGGCTACAGCAACCGTCTCGTCGACCTCACCCTGTACACCGCCAAGGCAATGAAGAAGTCGGCCTCGAGCGCCAAGAAGGCCGCCAAGAAATCCTGATGACGAATATCCCGGTTCTTGACGACCTCGGCGATGTCCGGGGCAAACGGGTGTTGGTACGAACCGACTTCAACGTGCCGATGAACGATGGCGAAATCAGCGACGATTTCCGAATTCGCGCGGCACTACCCACCATCAATTGGCTCACCGAGCGCGGGGCAACCGTGGTGTGCGCAAGCCATCTCGGTCGACCCAAGGGTCGCCCCGAGCCGAAGTACAGCATGGCCCCGGTGCGCGAGCGCCTCGCCGTGTTGGCGCCGGGTGTCGAGTTGATGGAGAACCTTCGGTTCCATCCGGGCGAAGAGGGCAACGATTCAGCGTTCGTTGCCAACCTCATCGACGGCATCGACCTGTATGTCAACGACGCGTTCGGCGCAGCGCATCGTGCGCATGCATCCATCGTTGGGCCGCCGAAGACATTGCCATCGGCGATGGGTCTGCTGCTGCAGAAAGAAGTCGACGTACTACTTGGTCTGCGCAATCAGCCAAAGCGGCCGTTTGTGGCTGTGCTCGGTGGCTCGAAGATTTCCGACAAGCTCGGCGTGGTCGAGGCCTTGCTCGACACCGTCGATGCGCTCGTCATCGGTGGAGCGATGTGCTTCACCTTCTTCTTGGCTCAGGGCAAGACAGTGGGCGCTTCGTTGTCAGAGCCAGATCAGATCGAGACATGCAAGCGCTTGCTTGCGTCGGGCAAGACCATTCATCTTCCCGAAGACATCGTGGGACTCAACGCCGAGGGCGTCTTCAGCACCTACGGCACGCGCCTTCCCGAAGGAGCCAAAGGCTTCGACATCGGGCCGGGCTCGGCGGCAGCATTCAGCGACATCATCATGGATGCCCGCACGGTGTTCTGGAACGGCCCGATGGGCATGTTCGAAGACGACCGCTTCGCTGCAGGCACGCGCACCGTTGCTCAGGCAATGGCCGACACCAAAGCGTTCACCGTGGTGGGCGGCGGCGACTCTGCCGCCGCGCTCGCACAGTTCGGACTCGACGACGAAGTCGATCACGTTTCCACCGGCGGTGGTGCGTCACTCGAACTGCTCGAGCTTGGCGACCTGCCCGGTCTCGCAGCATTACGAGGAGCACCACGTGTCGGCTGAGCGTCGTCCCATCATCAGCGCCAACTGGAAGATGAACAACAATCACTTCAAGGCGATTCAGTACATGCAGACCTTGGTGGCCAACGTGCCAAAGGCAGGCGCCGCTGCTGTCGACGTGGTGATCCACCCACCGTTCACCGACATTCGCAGCGTGCAAACGCTCATCCAGGCCGACGACATGCCGTTCTTCCTAGGTGCTCAGAACTGCCATTGGGAGGCCAACGGAGCATTCACGGGCGAGGTGTCGCCGGCCTTTCTAGAAAAGCTTGGTGTTGGCTATGTGATCTGCGGTCACAGCGAACGGCGTGAGTTGTTCGGCGAGACCGACGAGATGGTGGCCAAGAAGGTCGAGGCCATCCAGCGTCACAACATGGTCCCCATCATGTGTGTGGGCGAAACCCTCGCGCAGCGCGAAGCGGGCGAGACCGAGTCAACCGTGCTGGCCCAGGTTCGTGCCGGATTGAAGGGTCGGCCCAACGACAAGGTCGCGGTGATGGTCATTGCGTACGAACCCATTTGGGCTATCGGCACCGGCCGCACCGCTACCGCCGACGACGCCCAAGTGGTGTGCGCCGCCATTCGTTGGTGTGTTGCCGAGATTGCCGGAGCCGAATCGGCTGCCGCAGTTCGCATTCAATACGGCGGCTCGGTGAAGGCCGCCAACATCGCCGAACTGATGGCTCAGCCTGATGTAGATGGCGCGTTGGTGGGTGGGGCAAGCCTCGACCCCGCCGAGTTCGCGCGCATCGCGCAATTTCGTAACCTCTGAGAAGGTATTTGAGCAGGTATTCGAACGTGTTACCGTTGCGTACCCGCGTTGATCGGGGAGGACAACACGGTGCCGTTGCGTAGCAATTTTATGCGACTCGATCTTCTCCCTCTACCCCAGGAGGACAACAGATGAATGTTTCGAAGCGCAGCAAGGTTGCTGCTGTAGTGGTCGGACTGGCCCTCGTTGCCGGAGCATGTAGCTCCGACAAGAAGGCCGTTGACTCAACAACGCCAGGCACCGGAGCAACGACTGATTCGTCAGCGCCTGCGGTTACCGGTGGCGAAGTGATCTTTGCCCAAGAAGAAGGTGGAGTTGCGTATAACAACTTGACCTCAACGAACAACTCGTTTGCCAACACTGAGGTGTTGAACCTGTTGCAGCCCGGCCCGTTTTATATCGACGACAAGCTTGATCTTGTGATGTCGAAAGACCTGATGGATTCGGTAGAGCTCACCTCGACCAGCCCGCAGACCGTTGTGTACAAGATCAATCCGAAGGCCGTGTGGAGCGATGGCGTTGCCATCGACTGCAAGGATTTCTACCTGCAGTACATGTCGCTGAACGGCAAGGTCACCATGCCGAACCCAGACTTCACCGGCCCAGGCGCCACCGATGCCGATGGCAATGAATTGTCCGAGACGCTTCCTGTCTTTGATGCAGCCACGAATACTGGCTT
>CANNMD010000214.1 GCA_947505655.1 Acidimicrobiaceae bacterium | reverse complement strand
GTGTTGGTGGCTAGCGATGGCGACGATGTGCTCGGCGCGCTCACCCTGGTGGTGTTTCGTATTCCCACCGGTGTGCGGGCGTGGATCGAAGACGTCGTTGTCGACGATGCTGCTCGTGGCCGCGGCGTTGGTGAGGCGCTGAATCAGTTCGCACTCTCGGTGGCCCGATCGAAGGGTGCCAAGACGGTTGACCTCACATCGCGTCCGTCGCGTGAGGCTGCCAACCGCTTGTATCAGCGACTTGGTTTCGTGGCGCGCGAGACAAACGTGTATCGGTTCTCGCTCGAAGATTGAGAGTGATTAGCCAATCGCTCGCGAGATTCCGGTGACTACCGCGTCGATTTCGTTGTCGAACGCGTAGCCCTTGGGCCAGATCGACGCCGTGAGGATGTTGGCGAGGCCATGAACGCCGGCCCACGCAATGATCGGCGCATCGGCGCGGCGACTTGCCGGGATTGCCTGGCTCACAACCATCTCTTCGACCGAGTCGACCAGTACTGACCACGCGCTTGGGTTGTCTTCGGTGGCTGGCGGCACGTCGCAGAGAACGAACGCTGCCGCGAAGAGGCTCGGATGTTGAGTGGCGAACACCACATAGGCGCGACCGATGGCCTCGAACCGTTCGATCGACCGGCGCTTCGCTCTGCCGTTGGAAATGACTGCATCTCTTGCCTCCAGCAGCGCGAGAGCCAGGCTTTCGCGCGCTGCCTGCGACACGCGTGATACGAGGTGGTCGCGGCTTGGGAAGTGGCGGTACACCGCTGACGGCGAGACGCCGAGCGTTCGCGCGAGATCGCGCAGCGTGAGGGCTTCGATGCCAGACGTCTGAACGAAGTCAAGAGCTGCGTCCATAAGGGCAGCCTCGAGTGCTCCGTGGTGATACGGCTTCTCTGACATGGATTCATTCTGCCATGAATGTTGACACTGTTCACATATTCGGGCATTATGTGAACAGTGATCACATTGAGATGATCCAGCAGGGAGGCATGCGTGGCAACGATTAACAGGGGTAGGTATTCGGCAGACGTTGGAGCCGACGGCAAGGTGCTCTTTCTCATCGGGATGAGAATCAATCAACTCTGGCGACCATGGAAGTGGCTGCCCGTCTTTGTCTCGATGCCGCGGATGCTGATCGAGTTGCAGAAGGACCCAAGCTTGGGACTCGTGGGTAAACCGCGCACGTTTCTCTCGGGTCGAACCATCATGGTGTGGCAGTACTGGGAGTCGTTCGAGAAGCTCGAGCAGTACTCGAAGTCGATGAGCGCAGCGCATCTGCCGGCGTGGCGGGCGTTTAACAAGAATGTGCGCGACAACGGGTCGGTTGGCATCTACCACGAGACAATCTTGTTGTCCGACGCTGCGGTCGAGACCGTGTACGGCAACATGCCGCTGTTCGGGTTGGCGGCGGTTACGGGCGCAGTTCCCGCACGCAAGCGCGGCCAGACAGCGAAGGCTCGACTGTCGGGCGATGACACTGAGGCGCCGGCTGTCGAGCCGTACTGATCCTGTTCACTGGCTGTCGGTATTGTGACGTTGCTCTTTGCGAACACTTGGATGCTTAAGAAGCGTTAAGAACTTCGCGCACTTTTTCTGCAGATGGGTTCACCATCGCCACGTCGCCGACTGTGACGGTAGGAACGGTTTCGTTACCGCGTGCGACGGATCGCACAAACGCTGCTGCGGCTGGGTCTTCCCAGATGTTCACTTCGGTGAACGGCGTGCCTGATTGCTGCAGGCCACGGCGCAGCGATGTGCAGAACGGACATCCCGGCCGGGAATACACGGTGACTTGTGTTACTGCTTCTCCGTTCATTGACGCCCACGCTAGGCCGTGATGGGCGGCCCCATGCTCGATGGCTAACAGTAAGTCGTCGAGGGAACCGCCGCAGTCGTTGAGGCGCACTGGGTCGACCAACACAACATGGCCAGCTGTGGTTTCGGCAACAACGACCGGAGCCTGGCCGTTTGCTGCCGAGCGAACTTGATCAGGCTGATCGTTGCGATGGTAGGTATCGAACGGAACTGGCAGCCCAGTGCGACAAGCGTTCCATTCGGGTCGAGCCCGGAAGGAGCCGTGGGTGATGTCGCACAGCGAGCAATGTCGACGGCCAAGGCGGGCGCCAATCCAATAAGCGACCTCGCCGCGCAACGTGCTGTCGGCGTCGTATACGCCGACCAGCCTGACGATGCGATTCGCGGCCGTTGCATCTGGAGAGCTCATCTGCACAGCATTGCCGATCGAGCGCCGCAATTCCCCACGCGCCGATGCCCGCGCCGTTGCGCGGGTACTTGCTCGGCTCGTTGTGACTGGCTGAAGTTGCTAGGCGACTTGGGTGGTCTGCCGGCCAGGCGGCGCAGTTTGCGGCGGCTTTGAGTGCTTGGATTTGTGGTGCGTTGCGCCTTTGGGCGGGCATTGGATGGTGGTGCCATTGGCGAGCGTGATTCGGGTATTGCTGTTGGCGTTGCCGTGGATAGTGACGCCGGGCTGGTGACGTTGGGTGTGGTGATGCGGGCAGAGCAGCCACTCCCAGTCGATGTCGGTGGTGCCACCGTTGGCCCATTGTTGGACGTGGTCTACATCGCACCAGGCTGCTGGTGTAGTGCAGTTACCCCACCGGCAGCTTCCGTCGCGGGCAATGAGTGCAAGGTACTGATCGTGGCTGGCGTAGCGCACTTTGCGGCCGAGGTTGATGATCGAATCGCCGGCCATGACCACGCGTTGCAGCGTGGCATTTTTGGCAAGCTCGCGGATGGTGTGGGCAGAGATACGGTCGCCCCACGGAGTGTGGCCTGGTTGGTTGGTCAGCCCAGCGAATGCCTCGGCAGTGATGGTGACGATGATGTTGGGGTTCGAGCGGCCGCCGTTGACTTGCCCCGAGTTGTAGAGCTTGGCGAGCGCGATGGCGCCGTCGGCCAGGCGTTGCGCATTGGTGCGTGTATCGCCGTCGGCGAACTTGCCAGCAGCGTGATCGAACGCGTTCAACAGTTCGCGCATGTGCAACACCGGCAAGGTGATGGACGTGGTTGAGGTGCCGTCGGCGGGGATGGTGGTGGTGACGGCCCGCTTGGCGAAGCGACGGGTTTCGGCTTCTTCTTCGGTTTCGCTGGTGAGTTGTTCGCGCCAGTAGTCGGCTGCGGCTTTGGCTTGTGGCGGGGTGGCGCCTTTGGTGGCGGCAACAAGATCGCTGATGTCGGCGGGGGTGGCTGCTGGTGGCGGGTTGGTAATGGTGTCGGCCAATGCTTCGGCGGTATCGGGGGAGAGTTGGCCGCTGGCAACGGCGTCACTGAGATCGGGCGATTGGCCTAACGCGTTGCCGAGCTTTTCTTTGCGCTTGGCATCGCCGTAGGACGACTTCGTGGTGTCGGCGAGCCAGTCGGCCATGTTCTTGTGGCCCGTGCTGATCCAGTCGCGATGTGTGGTGGCATCGGCCATCAGCCGTGCTTGGGCGACCTTGATCTGATCAAGCAACGACTGGCAGCCCAATAGCGCCTGCCGGCGCAGCGCAGCGGTGGTGGCGTGCGTGTACAGGTTCGCTGCGGCTGCACTGGCCGAAGTGAGTTGTGTGAGCAGCGTCTCCATGGGTCAAACCATAATCGAACAAGTGTTCGATTGTCAACCCCCAGGACGAAGATTCCTCGCCAGATATTCGATGGTCTGAATTTCGGCGCTGCCCATCCACCCCATGCGCTCGAGATGGCAGAATCAAGGAACTCGAACCCTGTACAGGAGCGCTCCATATGACTCGTCTTGGCTATCAGATTCCGAACTTCACCATTCCAGGTGCCTCCGGAGCCGCAATCTTCCAGAACGTTGTTGATCAGGCGAAGGCCGCAGAGGCAGCCGGCTTCGACCGCGTCTTCGTGATGGACCACTTCTATCAACTGCCCGGACTTGGCGCTCCCAGCGAGCCAATGTTCGAGTGCTACTCGTTGTTGTCGGCCTTGGCGCAGCACACCAGCACAGTTCGGCTGTCGGCACTCGTGACCGGCAAAACGTATCGCCATCCCACGTTGTTGGCGAAGACCATCACTGCGCTCGACATCGTGTCGAACGGTCGCGCCACGCTCGGCATTGGCGCCGGTTGGTTCGAGCTCGAGCACAAGTCGCTCGGCTTTGAGTTCGGCACATTCACCGATCGTTTCGAGAAGCTCGAAGAGGCATTGCAGATTGTGCTGCCGATGCTGCGCGGCGAGAAGGTCACG
>CANNMD010000213.1 GCA_947505655.1 Acidimicrobiaceae bacterium | reverse complement strand
GATTCAGTGGCAGCAGCGGCAATGCAGCCCACAAGGTCTGACGCTGTGCCCCAGCAAAACGCCACATTGGTGTCTGCGTAGCGAGCGTTCACCGTGCCGTGCAAGGTGGCTGCAGTTTCGCCGATGCCTGTGGCGGCCAGCGTGGTCACCGTTGGGACATCAGCAACATGGATGGTCACGGTGGTCGACCCACTCGAGGCCGGACTCGGCTGAGTGTCTACAGCGACATACGTGAAGCTGTCGTCGCCCACGAAGCTGGCAAGGGTTGGCGTATACGTAAATGACCCGGTTGAACCAGCGCCAACAGCCATCGTCACCTCACCGTGCGACGCTGCGGTGAACGAACTCACTGCGAGCGGAGAACCGCCAACGTCGTTATCAAGCACACCCGCCGGGGTTGACCCAGCCGTTGCCGTCAATGTGTGACCCGCTGCAGCCGAGTACACGTCGGGGTTGGCGGTCGGAGCCGAATATGGGCTCAACGCTGTGGGACACGATGCGCCATCGCTTTGGGAGGGCATGTCGGCCAGCGTGGAGACAAGCACCGCAGCGGTTGATGCTGGCGAGGCCAACGAATACAAGCGATGATCGAGATCCCTGTAGAAATACAGCGCGCCGGTGGAGTCGCTCCATGCGGCACTGAATGCTTGTCGGGGAGCGGCGCCAGTGATCGACGTTGCGAAGAGAAATACCGCCGTTGTCACTCCGGCCCCATCGATGGTCAGCGTTGCGGCGTACAGGATGGTTCCACTAAAGCCGTAGGCCACATCGCCAGCCACCACAATGTCGAGTGCCCGGGCGAAGTCCCAGGCGACGCCATCGAGAACCACAGGGGTTGCGACTCGAGTCTCGACGTTGATATCGAACCAGTTGTCTGCGCTGTTGTAGACGAGCAAGTGTCCGCTGCTGGTGAAGTCTCCGCCCTGAGGCTGATACACCGGCGGGGTGATGGGGCCAACATCGGTAAACACGCCGGCACTGTCGATTTTGTACAGCTCGCTCAATGATGCGGCGGTGCTCACCACGCCATAGATCGAGTTGTCTTGCGTGCGATAACCAATGGCGTTGAGATCGCCCGACGCAATCGTGCCCGACCCGATAGCCGTGTAGCCGCTGCTCGCCGGGGCCACGGAGTAGAAGTGGTTCGCAGACACTTGAAAGAACCCTCGCGGGCAAACGGGCACCCCGTTGGCGAACGCTTGGGGCACGGCCGCATCGGCCACGACCATCACTGCGCTTACGGTGAGCAGCATTGTCGCTGCGACACGAGCAACAAGTAGTCGGGGCCGTACTCCGAGGTGCTTCATGACATCTCCTGGCGGAGCGTGAAGATGTCAGTACACCTGCGCTGAGCGCCAAATGCGCGGGTCGTTCGCGCTTATGAAGCGGGGCCTTGGTCACTTTCGCTGACGAAGTCGATCAGCCGCTCTACGGCACCAACGAGCTCTGGACGCAGGTCGGCGTAGGTGGTTACCCGATTTCGTAAGCGAGGCCAGAACGTCGCGAGATCGGTGCCCAAGGCCTGACACATCCCCTGTTTCCATGGTTGGCCACGCGGCACATCGGGCCATTCGGCCAGTCCGAGAACCTGCGGACGAATGCCCGCCCACACATCGACAAACGGATGACCAGTGATCAACACGTTGTCGTCACGCACGGCCGAGGCGATACGTGACTCTTTCGAGCCGGCAACGAGATGATCGACCAACACCCCGAGGCGACGTTGGCTCGACGGACCGAAGTCGCGCACGGCACCGGCGAGGTCGTCGATGCCATGCAGTGGTTCGACCACGATGCCCAACTCACGCAGATCGTCGCCCCAAACGTGCTCGACCAGTTCGGCGTCGTGCTTGCCCTCGACCCAAATACGTGCGGCTCGCGCCACCCGCGCCCGCACCGGTTCTGCTGAGGCAACCGACCCACTGTTCGTGACGGTCTTTCGCGACGCCTGTGGTGCTGGCGTAGCCGCTGCACGAATCAACGTGACCGGCTTACCCTCGAGCAGAAACCCACCTGGCTTCCATGTGAAATAGCGCTGCTGATTTTTACGATCACGCAACGTGACCGCCTCGAAGGTGATCTTCACGACGTCGCCGCAGAATCCACTGGATCGATCCTCGACCACCATGCCCAACTGTGCGATGACCTCGCGATACGCGGGGGCTTTCTTGCGGTCGGCAAACTCGTCGAGAATGTCGCGCTCGTATGTCATGTGTTTGCAGCCTTTGTGTTCACCCACCATCGATCGGTGAGCACCTGATCGACATGGATCGCATCGCTGCGCCGGTATGGCGCTCGCAGACCCGACGCCGCAATCGGCATCGCAAACGATGATGGTAGATATGCCCCACCCCACACATGCACTCGCTCGGCGGGACCTACGAAATGCAGTACACCAGTGGCCAATTCGATCTCGCAATCGACCTCGCCGCTTTGCCGATAGCCGCCCACGGCATCGGGTGGCGCCACAGCGTTAACATCGCGTGCATCGATGAGTTGCGGCTGTCGGGCGCTGTACCACTCGACATCGAACGTGACGGGCACCAGCGTGCCGTAGGCGCGATTCCACGCCTCGCTTGGATCATCGAGCAACACACCGTGCGCTTCGGCCCCAAGACTCCATTGCTGAAACGGAATATCGCACGAATGGTCGGCCCACATCTCGGGAGGTTTGATCTCGAGCCCGTCGCGCAGATCGGTGCCATCGAGTTCTTCGATGTAGAGATACGGCTCGTCGACACGAACGATGCCAGCCCAATAATCGAAACGATCACCACGCAACTCGAGACCCACATAGATGCCGGCCCTGCGGTCGCTCGACACGCCCCACCACCACCATGCCTCGGCGGGCGAGTTGGGATGGCGGGTCTCGTCGCTTTCGCTGAGCGGCCTGATCGAAGGAATAGACATCGCTTGGCACACTAGGCCGTGCGCGATACCTTGACGGGGTGCGCTACCTCAGTTTGGACTGGATCGATGCCGTTGCCGATGAGGCCGCAACCAACGAACGCGTCGCCGAGGCCGCCGCCGAGTGCTCCATTGGAGTCACTCAGGTAGTCACCGAAGCACCCGAGGGAACCATCGTGTACTCACTGCAAGTGCTCGACGGCCAGCTCTTGTTCGCTGCCGGCGCAGCCTTTCCCGAAGATGTTCGATTCGAACAAACATGGGACACCGCCGTGAGCGTGGCCACTGGCGCACTGAACGCTCAAGAAGCCTTCATTCAGGGGCGCATCTTGCTCACCGGCAACCAACAAAAGCTGATGGACAGCCAAGCCGTCTTTGGCGCAATGAGCGCCGTGTTCGACTCGGTGCGCGCCAACACTTCATACGAGTAACGCTGTGCCCGAACTGCCCGAAGTAAGTCACGCCGTCGCGGCGCCGCCTACGCTGCATCTCATGCCTATTCACCTTCGCGCAGAACCCAGTGACTATGCCCCAGCAGTGCTGGTTCCTGGCGATCCCAATCGAGCCCGCCACATCGCAGAAACATTCTTCGATCCGGGCTTTCGGTGCGTGAACGACGAGCGCGGCATGCTCGGTTTCACCGGCACGTTCAATGGCACGCCGATCAGCGTTCAGTCGGTAGGCATGGGCGCAGCAAGCGCCGCCATCTATTACAGCGAGCTCATTCAGCTCGGCGCCAAGCGCATCATTCGAGTGGGCAGCGCCGGCGGTCTCAAGCACGGCCTACGCATGGGCGACACGCTGATTGCGCTCAGCGCAACCCCCGACGACCCCACCACGGCGATGCTCACCCACGGCGAGGCGCATGCCCCAACCGCAACGTGGCAGCTCGTTGAGTCGGCGGTGGCCTTCGCCCGCGAATCGAACCCACGCACATTCGTAGGTCCCATAGTCACCAGCGCGTTGTTCTACGACGATCGTCCCGGCCTGATGCAGCGATGGCGCGAGCGCGGCCACCTCGGCGTCGAGATGGAGGCGTCAATTTTGTACACGCTCGGTGCCATTCACCAGATCGAGACGTTGGCCATCATGACCGTCAGCGACCTCATCGACGACGACGGCACCACCGAACGCATCACCGACGAAGAATTCAAACAGGGCGTCAACGCAATGACACGGGTTGCTTGCCAAGTCGCCGTCGCCTGATCGAAACACCATGCACGACAACCACCTCATCATCGAACGACGTCTCGACCGCTTCCTTCGCGATCGCATTCGGCCAGAGCGCTACGGCGCCACCGCCGAACTC
>CANNMD010000212.1 GCA_947505655.1 Acidimicrobiaceae bacterium | reverse complement strand
CTTTGGTGGCACCTTCTGATCAAGTTCGCGAGCGAGCTTGGCGACGTTCATGTCGTTGGTGATCACTTCGCCAAACTGCACGGGATCAGCGAGCAGCCACGAGTGCGAACCCTCGACCACGGTTCCTTGAACACCCGCCGCAACGCACAGCGCCTCGAACGATTCACGCGGAATGATGCCGTCACGCGCGGCCCACAAGATGGTGATCGGCTTGCCGGCCTCGCGTAGCGCTTCGAGCTCGCTACGCAGATCGGCGCGACGCGCCAAGTTGGCCACCTTGATGATGGCGCGCGGGTTGCGCACAAGATTCGGAAGGAAGTCTTCGGCCACCACCGGCAGCACGCGCCGCGCCTGGCGCAACGGCCAGATATCGCCCGGGAAGTGCAGGCCCCAGTCCCACAGCGGACGTTCGGCGATCGATTGGATCACATGGCCCTTACGCCACGATGATCCGCCAACCGAGTTGACCAACACCATCGAACGCACCCGATCGCTGTGATCATGTGCCAACCGAATGGCCACGCCGCCGCCAAAGCTATGACCCACCACCACAACCGGTTCGGTGACTTCGAGAGCGTCGAGCAGGTCTGCAACCCAACGCGCATAACCAGCAATCGAGAAGTCGCGCGCTGGGATCTCGTGCGTGCCACCAAAGCCAGGCATGGCCGGGGCGATAACACGACAACCCTGCTGAGCGATTGAAGTGATGACATCGCGGTAGGTGTGATGGGCCAACGCCCAGCCATGCAGCAGAACCACTGGCATTCCGGCACCCGCCACGCTGTATGCGGCGGGGCGGCCCTGAACAAACGTGCGCTTTTCGACCACGATCTGGCGAGAACCGCCAGCAGCCGAGGCCAACGGAGCGCTTGGGGCACCTGTGGTCATCGCTCACCATCGTAGGCACATGCGAAGCTGCGGCATGGCAGAAAGCAGTGCGAACCAACAACAGTCAACGTATTGGACCGAGAATGCGGGGCGTCAATGGGTGCAACAGCAGGCCCAGTTCGACCGACAGCTCGTGCACTTTGGCAATGCCGCTCTCGGCGCGCTCGATGCTCAGCCTGGCGAACACATCCTTGACATCGGGTGCGGCACCGGCACGACCACGCTCGCCATCGCCGACGTTGTGGGACCGTCTGGTTGGGTGATCGGTGCAGACATCTCGACCACGATGATCGCTGCGTCAAGCGAACGCACTATCGGCCGGCCAACGGTCTCGTTCGTGGTGGCCGATGCGCAGACCGATCGCATCGCACCAATCGATCACGATGCCGACGCGATGTTCTCGCGATTCGGAGTCATGTTCTTCGCCGACCCAACTGCGGCCTTCACCAACCTTGCGAGCAACGTGCGCGCTGGCGGCCGCCTGGCCTTTGTGTGTTGGCAACGCGAAGAACTCAACGAATGGATCTCGTTGCCCGCGCAGATCATGCGCACCTTCACACCAGAGCCGGTGCTTCCGCCCGCCAACGCTCCGGGTCCATTCGCGTTTCGCGATCGCGATCGCGTGAAGAGCGTCCTCACCACTGCGGGATGGTCGGCGGTGCAGATCGAACCGTTCAGCGCGCAGACCATGCTCGGCGCCGGGTTAGGCCTCGAGGCGGCGGTGAACCAGTCGATGAGCACCACCGCTGGGCAGAATCTGCGTGCTCAAGTTGATGAGGCCACGTTTGCCGCCGCACAAGCCGCGATCCGCGCCGAGTTCAGTCAGCGATTGGTTGACGATGCCGTCTCATTCGATGGCAACGTGTGGCTCGTGACCGCAGAACGTTAGACGGCTGGTCAGTCGACGTCAGTCGACGACGGCGGCGACGGCGGCGACGGCGGCGGGTTCAGCCGTTGCATCAACTGCATCGCCTGACTTCTTGCGCATCTCGCGGTAATCCTTGGCGCCGCCCTCTTCGGGTTCAACCTCGAGCGTGACGCCATCGATGGCAATAACGCGCAGCGACTCGCCAGCCTTGATAGGAGTTGCACGGTTGGCGCGAGCGCGCCAGCGACCGCCCGACACTTCGGCGATGCCCTCGGGGCTGATGTCGGCGAGCGCAGTACCCATCTCGCCGATCATCCATTCGCGACCCACGGTTGGCGTTGCAAAACGGGTGCGCACCATCGAAGGCATGCCGACGATGAACGTGAGCATGATGCCGCCAATGCCAACAATGAGTGTGATCCATGACGGACGCAGCGAGGCACCGAGCACATCGCGGTACAGCGTGAACGACCCGCCGATGAACAGCACGAGACCGACACCCGTCCACAGCCGCGGCACGCCCACTTGCACGTCGATCGCGAACGCGACCATCGACACGAGAATCGCGGCAAGCGCCCAACCATGTAGCGGCAGGGCGTTGAGGCCGTAACACGACAAGACCAAACAGGTTGCGCCAACGACGCCAGCCACGCCGATGCCGGCGGTGAAGAACTCGAAGATGAGCAGCGCCAGGCCGATGATGAACAACAGGTAGGCAACCGCTGGGCTGCTGACCGTGTGCATGAGTTGGTTGATCAAGCTGAGCTTGAAGAAGCGCACCAGCGTGGCGTTGTTTTGTGTGCCGCCTTGATCGGTGAGCGACTCGCTGATGGTGTCGAGCGTGCGCCCACGCGCCTGCATGCCATCCATCTGCAACACCATGTTCTTGATCGCAGGCACACCTTCGTCGGTGGTCTGCAACTTCAGTGCGCCAGCGGTGCGGGCGTCTTGGAAGCCCAGGGTTCCGTTGCGAAGTTTGTCGGTGGCAGCGCCGAAATCGATGGCGACACCCTCGACCTCGAGTGGCGTGCCGTAGTTGCCGATGCTGGCGCCGGGGGCCATGCCAGTGGCGTCGGCTGCGGCGAGCAATTGCGCCGGCAAGCCATAGAGATGAGCGCCCGACGGGCCGACCCAGATGCCGATGGGCACTGGCGACTTGTGGAGGCGACCGAGCAACACGGCCATGCGATCGCGTGAAACAACAGCGCCGGTGGAGTTGATCTGCAAAATAAGGGCTTGCGACCCATTGGCCTCAGCCTGTTTGATGGACTGCGTAATCGAGTCCACAAGAATCTCGTCGATCAGGCCGCTGACCTGCACGACATCGACTGGCGCAAGCGCATCAGAGGCCGCGTCGGCGGGGCGCGCAACGCCAGTTGACGGGCTCGCCGCACCCGCTGGGGGCGCGAGAAGACCGACTCCGGCCGCTGTGGCCAACACGATGATCGCTAGTCTGCGCAAGAGAGCCTCCGGAGGGCGTGTGGAATCAGTGCAGTTCTTTGGTGCAGCCCGCCTGGTCATAGTGGCCGGGAAAGGGGGCGTAGGAAAGACAACCGTAACCGCTGTATTGGCTCATGCCGCAGCCGGTGCCGGACTTCGCGTCCTCGCTGTCGAACTCGAGGGCAAGCCGGTGCTCAACGATCTCCTCGCCGACACCTCTGTAGAGGTGCTCACCATCACTGCCCCTGAGGCACTCGCCGACTATCTCGACACGCACGGTCTGCATCGAGTCTCGAAGCGCCTCGCCACCAGCGGCATCATCGATGTTGTAGCCACCGCTGCACCTGGCATCGACGACATCGTGGTGCTCGGCAAACTCAAACAACTTGAGCGCAGCGACGACTACGACCTCATCGTGGTCGATGGCCCCGCCGCCGGTCACGCCATCACGTTCTTGCTTGCGGCCCGCGGCCTGCTCGACACGGTTCGCGGCGGCCCCATTCATACGCAGGCGCAAGACGTCCTCGAGATGTTCCAAGACCCAACCCGCTGCCAGGTGCTGCTGGTTACGTTGCCCGAGACAACGCCCATCAACGAACTCATCGAGACGGCGTATTCGGTAGAAGAGCGCGTGGGCGTGCAGTTGGGGCCGATCATCGTGAACGGTGTCGATCTCGGCGAGCCAATCACCGTGGTCGACACCGACAACAATCTGCTTTCTGTCGACCCCGATCTGCTGGCCGCCGCCGACTATCGCAATCACCGCCGCCAGTGTCAGCGCGACGAACTCAATCGGTTGTCAACCGATCTTGCTCTCGCCCAGATCGTGCTGCCGCAACTTGCAGTCGCCGGACTCACTCCCGCCGATATCAGCGTGCTCGCGCAGTCGTTGATGCAACAGATTGCGCAGCTTCCATCATGAGCACCACGCAGTTATCAGCGCTCGACATCGTGCTGCGCGATGCCGAGATCATCGTGAGCTGTGGTTCGGGCGGCGTCGGCAAGACCACTGCTGCGGCGGCCATTGCAATGCACGCTGCCGCGCTTGGCAAACGAGT
>CANNMD010000211.1 GCA_947505655.1 Acidimicrobiaceae bacterium | reverse complement strand
GCATGGCGCGGGCAGCGGCCAACGCCTTCGGTGCGCCAATCACCAGCGAGACATCGGCGGCTCGCACTGCAGCACCAAGACCGCGCAGACCCAGACCACGATCGGCGATCACCGTGACCGCGCCGGCGCGCCAGCATCCGTATGCCGTGGACAACAGGTCGACGCCGGGTTGCACCAGCACCGCAACGCGATCGCCGGGCTTCACGCCACGCGCTGCCAAAGCGCCGGCGACGCCCATGACTCGATCATGAAACACTGCGAACGATGTGGTCGTGCCGGTGACGCCATCGACAAATGCCGCCGATGTGTCGGTGCGCTTGGCCTCAATCGCGGCCCAAATAGGCGGTGCCGCTGCATGCTCGACGGGCTCGGCTTGAACAGCGGGTGCCGTATGAATCACACGCTCGTTCAACCACCCGTCGATCAGCGCAGCCACATCGGTTTCTTCGACCACCAGATGTCCCATGCCAGGGAAACGATGCTTGTCTGCGTGTGGCACCCGAGCAGCCAGATCGAGAGCAAAGTCGTCGTTGAACACCGGATCACGCGCACCCCACGCCAACAGGGTGGGCACGGTGAGACTGCGCAGATCTTGAGCCACCTGATCGATTGCGGCGGCCGAGGGATGCGCTGGAGTAAACGGAACATCGCCAACGAATTCAGCTACCGCGTAGCGATCGGCAGCACGGCGATACGGCGCCCGATAGCCATCTCGAGCCGCGCGCCCAATGCGTTTGCCCGACAACATCAACGTGCCATCAACAAAGATGCGCGTGCGTCGCCCAACGAAATCGGTGAGTGGCCCAGCGGCAGCAAGCCGAATCAGCGCGGGCGCCTTACGGCCCGCAGGCACCGCGACTCCGGTGTTACACAACACCACGCCGGCTAGCCAGCACGCATCGGTGCGGGCAGCTTCATCGAGCGCCCATCCGAGCGATATCGGACCGCCCCAATCGTGCGCAACCGTGACAACCGGACCGCTCAGATCGAGCGCCGCCAAGACATCGCCAAGGTCAGTGACCCGTTGCGCGAACGGCCGTTGTGCGGTGCGCTGCGAGAAGCCCATGCCGAGCTGATCGACCGCAATCACTCGATAACGATCGCCGAGACGATCGAGCAGACTGCGCCAATAGAACGACCACGTGGGATTGCCGTGCACGCAAACGATGGTGGCAATCGGAGCTTCGGGTGATCGTTCGAGCACATGCCACGTGTGCGTGGAACCATCGGAGGATGGCACCTCAACAATGCGCGACCACATCGGGTCGACTCCCCACCGACGAAACTGCGCGGCTGTTGGACGCCGCGGTGCCAAATCAGAACGAAGGCTCCGACTCACCATACGATTTCGGTGAAGCTCGTGTTCAGGCCGGACCCAATGCCCATGCAGAGCAAGCGCTCGCCAGCGACAAGCGACGGTGCCTCGCCAGCCAGGGTGATCGGGATCGCGGCGGGACCAACGTTGCCGTATTTCGGATAGGTGAGCGGCACTCGCGCTGGGTCAATGCTGAGTTTCTCGCACAGCATGCGGGTGTGCACCGAGCTCACCTGATGCACGATGTAACGATCCATACCGTTGGCCCAGTCGTGGGTCTCGCGTGCCTCGGCCCAGCAGGCCATACCAAGCTCGAGACCGGCTTCGAGCAAGCGTCGAGTATCGGTGGTCATTCGTTCGAGATCGCCGACGCACAGCTTGTTGTGTTGCGTACCCGCCCGCACGACGCCGCCAACCACGCGATGCGCATCGGGGTGAGTGTTCATGTTGCCCATCAGCATTGCTGCGGCACCCGACCCAAGCGTGAGCGAGGCAAACTCGTCGAACACATCGACGGCGGTGGCATTTTCTTGCTGCAAACGCTTAATCGTTGCCGACTGCGTTTGGCGGCTGCCCTCGCCATCGACGATGAGGGCGTACTTGATCTGACCCGCGTCGATAGCCGTAGCGGCGAGATGCATCGCGCTCACAAAGCCAAGGCACGCGTTGGCGAGATCGAAGTTGGTGCACGACGTTGGTAGGCCAAGCTCGTAATGCACAGCGCACGCAACCGACGGCTCGAGATGATGCTTCGACACCGAGGTACTGATCAACATGCCGATCTCGGCTGGATCAACACCCGAGGCATCAATTGCTCGGCGACCCGCTAATGCTGCTGCCTGATCGAACGTGACGCCATCGGGCCACCACCGGCGCTCTTTGATGCTCGCAAGTTCGGCCAGCAAGCCGGCACGCAATCCACAGCGATCGTAGGTAGACGAGAGTTGCTCATCGATCCAGTCGGAGGTGATGACCTCGGGGGCCTCGACCGCCTCGACCGTAATCACCCCTGCGTGTTGATGGCTGTAACTCGCATTCCCGCTCAACGTGGGTGCTCCGATCTAAAAAACATATGACACCAGCATGGTGCGCCGGAAGCAGATTCACGCGTTCCGAACAACTTCGGCGTCCAACGTCACAACGTCGTAGCCTTGGTGAATGGCATCTATGAAGGCGCTGAAACGTCGTCCCGCACCAAGACTAACCGAGGGCATCTCCACTCATAGAGGTCGCGTGCCGGTTCTCGTTTCTGGACTGCACAGCTGATGAGCACCGTCCTGATCGACATCGCCGACGGCATTGCCACCGTCACCCTCAATCGTCCCGATTCGCGCAACGCGCTCAACCCCGAGCTTGCCGCAGCGTTTCCTGCCGCGATCACGAAGTGCGACAACGACGACAACGTGCACGCCATCATCCTCACCGGAGCCGATCCGGCGTTTTGTGCTGGCTTCGATCTGCGCGAACTCTCCACCCGCGAGCGCGGCAGCGAGCCCAATCCCCCGCCCCCATATCGCGCTGCCATTCCACCGCATCGCAAGCCAGTAATCGGTGCCATCAACGGCGCTGCGGTCACGGGCGGATTCGAAATCGCTCTCGCTTGCGATTTCCTCATCGCTTCCGATCGTGCCCGCTTCGCCGATACCCACGCCCGCGTAGGCCTACTCCCCGGTTGGGGTCTCACGGTCATGCTGCCCGAGGCCATCGGCATTCGCCGCGCCAAGCAGCTCAGCCTGTCGGGCGCGTTCCTTGATGCCGAAACGGCTCTCGCGTGGGGCCTCGTGAACGAGGTGGTGCCGCACCAGCATCTGCTGCGTCGAGCCCACGAGATCGCCGCGCTCATCGCCGCCAATCCCGCACATTCGGTGCAGGCAGTCATGGCGCTCTACGACGAAGTGGCCGAGCTCACCCCACCCCAAGCGTGGACGCATGAGAACGAACGCGCCCGGCGCTGGATCGCCAACCGGTTCGACAAGGCCAGCCTGGCCGAGCGCCGCGAAGGCATCGTCGAGACCGGGCGTCGCCTCGCATCGGCTGGGCCATCAACCGAACCCGTCAGCGAACCCGACGGGCCCTACAGCGCCAGCGATCAGGACCAATAATCATGCGGGTCTATGCCGGCATGTCCGACCGCGTGTCGCTACGCGACACCATCGCTTATGCCCAACGCGTCGAAGCCCTTGGCTACGACGGCTTGCACGTGCCCGAAACCGTGCACGATGGCCTCGCCGTGTCGTTGCTCGCGCTCGAGCACACCACTCACCTCACGGTGCGCACCAGCGTTGTGTTGGCGTTCCCGCGCAGCCCAATGCTCACGGCGTGCGCTGCTTGGGACCTTGCCGCGTTCTCCGGCGGACGCTTTCAGCTCGGACTCGGAACGCAGATCAAGCAGAACATCGAGGGGCGGTACTCGGTGCCGTGGACCGAGCCGGTCACGCGCATGCGCGACTACGTCGAGTCGCTGCGAGCCATCTGGCAAACCTTTCAACACAACACACCGCTCAACTACACGAGCACGAACTACACGTTCAATCGGTTGCAGCCGTTCTTCAATCCCGGTCCGCTCGATGTCACGTTGCCCACGCTGTGGCTCGGCGGTGTGAACGATCGCATGCTGGCTTTGGCCGGCTCACATGCCGACGGCATCGTGACCCACCCAACCAACTCGAACCCGCGCTACCTGCGCGAGATCTGCCTGCCGGCACTGGCACAAGGCGCCGCGAGCACCGGTCGCTTGCCCACCAACATCGAGTTGGTCAGCGGCAGCCAATACATCACGGGTCCAACGGCTACCGATGTGCAACGCAACCGCGAACACCACCGCCGCCTGCTCGCCTTTTTGTATTCCACTCCGGCATACCGGCGCACGCTCACGCTGCATGGCTGGCAAGACCTTGGCGAGCGCCTGCAGACCATCACTCGCACACAGCAGTGGGACACACTGCACGAACACGTCACCGACGAAGT
>CANNMD010000210.1 GCA_947505655.1 Acidimicrobiaceae bacterium | reverse complement strand
CACTGCGACGGGAAGCGCCAACAGCCTCGAGGCCTTCGGCACCGTCAGCGCACCGACCCTGGTTGTCGAACCAATCGGGCCGGTGACCGTCGCTCGCACACCTTCGGGCACCACCACCCCGACTTCGGCCACGCCTGCCACTGTTGCGGCCCCAACAACACTTTCCGGCGGCCAGATCACGCTGTCCGCTCAGGTCGGCACCTCGGTTCTCGATGCATCGGGAGTGCCGACGTGGTCGGGTACCGCGCAGGCTGCGTTCGGAACACTGCGTATCCCCGTGTCGCTGACGTACGCGAGCGACACCACCTGGACACTGCTCGCGAACGCAGCAACCGCAACGGTCGCCATCCGCGCCGTGAACCTCTCGATCGGCTCACTCTCGGGTTCCATCACCGCAACACCGAGCGCCACCGTGTGGAACCTTCGCGGGACACTTGCAGCTGCTGCCAGTGTCGTGGGTGATACGGGTGCCACGAAGAACGGCAAACTCGCATTGCTCGGCGGCACCGTCTCTATTAAGCCAACGTGCCCAGTCGTCGCTACATCCACCTCGCTCTGCTCAGCCAGTGCCGCGACGGCGGTGTACCTGAGCATCGCTGCTGACGGCACAGCTGCCAGCCCGGGCTTCTTCGCGGACCTCGGAAGCGGACTTCCCCAACAGGCGTCCGGCAAATACGAAGCAGCGGTGAACCTGAGCTCAGGCGCTTTCGTGTTGGAGGGTCTCTTCGACGCCACCGCCACCGCCAGCTTGGTGACGGACACGGGCAACATCGCGATGAGCGACCTGACCATCCGGATTGCAGCCGGCGACACCACGTTCGCCGCTCTCAGCGGCGACATCATCGTGAACAGCGGCTCGGCCAACGGTGGCTTCGATGTCCTCGTGCGCGGCAAGGGTCGAATCAACATCCCCAAGATCGGTGGATTTAACCTCCGCCAGCTGTTGGTTGCCTACGTCGACGGCGGGACGGTGATCGTTGGCTCGATTAGTAACAAGCCGAAGTTGGGCGACACGAGCATGTCGAGCATCGGGTACTCCTCTTCCCAGCAGGACGTCTCGGCGAAGATACTCGGCACCGTTGTGCGTATTCCTCCGCGCACGTTCATGTTTGCCGGTTCACTGCCGACTCCCAAGTGGCTCAACGAAAATCTTGGCATTCCGAAGGACAACTTCGGCGCCTACGCCACCTACACGACCTCCGGTCTGATGAAGGTCAGCGCAGTGATTCCGGCCAGCATCAAGCTGCCCCCGATTCCACACGTCAAGACCACCATCACCAGCTTCGTGTTCACTGGCATCATCAACTTTGAGCCGACGATCGGTTCAGAGTTGGGGTTCGAGCTGGCAGCGAACGGAACGATGGAGATCGACGGCAACAGCCCGATCGACCTCGTGCTTGCTGCGAGATTTGTGAGCGTGTGTGCTGCCGCTGGCCCAGCGGTCGGCCCGCAGTTACCGGGGGTCGTGGCACCTACGGTGTGCTACGCCGAGAGCTCGCCGACGTACACCATTTCAATCTCTGCTGTCGGCACGAACGGTGCGAGTGTCTGGCCGAACATCTTTGGTGTCACCGGACTGAACCTCAACTCGGTGGCGCTCCAGATTGGGCTGACCCCCGGCATCTGGCCGTACGTTTCGGTCGGTCTCGCTGGCGCCGGAACACTTCCTGGCAAGCTGCGTGAATACATGGGGATCGACTCCAACGCAAACATCCCCGTGGCATTCGTGATGAACCTTTCATCCGTCAGCCCGTGCCTGTCCGTCGCCGTCGGCGACCCCAACAGCGCGACTCCGATCATGGCTCTGCCAGCCCAAACGAACATCGTCACTGCGACGTACTTCAGCCTTCTGCTCTCTCCGACCGGTTGCTCGGTTGGAATCTTCGATGTCCCGGCAGGTCTGCAGATACGCGCCAAGGCAAAGGTGTTCGCTGCTTCAGTCGACCTCTTCGCGGTCTACAACCCCAACCCGCAGGGCCCAACCGCGGCGACGAAGACTCCAACACTGCGGGCGTGGCTCAACATTGACAACCCCGGTGCCAGCCAGGACGTCCGTTTCGACGGTTCGCTGCGCCTGTTCGTTACTGCCGGCGGCTGGAACCCGAACCCGCGCTCCGAGATGATCGGCGCGATCAGGATTGGCGCCGCTGCACGCATCGAGGTGTCTGGATCCTGCACCGCGTACACCGGCTGCACGACCACCGGCAGAGGTGCGGTCTCGATCGGCGGATTCAACCTGACCATGTCTGTGACGGCCAAGAATTCAGGCACGCCACTGTTCACGATGGAAGCCGCCGGCGCCATGCAGCTTGCCGGCACGGAGGTCGCGCTGAGCGGCTCGTTCCAACCAGCCACCAACTCCTACTCGCTCAGTGGATCCGGCAACTTCCCCAACGGGAAGATTCTGTCATCTTTCGAATTTGCGTTAACCCAGGGAGTCTCCACCTACTACCTCCCGATCGCGCAGCTCCGAGTCTCGGGTTCTTTTGCAGGGAGATTCAAGACACCTGGAGGAGTCACCGGCCCATTTACCACCGCTTGGTCCAAACTGCCGCCGAACAACCCGGAGTTGAACATCGTGATCAATCCGCAGATCGACCTAGGGCTGATCACCGTTCCGGCGACACTTGGCTTCATCATCTGCCTTCAGGGTCCATGCGCGGGCGCCGTGACCTCGAAGTTCAACTTCTCGTCGAGCTTCAAGGGCCTCCCGTTCAACATCCCGGATACCGCCCTCGACGGCAGCTGGGGCTTCAACGCCTCGACCTCGGCCTACTTCAGCGGGTCCGACTCGGTCGGCAGCAAATGGGGCGGGCTCAAGGGCGACTTCTCGGGCAACGTCACACTTGCCATCTCGTCGGCAGCAGGTTTGACCGTGAACAGCGACGTGAGCGTGAAGGCATCTGTGGGCGCCGGCGGGAGATGGAGCGGGTTGGGAACCTACGGCGCCGACGTCGACTTCTCTGGGCCCGGGTTCAGGTTCTGCAAGAACCTGAAGAGCCGCAACATCTGCATTCCGTGACGTCGGTGATGCGCTGACGGCGCCGACGTCGGTGACGGCGTCAGGCCGGTTCGAGCACCGCAGCTGGCTGAGGCGCTTCGCCAAGCGTCCGCTTCAGCCGCGCTCGCTCAGCGATACCTCTGATGGCACCGGCGATGCCTTCGGGGTTCTTGATCGCGGTCACAATCAGCAGCACGCCGCCGATCAGCGCTTCCCAGCGGCCCATCGATCCGAACAAGCGGCTGCTTGCAAAGAACGCAACACCCGATGACGCCACGATGCCTGCGGTGACTGCGCCACTCACACTGGTGATGCCGCCGAGGTATGCAAACGCGAGCGCTGTGAGCGATGCCACCGTGCCGTATGAGACATCGGAGATTGAGCCGAAGCGATAGGCGATGAGGCATCCGCCCACACCGGCGATAAACGACGACAGTGCAAACACCAGCAACTTGCCCGAAGCCACGTTGATGCCGATGGACGCAGCGGCACGTTCGTTCGAGCGGATCGCCAAGATTCGTCGGCCTGTGGCGCTGCGCCGAATGTTCACGACCATCATCGCCAACGCAAACGTGATGACGATCAAGAACACGCCAAACACGGGTCGCGACGATTTGCTGCCGAGCACTAAACCTAGGTCAATACCCGCGAACTTTGGGTTCGGAATCTTGGCTCCGCCGGTGCCGATGTCGCCAACGAACGTGGGGTTCTTGAATACGAACTCTGAGATGGCGACTCCGCCAGCCAGCGTGATGATGGCCAGGTTGGTGCCGCGCACACGCAGCGCGGGCAGGCCGAGCAACACGCCAAACGTGGCGGCAATGAGCGCCGCAAGAATCGGGGCGATGGGGAACGGCACGTGCCAACTCATCGCCAACTTTGAGAGACCAAATCCGGCCACGCCAGCGAACGCCATCTGCGCCAGCCAGGTCTGTCCACCAAAGCCGGTGAGCACCACCAGTGCCAGAGCCAAGACAATCGCGATGAGCGTGGTCATGATCGCACCGCGCCACAGTGGGCCGAGCAAGAAGAGTCCGCCAACCGCTGCCACCAATGGCACCAGCACGCTGATCGGAGTGACGCGAGCTTGGGGCACTGCTGGCAGTTTCCACGTATCGGCAGAGCCACGCTCGGGCAGACGCTCGCCGAGTAGTGCCATTGCAATGATGATGACCACAAACGGCAGGCCTTCGCGGGCGCCATATTTTGGAAACCAACTGAGGTCGTTTTGCAGCTTGGTGAACACCGACTGCACCATGCCGATGGCCATGCCGGTGAACACCGTGGGCCAGAAGAATCTGAACTTGCCGATGAGCGCT
>CANNMD010000209.1 GCA_947505655.1 Acidimicrobiaceae bacterium | reverse complement strand
TCCGGCTTCATTGGCGCAGACCTCTACAAAGCGGCTCGCTCAGTGGTCTTCACCGCGCCTGCCCGCGCTTTCAGCCACGTCTAATCGCCGCAACTGCGGCACCCGATCAGGTGCCGCAAAACGTGCGATACGGAGCGCCTTCGGCTGGCGCAGACAATGCGTATGCGTTCAGCCCTGGGCGCTCATCAAACGGATGGGCAAGCACATCGACCAATTCGGTGAACGGCTTCATATCGCCGGCGGTCGCTGCCACTAGCGCAGCCTCAACCAGATGGTTACGAGGGAGGTAGATCGGGTTCACTCGATCCATCGCTGCCGCTACTTCTTCGGATGGTCGGCCATCGCTCGCTCGAGCCGCCTGCCACCGTTGCGCCCACGCATCAAACGCCATCGCATCGGCAAACATCGCACGAGTGGCTTCAGCGTCGCCCCGCACCACATTCGAGAGCGACCGGAAGAACGACGTGAAATCAATGGCCTGAGCGTGCAACAACGCGAGCAGATCGTCGAGCAACGTTGGGTCATCAGAACCTATGCCTGCAAGACCCACCTTGGCACGCATGGCGGCCGATCGGTGGGCATCGCAGCGCTCGGTAAACGACACCAGCACTGCGGTTGCCAGTTCAACTGCTTCTTCCTTGGTCTCTGCAAACAACAGCAACAGCGTCTCGGCCAAACGCGCCAAGTTCCACTGCGCCACTACTGGCTGATTGCCATACGCGTAGCGCCCGCCGTGGTCGATCGAGCTGAACACTGTGGCTGGGTTGTAGCGATCGATGAATGCGCATGGCCCGTAATCGATCGTCTCGCCCGAGATGGTCATGTTGTCGGTGTTCATCACACCGTGCACGAAGCCCACCGACATCCAGCGCGCCAACAGCGACGCTTGCGCCTCAACCACCTCTGTGTAGAACGCGAGGTACGGATTCGCTGCGTCGGCGGCGTGTGGGTAATGACGAGCAATGGCGTATCGGGTGAGTCGCTCAAGAAGCTCAGCATCACCCGTGGCTGCGGCGTACTGAAAGGTGCCGACGCGAAGGTGGCTTGCGGCCACACGCGTAAGCACCGCGCCAGGCAACGGCGTGTCTCGCATTACTTGCTCGCCTGTGGCCACAACAGCGAGCGATCGAGTTGTGGGGATACCCAGCGCATGCATCGCTTCGCTAATCACGTACTCGCGCAGCATCGGCCCAACAGCAGCCTTGCCGTCGCCGCCGCGAGCGAATGGCGTGCGGCCCGAACCTTTGAGATGCAGATCGCGAACACGACCATCTGGTGCGGTGAATTCGCCCAACAGCAGCGCGCGTCCGTCGCCGAGTCGCGGCGAGTAGTTACCGAACTGATGGCCGGCATACGCCTGAGCAACCGGACGCGAACCGGGCGCCAACCGCTGACCAATCAATGTTGCGATGCCGTCGGATGAGCGCAGCGCTTCGACGTCGAATCCGAGTTCGGTAGCGAGCGCCCCGTTGAGCACGAGCAACTCAGCATCTGGTGCCGGGGCTGCCTGCCACGGTTCGCACAGGCCAACGAGTTCGCGAGCGTATGAGTCGTCGAGATCGAACAGTGCGGTCACTGTGCGTCCTGCGCAGCGCGGCGAGCAACGCGCAATGCGATCCAAATGAACAAGAACTGAAAGGGCAAACGGCCGTATGCGATCAGCTGCTCAGACGCCGGCCGGTGCCGCCAATCCCAAGCCATGTAAAGGTTTGCGGGATACACGCCGATGAACACTGCAACCGCGGCCAGCGCACCCTTGCGCCTGGTTTGCGGACGCAACACCATGATGCCAACCGCCAGTTCGGCCACGCCGCTGATGTACGTCCAGAAGCGTTCGTTGGGCGGCAACCACGGCGGAACGATCTTGTCGAAGAACCCAGGACTCGCAAAATGCATCACGCCAGCGAAGGTGATGAACCCCCCGAGCACATACGCCAACACATTTCGACTTCGCTTCGGTGAGGTCTCAATCACCTTGGCATCGTACTGCGCAGCGCCTCTCGCCAACATTGGTGAAAGGTGCTAACGCCGTCAAAACAGTCAACTCGCGCTGGCGACATCTGCTCCAAAAGAGCCCGTCAGTCCCAATCGAAACACGACTCGACTGCCATGCGCAGCATCTCACTCATGTAGTGATCAAGCAACGGCTGCCGTGCCTGTACGGCGGACTGCATGAAGTCCTCGACAGATTTGTAAGCAACAACGATGAGGTCCGTCTCTGTCCAACCAGCGGCCAAGGCCGAGCGATACGCGCGGACGCCAAGACAGCCCTCACGCCAGTCGCTGAGGTCGAGGATGATCGCACCGATCAAAGCTTGACGAGCGCAATCCTTTGAGTCCTCATCCTGCGTGAAGTTGTGTGCGCCAGCTAGTTCGGCCGCAACGGCCGTCTCGCAATCGCCTTTGGCCGACCGCCACACAGCTTTGAGATCTGCCGTTGCCTCCCTCAGTTCTGGGCAACGCGGGGTGTAGACGGGGAGTAACAGTGCGACTGCATCTCGTAGTTCCATATAGCGCGTTCCTCGCGAAAGGACCGCCAAGTCGCCCGGCGCCTTGGGAATGTCGACGTACTCAAAATCAAAATCTTCCGACATGGATGCTCCAGTGGTAGCGGCGAAGTAGAAGCCGTGAATCTGAAGCTAGGGGCGTTCGCGCTGAATAAAAATCCCTTCCAAAAACTATCTTTTTCCTGATCCAATTCGGGCTCATACGCTGCTGCGATATGCCCAGAGGAACGGCTCAGCCCGGAACCCAAATACTTCGCTAAACCCCTTGCTATCGTGCCGAGTCATGGATCCTTTGCTTATAGCTGTCATCGCTCTCTTGGTCGCGTTATTAGTTGTTCAGTTTCGACGACCTATCGGCCGAATCGAGGGCGGCCCCGCCCCAATCGACCTTGGGGCGCAGGTCGTAGCGGCAACCCAATCTGCCCTCAACGAAGCACTCGGACGACTGAGCGAACAGTCCGCCAGAGACCGAAATGAAGCACTACGTATGGCGACAGACCTCGTCACCAAAGCAAGCGGAGAAGCCCTAGGTGCGCGAGCCCAAGTCATTGACGCAACGATGCAGGGCGTCAAGAACGATGTGACCGATCGACTCAAGGACCTAAGCGACGCATTGAAGGGACTCGAGGTCACAAGTAGCGCCCAGTACTCCACCATGGACTCCGCAATCGCAACGTTGTCCCGTCGAACCGAGAATCTGAATGAGGTGCTGTCGAGTTCACAAAAGAGGGGTCAATGGGGCGAGCGGTTGGCAGAGGACATCCTTCGCTCGGCTGGCTTCGTCGAGGGCAAGAACTACGCCAAGCAGAAGCAGATCGAAGGCGGCGGCAAGCCCGACTTCCGGTTCGACATGCCACCTGACCGAATTCTGTTCATGGATGTGAAATTCCCACTCGACCAATACATGGCCTTCTTGGCGTCTACCGACGAGGCCGTTCGTGTGAATTCAAAAGAAGCCTTTCTCAGAGCTTTGCGCGGACACGTCGATGCGTTAGCCAAACGCGAATACGTCGATCGGGCGATCGAAAACACCATCGACTACGTCTTAATGTTCGTTCCGAATGAGAGCATCAGTTCCTTTATTCATGAAGCCGACCCCACCCTCATCGACGCAGCGTTGAACAAGAAGGTGGTGCTCTGCACTCCCCTCACGTTGTACGCATTTCTTGTCGTCATTCGCCAAGCCGCCGACAGCTTCCATACCGAGCGAACAGCAGCCGAGATCATGAAGCGGATCAACTTGTTTGATACCGAGTGGAACAACTACACGAAAGCCGTCGACGCTGTTGAGCTTTCGTTCAAGAAGACGCTCGACAGCATCGAATCGATTAACACCGGTGGTACCCGGTTCCGCAAACTCAGCGTGCAAGTGAGAGAAATCGAGAAGATCCGCAAACAACAGGGGATCCCCGAATCCGTCGATGGAGTCCTCATCGAAGACCCTCTCGAACTCGAGGCCATCGAGGAATAGCTCGTTACAAACGGCCAGGCGATCTCCAACGTCTAGGTTCTTGAAACATGTCGATATTCTCCATCGTTCCTCAGGCCGACTGGCTCGTTTGGAACGAGCTGGCCTTCGCGTTGAGCGACCAATTCCCTGTCAGCAAGGGACACGCGCTTGTGGTCGTTCGCCGAGAGATCGCTACATGGTGGGAGACGACGCCGGAAGAACAAGTCGCGATTCTTGAACTTGTTGCTGTCGTCAAACAACGGCTCGACATCGAGCACGCCCCCGATGGTTACAACGTTGGCTTCAACTCGGGCGACGCTGCCGGTCAAACAATCCCCCATCTACACCTTCATGTGATTCCGAGGTACGACGGCGACTCACCCGACCTCAACACTTCAACTCTTTGTCCAACGTCAGCTCAGGCCGCGATTTTTCCCAAAATAGTGTA
>CANNMD010000208.1 GCA_947505655.1 Acidimicrobiaceae bacterium | reverse complement strand
TCACCCTGCCGTTTGTGAGCTATGGCGGGTCGTCACTCGTAGCCAACTACGTATTGCTGGCGTTGCTCATGCGAGTGAGCGACAGCACCTCGCGCCGCATCGGCGAACTACCCGATGACCCCACCATCGCCGAGCGTTACGCCGCCTGGCAGTTGCGTCGCACACTCAGCGAGACGTCGGCCTCATGAACGCACACATCCGCAAACTCGCCGCCGGCTTGATCGTTTGTTATCTGGTCTTGTTCGTGCAGCTCAACTTGTTGCAAGTGGTCAAGCGCCCCGAACTCGCATCGAACCCCAACAACAATCGCGGCGTGCTGCGCGACTTCGACAAGCCGCGCGGTCCCATTGTTTCGGCCGACGGAGTTGTGGTTGCAAACTCGCAGCCATCTGCCGACACCAAGTTCAAGTATCAACGCACCTACCCAGAAGGCGACCTGTTCGCCAACGTCACGGGCTATTACACATACGGATTCGGCGCAACCAAGGTCGAGAAGAAGTACTCCGCTGTGCTTGCTGGCAACACCGGCCAACAGCAGCTGGCCAACATCACCAACATCTTTAGTGGACAAGACAACACCGGCTCGGTTCGACTCACGATGCGCGCCGATCTGCAGCAAGTAGCCAAAGACGCATTGGGCGACCGCGAGGGCAGCGTCGTTGTGCTCGACCCCAAAACCGGTGCCGTGCGCGCGATGTGGAGCTACCCCACCTACGACCCCAATCAGGTAGCCGTTCACGACAACACTCAGGCAAAGAACGTGCTCACCTTCTTAAATGCCGCGCCCGGCAAGCCGTTGCTCGCCAACGCCTTTCAAGAGCGCTACATGCCCGGCTCCACGTTCAAGATCATCACCACAGCAATCGCAATCGAAGCCGGAGCCATCAGCTTCGACAGCAGTTGGGCCAACGAGACCAGCTTCACGCCCGAACAAACCACCGACCCGATCGAGAACTACAACGGTCACGTGTGCGGCGGCGATCTACGCGAAGTGTTCCGCCGCAGTTGCAACACACCCTTCGCGCGTACAGCGGTATTGCTCGGTGCCGAGACGATGGTGGCCGGCGCAAACGTGTGGGGCCTCGGCGATCCGATTCCGTTCGATCTCGGTGGCGGTGCGGTGTCGCATTTCGGCGAGGTCAGCGACTTCGACAACGCGATTCCCAAGCTCGCCATCCGCGGCTTTGGGCAAGACGACAACTCAATGGTGCCGCTGCAGATGGCGATGATTTCGGCAACCGTCGCCAACGGTGGCGTTTCGATGAAGCCCTACGTAGTTGACGCAACGGTCGACCATCAAGGCCGAGTGCTGTCGCAAACGAAACCGTCAGTGTGGCGCACACCGATCACACCCCAGACCGCCGCGATGCTCAACGAGCTGATGGTGGGTGTGGTGCAAAACGGCACTGCGTCCTGCTGCCTGAAGCTGGCCAACGGCATTCAAGCCGCGGCCAAAACAGGCACCGCACAGCTCAACGCGAAGGGGCAGAAGCAGCGATCACACGCGTGGATCACCGCGTTCGCTCCCGCCGACAATCCGCAGTATGCAGTGGTGGTCATGCTCAAGGGCACCACCGACGAAATCAGCGCAGGCACCGGCGGCAAACTTGCTGGACCAATCGCCAAGACCATCCTCGACTTCGCGCTCGCGCATCCCTTGGGTTGACGAGTAGCTCGTGACACAGAATCCTCAGAGCGGCATCTGTATCCTTCGGGGGCGACAAACGTGCGCACCCGAATCGCAATCCCCAACGGCCGTCATGGTCCGGTGCAATCAGGTAGGCAGCAGTGACAGATAGCGGTGAACGCACGGTCCTCAACGACCGGTACGAGATCGAAACGCGCATTGGGCGCGGAGGCATGGCCGACGTGCTCTTGGCGCGCGACCTGTTGCTCGACCGACCCGTTGCAATCAAGGTCTTGTTTCCCGAGTTCGCAACCGACCCAAACTTCGTCGAACGCTTCCGCCGCGAAGCGCAAGCCGCCGCCAACCTGAACCATCCCAACATCGTGGGCGTCTACGACTGGGGTAAGTACGGCGGCACCTATTTCATCGCGATGGAATACGTGCAAGGTCGAACGCTGGCCGACATCGTGCAGAGCAACGGTCGCATCTCGGCCGTGCAAGCCGCCGAGATCGCGAGCGAAGTTGCCGCGGCGCTTGGCTTCGCGCATCGCAACGGCGTGGTGCACCGCGACATCAAGCCAGCCAACATTCTCATTGGCTCGAGCGGCCAAGTGAAGGTTGCCGACTTCGGTATTGCCCGGGCAATGAACTCTGCCGCCGACAGCAACCTCACCCAGGTTGGTCTCGTGATGGGCACCGCCACCTACTTCTCACCCGAGCAGGCACAGGGCGCTCAGCCCGACCCACGCAGCGATCTGTATTCGTTGGGCATCGTGCTGTACGAAATGGTGGGCGGCAAGGCGCCATTCGCTGGCGACAACCCCGTGTCCATTGCCTACAAGCAGGTCCACGAAGCACCGCAACCGCTGAACCAGATCGCCCCCGACGTGCCCAAGCCGTTCGAGGCCATCGTCGCCAAGTTGTTGGCGAAGAACCCAGCGCATCGTTACGCCGATGGCGAGGCGTTGCGCGACGACCTGCGCCGCTTCCGCAATGGCGAGCCCGTGCGCGCGTTGTCCGAAATGCTTGGCGGTGGCGCAGCCGCGGCAGGTGCATCTGCCTCATCCGCAGCCACCGTTGCTGTACCTCGCACGGTGAATCCCCCCATCGTGGTGGGCACAACCGTGTCGCTGCCTTCGCTTCCCGATCCGGGTGCCACCGCACTCATGCCGCGCACCCAGGCCGTGCCGCAGAGCCAGCATCCCACTGGCTCAAACGAGGCCGTCTACTACGACCCACCACCACGGCGCGGCTGGTATGGCATCGCCGCATTTGTGGCGGTTGCACTGCTTGCCATTGGTGCATTCGTGTTGTTCAAGGCACTCAGCAATGACTCGGGCGCCACGTCGTTTGCACTTCCCGATGTCACCGGTCTGCCCCTCGATCAGGCAACCAAGGTGCTCACCGACAAAGGCCTCAGCCCCGTTGGCGTGTCCCAGGTCGATCCCAACCAGCCCGAGGGCGTGGTCTACCTCAGCGAGCCAGCCGCCGGCTTCATCGTGAGCAAAGCGCAAACCATCACCCTCACCTATAACCCCAAGAGCGAACTGCAGCCTGTCCCCGATGTCACCACGCTCTCGTTGCTCGACGCACGCAACAAACTCATCGGCGCTGGCTTCGGCGTGGGCACTGTCGACTATGCCGATAACCCCGCAATTCCCGATGGAGCGGTCATTAGCCAGACCCCTGCGGGTCTCGAGATGGCCAAGCAGAGCTCAGTGGTCAACTTGGTGATCTCGCAGGGCAAGGGCAAGGTCACCGTGCCCAATGTGGTTGGACAAAACGGTGCTTCGGCCAAGTCGCTGCTCGAATCCGAAGTGTTCGGTTTTGTGGTCACTATCACCCCCGAGGCCAACGACGCCGTGCCACTCGGCTCGGTCATTCGCACCAGCCCAGCCATCGACCAGCAAGTAGACAAGGGCAGCGCACTCACCCTGTTCGTGAGCAGCGGAGCAACTCAGGTCACTGTGCCGCCGCTGATTGGTCTCAAAGAAGATCAGGCTCGAGTGCTTATTGCCTCGAAGGGACTCATCGTTGCGCCGGTCATCTTCCAAGACGTGCCGTTCGGTAGCGCCAACGACGGCCGCGTGATGTTGCAGGATCCGCCACGCGGCGCCTTAGTGAACTCAAGCTCCACCATCACCATCACCGTGGGTAAGGCACTGCCAGCACCGACTACCACCACCGTGGCCCCGACAACCACGGCACCTGCCACGACTACAAGCACCACTACGGCGCCGTAGCACCCCGCAGAGGTGGCTCAGCGCCTGTTAGGGCGCGCTCAGCGCCGCTTTGTCGGCATAGGCCAAGAAGTTGGCAAGCAGCGCGTGGCCGGCCGTAGTCAAGATGCTCTCAGGGTGAAACTGCACGCCCTCGACCGGTAGCTCACGGTGGCGGACTCCCATGATGATGCCGTCGTCGGTTTGGGCCGTCACCTCAAGGCATGCCGGAACCGTGGCCGGGTCGATGGTGAGCGAGTGGTAACGCGTTGCCTCGAGTGGCGAATCGAGTCCGGCGAACACTCCCTTGCCGGTGTGCCGCACGAGGCTGGTCTTGCCGTGCATGAGCTCTGGCGCACGCACCACGCTGGCGCCGTACACATGACCAATGCCCTGGTGGCCAAGGCACACGCCGAGCACCGGAATACCTTGCGCCGCGAACGCTGGGATCGCCGCACACAAAATGCCGGCGTCTTCGGGTCGACCCGGACCGGGCGACAACAGCACGGCGTCGGGCTCTAGGGCCAATGCCTGCTCGACGGTGAGCGCATCGTTGCGGTACACGAGCGGGTCTGCGCCGAGCTCCCCGAGGTACTGAACAAGGTTGTAGACGAAGCTGTCGTAGCTGT
>CANNMD010000207.1 GCA_947505655.1 Acidimicrobiaceae bacterium | reverse complement strand
GACTGGCCGGTTGCGTATGCCACCTCAAGGGGCAGTGCGATTGCCCCTGCGATGGCGCCGACCACCGCCGAGATCAAGGTGATGAGGCGAAGGCGAGAACTCAGTGAAACAACACCGAGCAATACGGCGGCCATGACGCCGAACACAACGGCGAGTGCCAAAGCGACGAGGCCGCGGCTGACAGCCAACCCAACCTCGGCGGGCATGCTTGCTGTGGTGCGGCTCAGGATGCCATCGAGGAGCCCAGAGGCGAGCGTTGACGTTGCGCCAACTTGGAAGGTGTATGCCGCGTGCACCGGATGCGAGTCGGATGAAACGACACGCCAATCAACAACATACGAACCGTCGGCAAGGTCGCCGAGTGCAACCTGTACCTGCTCGGTGTGGCCAGCCGGATGGGTGGCCTTACCAATGTCGACCTGGTTACCCGCGCCGTCGAATAGACGAATGGCTCCGAGGCTGATCTCGATCGGTTCGGTGAACACCAGCGTGATGCTGGTTGGGGCGGTGTCGAGCACAGCGCCCGGGGCCGGGTCGCTCGACAGCAACTGAGCATGGGCAAGCGCCGGGGACGCTGCGAACAACAGCCCGGCGAACGACATCAACAGCACCACTGCTGGCAGCCGCCGCCATGACGCGCGACTCAAGACCGCTGAACGTGCCGTTGTCATTCGGCAGGCTGCGCAGCGGGCACTGGCTTGGGGCTGAGCCAGGCAACGATCTGTGCGAACACGATGCTGGACGAAATGATCAAGGCGACAGAGATTGCAATCCGCTGCCCGCCGCCTGCGACGACTCCCTGGATGAATTCGTGCTCAAAGACCTCAAGGCGAGCGACCGAGAGTGCAGCAACGCCAACAGCAGCAACCAGCGATAGCTGCGCACGAGACGATCGCAGGGCCGCGGCAGCAATGAGAACGGCAGCGGTGGCAAGAAGCATCCGGACTGAGCTCGAGCCTTGTCCCACGAGGGCGGCCAAGGCGCCGATCGCCGCCAGCACTGGCACCATGCGTCGCAAACGCTCACTGAGCACGAGACCCACGATCAGCAACGCTGCAAGCACTGAAATGGCCATCAGCCACCCGGTCTTGTTGGGCGGGGGGAGCCACGTGACCTTCACGATTGCGCTGGCCTCTCGCCCATCGATCGAGAGATCGACCTTGTTCGCAGGAAAGATCACTCGCTCAACATCGGGCTGCGCGACCACGTCTTCTCGTGGCGTCGAGCTCATCCAGTGCGTGCGATGGTCGTGCCAACGCACCGACGTTCCGCTGCTCATCAGACGCCAATCAGGAGTCGCATCAGCGCTTGCTGACTCGGGAGGCGTCTTCGAAGCGAACCGATCGAGGTTGAGGTAGTGCGCTGGCGAGTTGAAGTTTTCCCAGACGCCTTTGCTGTCGAGGCGAAGATATGGCTCGGCCGAATATCCGGTGACGATGACTTCTTTGGCGGTGGTTCGCTCGAGCTCGATGCGGCTACCAAGGTCGACAGAACGAACCACAACTCCCGTGGCATCACCGCTGTAACCAGTGACCACAACCTCGTAGTCGCTATTGGCGCCGCCGTCGCCGCCGTGAGCCAACGCTGGGCGTGCTGGAGAAAAGAGAACGAACGCAATCAAGAGTGCGCCGGCAATTGATCGCTTCATCCCGCGAAAGTTATCTCTCAGCGGTGGAACTTCTCCGTTCATCCGGTCGACTTTCTACATATGAACAACAATCGTCTCGCCATACGTATGTCTGCAGTTGCCGCATCGTGCGTCGCGGCCAGCTTTTTGTTCGTCGGGGTGTCATACGCCCATGTCGAAACAGAGCCGGCCGCCGTTGAGGCTGGCAAGAGCGCAACCATCTCGTTCTCTCCCAGCCATGGCTGCGATGGGTCGCCAACTATCAGCTTGGCGTTCAAGATGCCCGGAAGCGTGAGCAATGCCGTGGCAGTCGCGAAGGCCGGTTGGGAAACGTCAGGCGCCGACGGCGTGGTTACCTTCTCGGGCGGCTCGCTCGAAGCCGCCACAGTCGAAAACTTCGATATCACCTTTACTGCCCCTGCCGCCGCCGGACCGATCTTCTTCCCGGTGGTGCAGACATGCGAAAAGGGCGAGATCAATTGGATCGACATGCCGAATCCTGATGGCACCGAGGCTGAGTTCGCAGCACCGCTGGTCACCGTCACGGCTGGCGCACCCACCTCGGCCGATCTCGTAGCCATAGAAGCAGACGCAAGCGGCCCCATCACCGCTCTGGAGACCGAAGACGAAGACGATAACGAAATCGAACTGTCCGACGATGTTGCCGTTGGCAGCGACGACGATGACGACGAATCATCGGAGACCGTTCTCATCGTGCTCATCGCGGCGCTCGGAGTTGCTGTAGTCGTCGCCGGCGGAGTGATCTACCGCAAGCGTGGCGACAAGGACGACTGACGCAGGGCTACGTTATGCACATGCAAACAGGACGTTGTCTGTGCGGTGAAGTGACCTTCGAACTCACCGGCGATCTCATCGCCACGGCGGTGTGCCACTGCGATCACTGCCAGCGACAAAGCGGCGGCGCCTTCTCGGTGAACCTCCTTGCGCACGAGTCGCAGCTCGCCATCACAGGCGAGCTGAAGACCTATGAGGAGACCGGCGAGAACAACGACAACGTCTATGTGCGTCGTCGCTTTTGCCCGTCGTGCGGCTCGCCGATTGTGTCCGAGCTCGCCCTGTCGCCAGGCATCATCGCCGTAAAGGCAGGGGCGCTCGACGACAGGTCCGGCGTGAACCCCACCGTCGAGGTGTGGTGTGTCGACCGTCAGCCGTGGGTAAGCCTGCCCGGCATGGCCGTCTCGATGGAGCGCGAGTAAGCCGCCAACAACTGGGCTACACACTTCGCACCGCGGGTTCGCTGCGCGCAGATGCCAGACTTGCGTCAATGGCGCACACGGCTCGACGAATCATCAGTCTGATTGCGCTCACGCTGTTGTGCGTGGCGTGTCGCGTTGACGTCAACGTAAACGTTGCCGTGCAGCCCAACGGATCCGGTGTCGTCACGATCACCGCAGTGGCCGACGCTGCCGTGGTGAAAGAGGCACCCGACCTCGTCGCCGACCTGCGATTCGACGATCTTCGCGCCGCTGGCTGGACCGTTACTGGACCAACTCCTGAACCAAACGGCGGGCTTCGAGTGGTGCTCACCCAGGCATTCAGCACTCCCGCTCAAGCCACGCAGATTCTCGCTGGTATCAATGGCCCAAGCGGACCGTTGACGGGTATCACGCTGGTTCGCCAACGTGCTGGCGCAGTGACCACCTTTCATCTCGACGGGCGGTTGCAGATCAACGGGGGTATCGCTGCCTACACCGACGAAGCGTTGCTCGCCGCTGTTGGCGCCACGCCGTATGCCACCGAGCTCGCCAACGCTCAGGTCAACCCAGCCGATGCGGTGGGCATCAACTTCACGGCAACGTTGCCAGGTTCGGTGCGCAACACAACCGGCACCGACGAGACCGGGGTGCTGTCTTGGACAGTGCCCAACGATGGAACAGCGATCAACTTGGGCACGGTGACCGAGGTGCGCGCGCCAAGCAACCGCTGGGCCGGTCCAGTGGCCACTGGCGCGATGATCCTGTTGCTTGTATGGCTGGCCATCTCGGTGTCGTTCATTGGCTACGTACTTGTCGTCAACTGGCGCAGAGCCGCTCGTCGCGGCGCTCGTTGATCAGCACAAGAACCTTGTACGACCCCTCGCGTAGGGTGACCACATGGCCAAACTGAGGCTCGTTCATCGTTGCACCGAATGCGGTGCCAGTCATCCCAAATGGGCCGGTCGCTGTCCCGCGTGTTCTGCATGGAACAGCTTGGTCGAAGAGATCGAGGCGCCCGACGACATCAGCACCTTGGCCGCAGGCATGTCGTTGTTTCCGGCGGGCGTTGCCCGACCCATTGGCGAAATCAGCACCCTCTCATCGGGCCCCCGACCCAGCGGAATCAGCGAACTCGACCGCGTGCTCGGCGGCGGTTTCGTCCCAGGTTCTGTCACCTTGCTCGGCGGCGAGCCCGGCATCGGAAAGAGCACGTTGCTGCTGCAGCTGTTGGCCGGATGGCCCGGTCGCACGCTGTATGTGTCTGCCGAAGAAAGCGCCCAACAAGTTCGCTTGCGCGCTGGCCGCCTCGATGCTGTGCGGCCCAACCTGTGGCTGTTACCCGAGACCTCGCTGCCCAACATTGTGGCCGCCATCGATGAACTCAAGCCCGAGCTCGTCATCATCGACAGCATTCAAACCGTGGCCGACCCCGATCTGTCATCGGCACCCGGATCCGTGGTGCAGGTTCGTGGGTGCGCCCACCGCTTGGTGCAAGAAGCCAAACATCGCGGGGTCACCATGGTGTTGGTTGGTCACGTCACCAAAGAAGGCGGCCTCGCTGGGCCACGCGTGCTCGAACACGTCGTGGACACGGTGCTCTCATTCGAAGGCGAGCGGCACCATGCGCTGCGCTTGCT
>CANNMD010000206.1 GCA_947505655.1 Acidimicrobiaceae bacterium | reverse complement strand
CGACCAGGCCATAGTCGAGCGCTCGTGGATTGTTGACTGCCTTATCAATGGCGGCCTTGGTGATTTCGTGGAACACCATCCGCTTTACGGGCACCTTGGGCTTGAGGTACTCGAGCAAGTGCCAACTAATGGCCTCACCCTCGCGGTCTTCGTCGGTTGCGAGATAGAGCTCGCTGGCATCTTTCAGCAGCGCCCGAAGGTCTTTGATAACCACCTTGCCGCGCTCGGTGAGTTCGTAGGTTGGCTTGAAGCCGTTGTCGACATCGACGGCCAAACCTTTGCTCGGTAGGTCGGCAACGTGGCCAACCGAGGCGCGCACATCGAAGCCTGCGCCGAGGAACTTGGAGATCGTCTTCGCCTTGGCGGGAGACTCCACAATCACGAGCGGTTTTGACATGCGACCTATTCGCTAAAGCATCGAAGGGGGCGCTGTCAAGACCAACGACCCCGCTGGGTGAGTGACACCGTACAACTGAAGTGGACGATCAGTTACTCATCGACGCCTGATAACACCAGTTCTGGCATTACTTCTTGATGACGATGACCTTCGACATTGATCTTTGGAAGCAGTCGATCGAGCCAACCAGGTAGCCACCAGTTACGTGCACCGAGCAGTTCCATCGTTGCGGGCACCAGCAACATGCGCACGACGGTGGCGTCGATGAACACGGCTGACGCCAAGCCGAGGCCGAACAATTTCAGCTGACGATCGTCGCCCAAGATGAACGCGCTGAACACGCAGACCATGATCAACGCAGCGGCGGTGATCACTCGCGCGGTCACTGCCAAACCATCGGCAACTGCAGTGGCGTTGTCGCCGGTGCGATCGAACTCTTCCTTCATGCGTGACAACAAGAACACTTCGTAATCCATCGAGAGACCGAACACGATTGCAAAAAGCATCATCGGAGCCCACGCCTCGACGGGCCCGGGCTTACCCACTCCGATGATGTCCTTGCCCCAGCCCCATTGGAACACCGCAACGACAACGCCGTAGGCGGCACCGATAGACAGCAGGTTCATGATGACGGCCTTCAACGGCACGAGCAGGCTGCGGAACACTGCCATCAGCAACAGGAAGCTCAGAATCAACACGGCGCCGATGAGCACCGGCAAACGAGCACCGAGGTACTCGGAGAAATCTTGGCTCGCGGCGGTGAACCCACCCACGCGAGACGTGAGGCCCGAGTCGGGGATGATGTGTTGGCGCAGACGATGCACCAGATCGGTGGTGGCCACATCTTGAGGAGCGCTCTTTGGGATCACCGTGACCAACGCGAGGTCATCGCGAATCGGGCGGGCGAACGCAGCTTGCACGCCAGGCGTGTCGCGCAGGGTGGTAGCGAACTGCTGAACCACGTCGGGCTTTGCAGCGTTGGCACCCTCGACGGTCACGATCAATGGACCGTTGAAGCCGGGGCCGAAGCCTTCGGCAAGCAAGTCGTACGAGCGGCGAATTGTCTGATCGGGCTTGGCGTTGCCGTTGTCGCCAAAGCCAAGACGGATGGAGAGCAGCGGAAGCGTGAGCACCACCAAGACACCTGCGCCGAACAGGAAGATCGGCCATGGGCGGCGTTGGATGAACCGGCTCCAGCGATACCAGAAGCCCTGTTCGATGGGCTTCTCGGCGCGATGCGGAATGGGCTGGCGCAGCGACTTCACAATCAAGCTGGCAAGCAGCACAGCAACAGCAAGGGCCGCTCCGCCAAGGAGGATGCGTGCGTTCGACGTAACGATGGCCCCGAGGCCACCGACCACGAGCAGACCAAGCGACAACATCGCTGCACGCGAGGTGACGTTGATGCGGTGACCCGCCATCGCCAGCAACGCCGGCAACAACGTGACCGAAGCGATCATCATCATCAACACGCCAACTGCTGCGCCGGTAGCGAGGCCACGAACGAACGACAGCCCCATGATGTAGAGACCGAGCAGCGAGATGATCACGGTGATGCCGGCGAACAACACGGCACGGCCACTGGTGTCGACGGCTTCGACAATCGAGTCTTCAACCGACAAACCGTCTTGGAGCGCCTCGCGATAGCGGGTCACGATGAAGAGCGCGTAGTCGATGCCCACACCGAGGCCGATCATCGCAACCATTTGCGTGGTGAAGTCGGGCATTTCGCCCACGTTGCTGAGCAACCCAACGATGCTCGAGCCAAGACCGAGGCCAATGAGCGCTGTGCCAATCGGCAAGCCCATGGCGAGCACTGAGCCGAAGGCCAACACCAAAATGACGACGGCAGCGATAATGCCGAGCGCTTCGGACGCGGGGAACTTCATCTTGCGGAATGCCTGGCCGCCGTATTCGAGCTGAATCTGATGATCGACACCCATGCGCGCCATCGCTTTGTCGCCAAGGCCCTCGATCTGTGAGGCGAGGCTGGCGAACTGCGTTTGGGTGCGACCGGTGATCTTCAGTTGCGCGTAGGCAATCGTTCCGTCGACGTTGATCTGCTGCTTCGGCTGGTCGTAGGGGCTGACCACCTTGATGCCATCGATCTCATCGACCTTCGCGAACAACTCGGCGAGCGAGGCCTGAACATCTGCGTCGGCGACACCCTGAGGAGCCTTGACCACAATCTCCGAGTCGAAGCCGGCCTCTTCTTTGCTCACACTTTCGAGAAGGGTAAACACATCGCGAGCCTCGCCATTGGGCAACTGCATTTGAGTGTGGAAGTCGCTACCCACAACGCTCGACGCGATTCCGAGGGCGATGAACAACGGCACCCAAATACCAAAGACAACAACGAACTTATGACGCACGCACCAGCGCGCAAGACGAGACAACATGAGTAAAGATTTCGTTTCTTGTGGAGGAAGCTACGACGGCTCTAGAGACGTATCGGCACCGAAACAATAAGGTCAAGCACTAGATGCTCGACGCGGTTATCGGTCACAGCCGTATTTCTCAAGATCCTTGCTGCTGGGCGTACGCAGCGTGGCGGTGGCTCAGAAGCCAGATACGGGCTGAGGCGTGTATGGCGCCTCGAGGGCACGCACTTCGTCGTCGGTGAGCACGATGTCGATCGAGGCAATTGCATCGTCGAGATGATGTTGTTTGGTTGCGCCAACGATTGGAGCGGTTACTGCAGGATGATGCGCGACCCATGCGAGCGCAATCTGGGCGCGTGACACGCCGCGCTGTGCAGCAATCTCGGCGACACGTTCGATGATTTCGGTGTTGGCCGTGCCATACAAAGTCTTGCCAAACTCATCGGTCTCGCTGCGGCTGGTGTTTGACGAAACATCGCGGGTGAGCAAGCCGCGAGCAAGCGGGCTCCACGGAATGACACCCACGCCCTGATCGATACACAGTGGCAACATCTCGCGCTCTTCTTCGCGGTACACGAGGTTGTAGTGGTTCTGCATCGTGACGAACTTGGTCCAGCCATGCTGCTCGGCAACATGCTGCGCCTTGGCGAACTGCCAGGCCCACATCGACGATGCACCGATGTAGAGCGCCTTGCCTGCCTTCACGACATCGTGCAACGCCTCCATCGTCTCTTCGATGGGAACGCGGTTGTCCCAGCGATGAATCTGAAACAGGTCGACATAGTCGGTGCCGAGGCGGCGCAGGCTTTCGTCGATCTCAAACATGATCGCCTTACGCGACAGACCTTTTCCGTTTGGCGAACGACGCATTGCACCGTGCACCTTGGTTGCCAACACGATCTCATCGCGCTTCGCGAAATCGTTGAGGGCGCGCCCGACGATCTCTTCGCTGGTGCCATCGGAGTACACATTGGCCGTATCGAAGAAGTTGATTCCTTCTTCAACAGCGCGACGGATAAACGGTCGGCTGGCCTCTTCATCGAGTGTCCAAGCGTGAGTGCCTCGGTCGGGGATGCCGTAGCTCATGCACCCGAGGCAGATTTTTGAGACAACAGCACCGGTGTTTCCAAGGTTCGTGTAACGCATGCGCACACTCTACGAATGCCTCGGCTACTACGAACAGCTGCACTCGGACGTTGACGAAACTGTTCATACTCTCTACGGTCATGGTCACGATGACCTACACGCCCGAAGCAGCCCTGGGCTGGACGCCCGAGTTCGACGAACTCTGGCGTGCCATAGACCGTGTCGGTCAGCCCGGTCGCGTGATTCGTCTCGACCGAGGTTGGAGCACTGTGCTGCAAACCATTGGGCACGAACCACTGCGCGTGCGCAACATCGGCATCGACGTAGCTGTGGGCGATTGGGTCATTCCATCCGACGACGGCGAGAAGATCGAACGCGTCATCGATCGCCAGAGTGCGTTCGTTCGTCGCGCTTCGCACGAAGGCGCGAGGGCCGAAGCCCACACGTTGGCCTCAAACATCGACGTTGTCTTCTTGGTGCACGGGCTCAACAGTCAGCCGAACCAGCGTCGCCTCGAGCGTGAGTTAGTGCTGGCATTCGACAGCGGCGCGCTGCCAGTTGTGGTGCTCTCGAAACTCGACCTTGTCGACGACCCACAAGTGATTGCTCAGTCGGTCGCAACGCT
>CANNMD010000205.1 GCA_947505655.1 Acidimicrobiaceae bacterium | reverse complement strand
TACCGCTGCCGTGCTTGGCGAGATAGGCCTTCACCGCATCGCCTGCTTCGGGGCCAACGAGAACCATGGTGACGCCACCGGCGGCAACCACGCGCATGCCGACCGAGTGGCCTTCAAGTGGGTTCACCCGATGGAAGCCAAGGTGCTCGGTGAACGTTGCTTCGGATGCATCGAGATCGTGCACCGCAATGACCACGTGGTCGATGCGAGTGGCCACAGTGTCGAGCGCCGAGCGAGCGCTCTCGGGGGCAGCTGCTTTGTCGGGAGCGGCATCGGGCCGAGTGCCGGCGACCTCAATGCGGTGGGTCTCGCCGAGCAACACTCGGAAAACTTGCTCGGCGAAATCGGGGTCGACGCCAATATCGATTGCCCACTGCCGACGACTGGTGAGCACATCGCGAACGCGAGCTGGCTGGATGACCGGAGTGTCGGAGCCCTCTTTTACTTTGGCGACTTCGCGACAGATGTCGATGCGTGCAGCAAGTACTTGTACGAGTTGACGATCGAGCGCATCGATTTCGGCGCGGAGTTCGGGGAGGCCTCTCATCGCATAGACCGTAGCGACTGGCTCAGTGAATCAACGTGTTGCGCGACGCTGCGAAGCGTGCCAACGCAAGAGCACGCGCTCGAGCACGCTGATCGAGGTAAGCGCAATGGCGCCCAGAATGGCCGAACAGAACACGGTGGACCACAGGGGCAACGCGGCGTTGGCGGCCAATGCTTTGCGGCCGGTGGCGCCAAGGCCGCGGTTCGATAACGCGCCGCCCTCGGTGTAGTACACGGCAGCGAGCGACAGACCTACTGCGAATCGGGCAGCGGTAAAGAGACTGGGCAGCGCACCCGGCAGGCGCACGCGCCACATGGTTTCCCACGATGAGGCGTTGACACTGCGCAATACCTCGAGCGAAGCGGGGTCGGCCGAGCGCAGGCCAGTCATGCTCGCAAACGCAAACGCCGGCACGCACACGAGGGTGGCCACGAAGAGCACGGGCTTGGTGCCGCCGCCGATCCACAGCACGACCGAGGCGCTGTAGGCAACCCACGGTGTGACCTGGATCAAGATGAGCACTGGTTGTGCCGCTTCTTCGAACCAGCGCGACGCCGCCATCAGCGCACCGAATGCAAGCCCGATGACGAGTGCGATCAACAACGCTTTCAGCGCATCGGCCCCGGTTTGATACGTGGCGCGAGGAAAGCCGGTGCTTTCCGTGAACAGGTAGCGCAGAATCTGCGACGGCGGACGCAATGCGTAGGTGGGCACATTGCCCACGCGCACCAACAGTTCCCACAGCCCGAAGAAGGCCGCGACACCGAGAATGGGTGCAAGCAGCGTGCGGATCTTCATCGGGCCACTGACGATTCGGGGGCCATTGCAATGCGTAACGATTCGCGCAGCGCAGTGACGTTGGCGAAGAACTCTGGAGTGTCTTCGAGTTCGGGCATACGTGGTCGCGGCGAGGCAATGTCGTGAATGGCGGCCACGCGACCTGGACGTGCGGTGAGCACGGCCACGCGGTCGCTAAGGTACGCGGCTTCGGCGAGTGAGTGGGTGACAAACACGACAGCCGCACCCGAGCTCTGCCAGAGATCGAGCAAGAGATGACGCATCTCGAACCGGGTGATTTCGTCGAGCGCGGCGAAGGGTTCGTCCATCAACAAAATGGGAGCGCCGAGTGCGAAGGCGCGAACCAACGCAACGCGTTGTTGCATGCCGCCTGACAGTTCGTGGGGGAGGGCATCTTCGAATCCGGCGAGTCCGACGCGTTCGAGCAGTGCGCTGGTGTCGACAGTGGTGGCGGGATTGGCAGAGCGGTTGAGCTGTGTGAGTAGTTGCGCATTGGCCGCAACCGTGCGCCACGGCAGCAACGCTGGAGACTGCGGTACCCAGCCCAGCAATTTGCGGCGGCGAGCATCGGCGGGCGAACCGCCCTCGACCACCACTTCGCCAGCCGAGGGCTTCTCGAGTCCGGCGATAATGCGCAGCAATGTGGTCTTGCCGCTGCCCGATGGGCCCAACAGCGTGAAGAACTCGCCGGGTCGTACAGTGAGCGAGATATCGCTGAGCGCGAGCAACTGACCAAATCGTTTACTCACGCCGTTCAGACGTATTGCAGCGGTTTCGGCACTCACGGACTACGACCGTAGCGGCGCCGAGGTTGCCAGCGGCGTACTGCGGCTCTAGCCTTGCAACGTCCGTCAGGGCTCTCGGCAACGAGTGCGCTCGCGTGATGCCACCAAGCCGCTGGCTCGGGGCGACCTCCTTATGGAAGGCATGAACATGGAAAAGCAGACAGTAATTGGCGAGCACAAGCTTCACGACAGCGACACCGGGTCACCCGAAGTCCAGATCGCATTGCTCACCGCTCGTATCAATCACCTCACCGATCACCTCAAGATGCACAAGAAGGATCACCACAGCCGTCGTGGTCTCTTGATGCTCGTTGGTCGTCGTCGCAGCATGCTCGACTACGTGAAGAACCGCGATGTTCAGCGCTACCGCGACATCATCGCCAAGCTCGGCCTGCGCCGCTAACACAGCTCACACAGCCTCAACGCTGTCTGCGTCGCTTCGGCGGCGTCGAGCAGAACTGAAACCCGAGACGTCTTCGTCCAACTAAGGTGCCTTTAAGCGCTCGTGCATCAATTGATGCCCGTGCCAAAGTGACCAAAGGTGTGTGTATGAAGTCCGAACTCGACGACGTTCCTCAGACAATCGTCGGTATCTCATTCGACGATCGCTTTCGAGCGCATGAGTTCATGACCGCAACGTCGCGTCTCGCATCGAAACATCTCATCCGGATACACGACGCCGTCATCGTCACCAAGGACGACGCCGGGGCCACGCATGTTGTCGAGACGGTAGACCCATCGCCAGGCAGGTCGGCTGCGTCGGGCGCGATGTGGGCGGGCTTGATCGGTCTCTTCGTGGCGGGTCCCGTTGGCTGGATAGCGGGCGGAGTCATCGGCGCGGGGGCCGGGGCCATCACCGCCAAGGTCGTCGACTTCGGCGTGCCCGACGAATGGGTTGCGTGGTTTCGTGAGGCGGTCGAGACAGGCACCACCACGGTTGTTTTGCTGCTCACCGAGGTCGATATGAACGCCCTCGTCGACGAGGTTGCTCGCTTCGCCGGCGCGCACCTTGTGTACGCCAACCTCGACGCGCTCAGCTTCGATCGCATTTCAGCGGCCTTGTCGGGATCACATCCCGCGCCAGCCAACGAATCCGCCACCTAAACCACCAACTCGCCCACCAAGTCGCCCGAACAAGCCCGCATGGGCGCGATTTGGGACAACTGCTGTCCCAAATCGCGCCCATGTAAATGGGGTGCGGGATGCGCGGGTGGGTGGCTACCATGCGCGGGTGCTTAGTACGCCCACGAACGCTCCACGCCGTTTGCACTATGCGTGGGTCATCTTTGTTACTGCATTCATCACGTTGCTTGGCGCCGCCGGATTCAGGTCGACCCCGGCGATTCTGATCGATCCGCTCCGCGACGAATTCGGATGGACACGCAGCACCGTCGGTACTGCAGTGAGCATCAATGTCATCTTGTTTGGATTGATGGGACCGTTTGCCGCGGCCCTGCAGTTGCGATACGGATTGCGCCGCATCACCATCGGAGCGCTTGCGGTGATCAGCCTCGGTGCGCTGGGCACCACCCAGATGAGCGCACCGTGGCACCTGTTCTTGTTGTGGGGCGCGGTCGTTGGTGCCGGCTCGGGATGTATGGCCACGGTGTTTGCCTCAACCGTGGCCGCCCGCTGGTTCGTGGCCCGACGCGGCCTGGTCACCGGAGCGCTCACCGCCGCAACTGCGAGCGGGCAGTTGATCTTCCTGCCGCTGCTCACTCGTTTGGCCGACACCTACGGATGGCGATGGGTTGGGCTCTCGATCGCGCTGTGCGCGCTGGCGGTGATCCCGATCGTGGCGATGTTCTTGCGTAACTCGCCGGCCGAGATGGGGCTACTGCCGTACGGCGCGTCGGCCGATTACGAGCCACCGCTGCCGATGACCAATCCGATTTCGGCGGCTTTTGGGGCGTTGAACGACGCGCGACGCGATGGCATCTTTTGGCTGCTGTGGGGCTCGTTCTTCGTGTGTGGCTTGTCGACGACCGGTTTGGTGCAGGTGCATTTTTTGTCGGCAGCGCACGACCATCACCTCTCCGGCAGCACGGCAGCTGGCTACCTGGCGCTGATCGGCGTCTTCGATGTGGTGGGCACGGTGACCAGTGGATGGTTCACCGATCGATACGACCCGGCCAAGCTGCTCGTGTTCTACTACGCCTTTCGTGGGCTGAGCCTGTTGGTGCTGGACCCGGCGCTGGCCTCGGGTGGATATGGCCTCCTCGGTTTCATGGCGTTTTATGGGCTCGATTGGGTAGCCACAGTTCCGCCGACGGTGGCGTTGTGCGTGCAGCGCTTCGGCGTACAGCGCGGCCCATTGGTGTATGGCTGGGTGTTTGCCGGCCACCAGTTAGGCGGCGCCGTAGCCGCTGCCGGGGCTGGATACCTGCG
>CANNMD010000204.1 GCA_947505655.1 Acidimicrobiaceae bacterium | reverse complement strand
TCCAGCCAAGAAGAAGTAGTCAACGAACCATCCGGTTTGGAGCGCGTCGAACGGGGGGCTACGGCCTCCCGTTCGTGCATTTTCGGGTGAGCGAAGCGCCGCCTGGAGCAGGATCTACGAGCTAGGCGCCTCGAACCCGAGACCCACTGGCACGTCTTCGTAGTCGACAGTCCACAAGCGTGTGGCGTCGCCGGGCACCGTGTTGTAACAGCGCCAGCCGAGCAGTTGCTGGGCGCGTTCGGGCAAGTGCTTCACCGTGTCCCAATCGACCCCAAGCGGCCCCGCCTCTTCAGGCGTGAGCCAACCGAGCACGTACGACAGGTGCAAGCCGAACCGCCATTGATCGGTGGTCACGTTGGCGCCAGCGCCATGTAATGCGCGACCGGTATAGATCATTCCGCTTCCTGCCGACATCGTGGCGGGAACGCTGGCTACTTCAGCGGGCCCAGCGGTGTAGTCAGGCCAGCTGTGGCTACCAGGCACCACGCGCGTTGCGCCTACTACTTCGGTGAAATCGGTGATCGCAAACATGCAACTCACTTGGACCTCAAAGCCATCGGGTCGGCACATCGTGCGCCAGTTGTCGGCGTCTCGATGCAGCCCCTGTGCTGCCTCACCTGGGCCGATGATCATCATCTGGCCGGTGTTCATCCAGTAGCCCGAGCAACTTGGAAGTAGCAGCGCGTCGGCCACGGCGAGCAGCGTTGGGTGCAGCAGTATGTCGACGAAGGCAGTGCTGCGATGAGCGAGTCTCGTGAACCGTTTGGTGGTGCTTCCCCAGAAGTGCTGAACGTCGGAGTCGTCGCAGCGCGTGCCAACCTGAAACGTGCTCGCAGCGAGCTCCATGTCGTGGCGAAACCGCGTGACGAGATCTGGCGAAAGTAGTTGATCGACGATGACCGCGCCGTCGGTATGTAACGTGTTGACGATTGTGTCTACTGGTGTGTCGTGGGCGACGTGCTGAAGTGAAGTCATGATGTGGGCTCACAAATCTGTGATGAGCTTGAAGACCTCGGCTGCGCCAACGTTGTGTGCGGCGCCGAGGCCTTCGAGTCGGCTGGAAATTCGTGTTCTGAACTGCGCAAGTTGATCGGTTGATGTTGCCTTCATCGTGCTTTCGAATTGCGAGGCGTGGGCCTCGAGCGCATGAAGCTTGGTGTCCACGAATGCGGTGACGTCTTCGAAGTGATCGGGGGCGTCAGCCTCCCACAACAGCAAGCTGTGCGGACGGTGCGCGGCTAAGCCGTGTTCGCGAAAGAAGTGCGGATCTCGGGCCGCCACGATGGCATCGCACGCGAGTAAACCGGCATGTCGATGGTCGGGATGTAAGCGATAGCGCTTCCATGGATCGTGCCCTGCGATCACTGCGGGCTTCAGCGTGCGGATGCAGCGTGCAACCTCGCCGCGTAATGCAAGAGTGCTGTCGAGCTCGCCGTCGATCTGCTCGAGAAAAACCACTTCGCCACGGTGCGAGCCCGCGAGACGCAGCGAGGCCTCGCGTTGCTCAAGCTTGCGAGCGGCGACCAAAGCAGTGATGTCGGCGTCGGGGTTCCATGTGCCCTTCGAACCGTCGGTGAGCACAAGGTGATGCACCACGCATCCCTGCGACGCCCATTTGGCCAGCGTGGCTCCACAACCGAACTCGACATCGTCGGGATGCGCTCCGATAGCGAGTACCGAGGTGGGCGTGGCCATATTCGATGTCCACGCCACACTGCCTGATGATGGTGTCAGGCTTGGTTGGCCGGGTTCATTTGCAGCCATTCGGGCAGCACCTTTGCGACGAGGGGGTGGGCAAGATCGGGGGGCGTATCGATGTCGAGCGCGAGCCGGATATCGCGGTGCACGCGAACAGTGCTGCCAAGCGAAATGGCCTGGGCAAGATGGCGGCGAAACGACTGCGAGCCGTATGAGGGCTGAAAGCCGATGCGCGAGGGAATCGCGATCACGTTGGTGCCGTCGTCGCGCAGGTCGGGTACCAACACGATGCCGCCGCTGAGCACAAGGTTGGCCAACGGTGCCGGCGTCGGTAGGTCGCTGTGAGCGACGATGACGTGTTCTATGCCCGCAGCGGCCAATGTGGCGATGCCGTCGTGCACAGCGGCGTTCAGGCCGCGTCCAGGGCGCCACAGCACCGTAGCGCCGTGTGTCTCGGCCCATTCGGCGACATCGCGGTCGTCGCATGCGATGAAAACGGGCAGCGGAGATGCCGCGGCGACCACTCGGTCGGCGGTCCAGCGAGCGAGGCGCAGACGATGGTGTGGGGCCAACACATTCGCGAGACGAGCCTTGGCCTGCCGGAAATCTTTAACCGGTATGAGCACGGCTGCGTCCACGAGTGCACAGGCTACGGCGGCGGGGTCGATGATGACGATGTTGCGGGTGTCAGCCAACTGCGAACACAGAGATCGCGATGGCAAAAAGCCCAACCGCGACCGGAGCTGCATAGACCGCCCACTTCGGAACGGGCTTCCATTTCGGAGCAAGCATCACTGCTCCGCAGAGGCCGCCCGCCGCCACGCCACCAAGATGGCCGCCAATAGCAATGCCGGGGATCACGAACGTGAAGACGAGGTTCAGCATCAGCAGCCGACCAATGCCGGTCTGCAAAATATTGATGCCCTGCCGCTGCATCGAGATCGCTAGCGCAGCCATCAGCCCGAACACTGCACCCGACGCTCCACCGCTGATGCCCCGATCGGTGAGTAATAGCACGCCTGCGGACCCACCAAGGAGGCTGGCGAAGTACAACAACGCAAATCCGCCGCGGCCCAGCGTGCGCTCGAGCAGTTGACCGAGTTGCCACAAGATGTACATGTTGAAACCGATGTGGAGGAATCCGAAATGGATGAATCCACTGGTGATGAGTTGGTACCAATGGTGAGTCGTGCCGAGCACGATTCTGTTGAGGCCTAGATCGAACTGCTCCTGGCTGACGTGTCCGCCGCCCGACAACGTGCTGGTGTCCTGCACTGACATCCAAAAGAACACAGCGACGTTGATGGCAATGATGGTCGAGGTGACCAGCGTTGGTTGGCCAGCGTTCGCATAGCGCACGCGAGTCTTGATGTCGGGCTGAGCAGCCTTGCGGCAATCTGCGCAATGTGAACCCACGCTTGCCTGAACGAGGCAGTCGCTGCAGGCGGGCTTGCCGCAGCGGGTGCAGCTGCGACCGGTTTCGCGATCGGGATGGCGATAGCAGCGCGTGAGAATTGGTGGCTGAGGCAGCGACATGGTGCAAGAGTACCGGTGGCTGGCGAGCTCAGGCCTGTCGGTGCGGTTGTTCGTTCTGCGAATCGAACCACCACTGTCGTAGTGATGCCCACGCGTAGATGCCCGTGTCGTGTCCGTCGCTCCACGAAATCGACATACCCCATGCCCCAGCGAACTCGGCGTTGGTGATGGAGATGTTGGTGGGATGCCCAGGGCGCGGCCATGCTTCGTCGCCGCGTTCGCGGAGTCCACGACACGTTGCGCATGGGCATGCGGCACGCAGATCGCCGACCGCAAAAATACACACGATGTCGTCGTCGAATGAGATGGTCACGCTTTCGCCGCGCTCGATGCTCACGTCGGTTACTGATGGGGTCATTGGATGGGGTCCTTGTAGGAGAGAGAGCTAGGCACGGCTCAGCGTGTCGATGGCTACGGCAGCGATGACGAACAAGATGATGCAGCCGTTGTAACTGGTGTGGGCTCGAGCAGATTCGAGTGTTGCGTGATGCGTTGAAGGAAGAGCTCGATACGAACGTAGATAGGTGAACATGAAATACGCACCGCCGATACTGAGTGCCAATGCTGTGCCGATTGGAATGCCGATCACGGCGTGAATCATGCCGAACTGCGCGATCTTGAGTGCGCGTCGGCGTGGATTCCAGTGCTCGGCGCCGCTGCGAAACATGCGCTCCTCGGCATAGGCAAACAACGGCAGCGCGGGCACGAGCATGACCATGAACACGGCTGGAATCAGCCACTCCCAAACGGTGCCAATGGTTGACGTGTTTGACCCGAACACGGGATTGCCTTCGCCACCGAGCGCGCTCCACCACCCCCATTGCATTCCGGGAATTCGCGCCAGTGTGGTGGCAGCGATGATGACGGCGGCGAGCACGAACGGAACGGGCCACACGTGACGCCAACGAACGCCACGCACGATACGAACGATGAGATCGCGGCCATCGCGAGCCATTGAGCGACGCAGCCCTGTGACGAGGCGGGTGCCCACAAACGCCAGCACGGCAATCGTGAGAATGCTGCCTGCTGGTCCGTCCACACGCTGAGTGTATGCAGAGCCTGGCTGGCTACAGTCGAAACACCGATACGAGGGGAGCCACTGATGGCATGGGATTTTGAGACCGAGCCAGAGTTCGAAGCCAAGCTCGAATGGATGCGTCGTTTCGTACGCGAAGAGATCATTCCGCTCGAGACACTTGCTCACGAATTTCGCCAGCCCGGTGGGCGCGAGATGTTCGCAAAGATCGTTGCGCCGCTCAAGGAACAGGTCAAGGCGCAAGGGCTGTGGGCCGCCCACCTTCCCCCCGATATGGGCGGCATGGG
>CANNMD010000203.1 GCA_947505655.1 Acidimicrobiaceae bacterium | reverse complement strand
GGGCTTGGCCAGACTCACCACCTATGAGCAGGTTTGGTCGTTTCTACGAAGAGCGCGTGTTGCCGGTGGCGATTGATCGCATGTGCGGCAGTAAGGCATTTCGTGTGCACCGTCGCGACACCGTTGCGGGCACACACGGCACCGTGCTTGAGATCGGTTTCGGTTCGGGGCACAACCTTGCCTTGTATCCGCCCGAGGTGAAGCGGCTTGTCGTAGTTGAGCCATCGGCGCGGGCTATTGAACTCGCCAAGTCGCGTGTGGCCCGCGCATCGTTTCCGGTCGATGTGGTGGGGCTCACTGGCGAGGCATTACCGCTCGAGAACGGCTCCATCGATTGCGTTGTCTCTACGTTCACGCTGTGCACCATTCCGAATGCGGCGCTGGCTCTTCGTGAGATCAAGCGCGTGCTTGCGCCCGCCGGAACTCTGCATCTGCTCGAGCACGGCTTGTCGGATGACAGCAAGGTGCAGCGTTGGCAGCATCGTCTCGATCCAGTGCAGCGACGCGTTGCAGGCGGATGTCATCTCAGCCGCGATATGCCCGCGCTCCTTGCTGATGCGGGCTTTGGCATCGTCGAGATGCGTCGCTGGAGCGAAGGCCGTCCCCGCCCGTTTTTGGCGATGACCCGTGCCCTCGCCACGCCAACCTGACCGTTAGCCTGTCGCCATGTTGAGCGCTCCCGTGCTGTTTTGCACCGACACCGCATGGGCTCGCTACGGCGATGAACTTCTCGGTGCGGTGCCACACCTTCAGGTGGTCACACTCGCCGGCGACACCCACGTGTCTGCAGACGATCTCGCGCGCATCACGATTGCGTTCTTTAGCGGAGACTCATGGCCGAAGCGAACGGCTCATTTCATCGGCGCGTGTTTGCAGGCACCGAATCTGCAATGGCTGCATTCGTTTTCGGCCGGTGTCGATAGCCCCGTGTTCGCCGAGTTTCTGCGCCGCGGCGTTCGACTCACCAACTCGACGGGTTCGTCAGCGCGACCCATTGCGCAGACCGTGGTGTTGATGATCCTTGGGCTCAGCCGCGATGTTCCAGCGTGGATGCGCGCCCAGCAAGACCATCAGTGGGCGCCACATGTTGGCGAAGAGGTTGAGAACACCAACCTTGCTGTCATCGGCATGGGTCCCATCGGTGAAGAGACTGCGCGGCTGGGCATCGCTCTTGGCATGAACGTGGTCGGTTGTCGTCGCACCGTTACTGGCAATGAGCCGTGCGAGACGCGCACGTTTGAGGCACTTGGCGAACTGCTCGCGTGGGCCGACTATGTGGTGCTTGCGTTGCCGCTCACTCACGACACGCGTGGTCTCATCGGCGCCGAGCAGTTGGCGTTGATGAAGCCAACGGCTCGCTTCATCAACGTTGGCCGAGGCGATCTTGTGAACGAGCCCGCGCTGATCGATGCGTTGCAGCAGCGTCGACTCGCGGGCGCGGGTCTCGATGTGTTCGCAACCGAACCACTTGGTGCCGAGAGCCCCCTGTGGGATATGCCCAACGTGATCATTACGCCGCACAATTCGGGTGCTACCGCACTTGCCAACCACCGCGGTGCGCAGATCTTCATCGACAACATGGCCCGATTCACGAGCGGCGCGGAGATGCGCAACGAAGTTGCGGTTCACCAAGTTGGCGCCGGCACCATCGGTCGATAGGTTGCCATTACCTTCCCCCTGTTGATTGCTCTGCGACGGTTGCGCTGCGTGCGCGCCGGGTCCGGGGGAGTGCTGTGCTCACTGTTTGTTGGGCCGCCAAGGGCGGTAGTGGAACCACGGTTGTGTCGTGTGCGTTGGCGTTGCTCAGCGCTGCGGCTCACGGGTCGTCGTGGCTGATTGATCTCGCTGGCGATGTGCCAGCCGCGCTGGGTCTTGTTGAGCCTGCGGGTCCGGGCGTGCACGATTGGATCGGCTCTGCCACGGCAGGGTTGCCAGCGTTCGAAGCCTTGGGCGTGCCGGCGGCCGAGGGCATGGTGCTCATTCCGAAAGGCGCAGCGTCGCCGCACGCGAATGCCGACTCCGCACGGTGGGCCGAGCTTGGCCAGTACCTCGCGGCGTGCCCTAACCGGGTGGTTGTCGATGCCGGATCATGGTTGCCGCCACCGCAGTTTCTCGCGGCGGCACAACACCAGCTACTCGTGATTCGTCCGTGCTATCTCGCGTTGCGTCGCGCTGCGGCCAGCATGGTGGTGCCCACTGGTGTGGTCGTCGTGCACGAACCTGGCAGGGCGCTGCGGGCGCAAGACGTTGCCTATGCGGTGCAGGCACCGGTGGTGGCCGAGATCAGCACTGATCCAGCAGTAGCCCGGGCGGTCGATGCTGGCCTGCTTGCGTCACGGCTGCCACGCTCGCTAGCGGTAGCGCTCAGCGATCTCGCCGCGTGACTCACGATCAAGCAGTTGCGGCAATCTGCGAGCAACTGGCGGCCGAGCTCGGTGCCGACGCCGAGTTGCTCGAGACCGCGCGCCGTCTTGCGCGCACGTTGCTTCCGCTGGCCGAGCAACACGATCTTGAGTCGGTTGTGCTGGCCGCGATGGCTCACTCGTCTGGCTTGGGACCGCTGCATCAATACATGGTCGACCCACTCGTGAACGAGATCATGGTGAACAACGGCGGCGATGTCTGGATCGAACGCGAGGGGTGCACGTCGTTTGCGGGCCGACTGGCCAGCGATGTCACGCCGCGCATCGTCGAACGCATGTTGAATCCCGTTGGTCGGCGGCTCGACCGTCTGTCGCCCATTGTCGATGCTCGCCTGCCCGATGGCTCGCGTGTGTGTGCAGTGATCGCACCCATCGCTATCGATGGTGCGTGCTTCACAATGCGTCGGTTCGGTGTGCGCCGTCGTGTGCTTCACGACTTCGCTCACGGTGCGGTGATCGATGTGTTGCACGCGTTGGTCGATCACCGATGCAACGTGCTCATCAGCGGAGCCACGTCGTCGGGTAAGACAAGTCTGCTCAACGCGCTTGCTTCGCGAGTTACTGCGGGCGAACGCGTGATCACACTCGAAGACACCGCTGAGCTTCAGCTTGGCACCTTGCATGTATTGCGGCTCGAGGCTCGTGCCGCCACCGCCGACGGTGTGTCAGCAATCACGATGACCGATCTGGTGCGAACCTCGCTGCGTCTTCGCCCTGACCGGCTCGTGCTCGGAGAAATTCGCGGCGCCGAAGTCATCGACATGCTGCAGGCGCTCAACACGGGTCACGACGGGTCGATGTCTACGTGCCACGCCAACAGTGCGCTCGATGCGCTGCGACGCATTGAGGCACTCGTGGTGCAACACGCACCGGGCTGGCCGATCGCAGCGGTGCGCGAGCAGGTGTGTAGCTCGCTCGATGTTGTCATTCATCTCGAGCGAGATGCATCGGGTCTGCGCCACGTACGCGACATCATCGAGTTGGCGCCACCCACTTTGGCGAATACGCCCGCGCCACATCGCACCTTGGTCGCCGACGGCATTGTGGTCAACCACCTCCAGCGGGGCCGGCGCCGATGCTGATCAAGCTGCGATCGTCACGTTCTGCATCGCCAAGAACGTCGCAGCAACTTGCTGGCGCGCTCGATGACCTCGCGCGCCGGTGCGCCAGTGGCGAGTCGCTTGCAGCGGCGTTCCTCGCTTCGCCGCGCATCACCGAGCTTGCACCAACTTTTGACCCCACGGTGCACGCGTTGCAACGCGGAGCCACCTTGGCCGAGGCGTTGCAGCAACAACCCAGTGGCCCGGCTTCGCTGGTGCTCGTGGTGCATGTGCTCCAACTGTGTGCACGCGTTGGTGGCAACGTCAGCGAGTCGCTTGATCGGGCAGCGGCCACCCTTCGAGAACGCGACGCTGCCGAACAAGAGCGCGTCGCTCAAAGCGCGCAAGCCCGTTTGTCGGCGCGTGTGCTGACGTTGGTTCCGCTGGGTTTCGCGGGGTTCACGTTGCTCACCAACGCGCAGGGCCGCGCCTTCATGTTCACGCCGTTTGGCATGGCCTGCGCGGGTATTGGCGTGTCGCTCAACCTCACTGGTGCACGGGTGATGAGTCGAGTCATTCGGGGTGCCCGATGAGTTCGATTGTTGTGACGCTCACAATGGTTGTGCTGGGCAGTGTGTCGTGGCATGTGCGGCCGCCTCCTCGCCGCATTGCTGCGCTGTATCCGCAACGCCCGCGAGCCTTGCCACCAATGGCATGGCCCACAGTGAAGATGCCAGGCACGCAACGCAAGCGACAACGAGTGCTCGCACTCGGATTCCCCGACTTCATCGATGTGCTGGTGCTCACGGTGCGCGCCGGGTGCACACCACTACAAGCCTTCGCCACGTTGGCCGAGTCGGTTGAACCAACGCTCGGCGATGCCTTGCGTGCGGTGGCGCAACGTGTGTCGCGCGGCGAGCGCTTTGCCGATGCGCTTGGCGAACTGCCACGCCAACTCGGTCGCATCGCTCAACCATTGGCCGACGCGTTGGCGATGAGCGATCGCTATGGCACGCCTCTTGCTCCAATACTCGACCGCCTCGCCGACGAGGCGCGCGCCCAACGTCGGCGTAACGCCGAGGCAGCGGCGCGCCAACTGCC
>CANNMD010000202.1 GCA_947505655.1 Acidimicrobiaceae bacterium | reverse complement strand
GTCGGTTTCGGTGAGCGATGGCCAAGGGCGCTGGCGGAGCTGCCGTTTCGTGAGTGCCGACGTACTTGAACCCGACACCGAGATCGAAACCGTCGATCGTGCTGCCCCCGAGATCACGATCGGGTTTGCGCTTCCCAAAGGCGATCGACCCGAGTGGATTGTGCAAAAGCTCACCGAGATCGGTGTTGATCACGTGATCGTGCTACACGCCGAGCGCAGCGTTGTGCGCTGGGAGCCCGATCGGGCCGAGCGCAACATCGCCAAACTGGTCAAAGTTGCGCGCGAGGCGTCGATGCAGAGTCGGCGCGTGTGGCTGCCCACGGTGTCTGGTCCGCTGCGTGCTGATCAGGTGATTGGCGAGACTGTGTCGCTCGCCGAACCCGACGGCGATGCCCTCACATTGGCAGCGACCACGGTGCTCATCGGCCCCGAGGGTGGCTGGACACCCAATGAACTGGGCCTCACCGCCAGCCATGTGAGCCTCGGTACATCGATCCTGCGGGTCGAGACGGCGGCACTGGTAGCGGCCGCAAATTTGAGCGCCCTGCGTGATCGTTGAGCCACGAGCCGCGAGAATATTGGCAACGAACATCGATAACGGCCACAAACTGTTGCTAATTACTTCGGAGTGTGGTTGAATCATCACACTCCGGTTAAAACGTCACGGCGGACGTCACAGGATGATGAAGGGTGTTGATGATGCGAGAGTTTGATGATGATGACATTTCTTCATCGCCATACAGTCGAAAAGTCGGTGAGCGACTGCGCGTCATTCGGCGTCAGAAGCGGCTGAGTCTGCAAGATGTCGAGGCCACCTCGAAAGACGAGTTCAAAGCCAGCGTGCTTGGCGCATACGAGCGTGGCGAGCGGGCCATCTCGGTGCCTCGTCTCGAGCGCTTGGCGTCGTTCTATAACGTGCCGGTCGAGCAACTCTTGCCTCGCGACGAGCAAAGCGTCGACAACGAAAAGGTCGACGAAGGCATTGCTGGGCGCAAGCTGCCGGTAGACCTCGTGAAGTTGTCGCAGCTTTCTGGGCAGCCCTTCGAGATGTTGTCGCGATTCATGCGCATGATTCAGGTGCAGCGCCAAGACTTCAACGGCAAGGTGCTCACCATCCGTGGCGACGACGCACGCGCCATTGCGGCCATGCTCGATGTGCCCGTCGACCAAGTGGGTCAGCGTCTTGATGCGCTCGATCTTCTTGTGCATCCCGGCGGCGGCTGAGTCCGTTCTGCTCACCGTTGCCCGCACTCATGTCTGACGTGTTTGGCGCGTACCTGCACATCCCGTTTTGCTCCAAGCGTTGCGACTATTGCGCGTTTGCTACCTTCACCGACCGTCACCATCTCATCGACGCCTACCTTGCGGCCCTGCTCAGCGATATAGAGCGCCACATTCGCGCAGGTATGCCCGTATCCGACACCATCTTTATCGGAGGCGGCACGCCAACGCTGGTGCCTCCCGCAGACTTGGCTCGCGTGATCGCTGCCATCCCGCGTAGCGCAACAGCCGAGGTGACGGTTGAGTGCAATCCCGACGATGTCACGCCCGAGATGATGCGCATCTATGCCGACGCTGGCGTGAACCGCATCAGCATCGGCGTGCAGTCGATGGTGCCCGAAGTGCTCGTGTCGCTGGGTCGCACGCACCTGCCGGCCAACGTCACTCGGGCCGTCGACGCAGTGCGCTCAAGTGGCATCACCACCTTCAATCTCGATCTCATTTACGGCGGCGCCGGCGAACGGCTTGTCGATTGGGAGCGCACGCTCACGGGTGCGCTGGCGCTCGATCCGCCGCATGTGTCGGCCTATGCGCTCACCATTGAGGCGGGCACTCCATTGGCGTCGCAGCCCGAGCGTCATCCCGACGACGACGATCTCGCCGACAAGTATGAAATGGCCGACGACATGTTGGCCGCTGCTGGCTTGTTGAACTACGAGGTCAGCAACTGGGCGCGGCCAGGTCACGAGTGCCGCCACAACCTGCTGTATTGGCACCAGAGCGACTATCAGGGCTTTGGCTGTGCAGCCCACTCACACATTGCTGGACGCCGTTTCTGGAACGTGCGCACGCCCGATCGGTATATCGATCTCGTGAATGCCGATGAGTCGGTCGAGTCGGCTGGCGAAGAGCTCGATGCGGCGGCTCGCCGTGTCGAAGGGCTGCAGCTGCAGTTGCGTCTCCGCGAGGGTGTGCCGTTCGAGGCGCTCGATGGCGATGCGTTGCCCGGTGTGGTCGAGTTACGTGACAACCGATGGGTGCTCACCCAGCGAGGCCGGCTGATGGCCAACGACGTCTCGCTGCGCCTCAAGGACTAGTTGCGGCAGTGGCTCAGGTTGCTCACAGGTTTTCGATGAGCATGATTGCGGCGAACACGAAGAACGAAATGGCTGCGCCGATACGCACGGCGCGCTCGGGCAAGCGAGCGCCGAGCATGCGCCCAACCACAATGGCGAGTCCGTCGGCGACCACCATGCCCACAGTCGATCCGAGCCAGGTGCCAAAGACGCCGTAGTGGGTGGCAAGGGTGATGGTGGCCAACATTGTTTTGTCGCCAAGCTCGGCGAGAAAGAACACGCCGCCCACCGTGAGAATCGTGTTGCGGGCCGGCCTGTTGGCGCGTTCGATGTCGTCGCTGGTGAGCTTGTCGCCGCGCAGGGTCCACAATCCAAACGCCACGAAGGCGAAGGCGGCAATGATGGTGATGGCTCGCGTGGGTAGGGCGGCGCCAACCACGGCGCCCACGAACACCGACACGGCGTGCACGATGGCTGTGGCGAGGGTGATGCCGATCATCACCGGCATGGTCTTGAAGCGGGTGGCGAACGCCAGCGCCATCAATTGCGACTTGTCGCCGAGCTCTGCAACAAAGATCACGCCGAAGCTCACGAAGAACGCTGTCAACATCTGTTCAGCTCAGTTCAATCCCGCCGAAGCGGTTGTTGAGGGACACAGCGGCAAACGAAAGTAGCTGCGGCGCACCCGGGTCATCGGTCAACGTATCAGCTCACAAATGTTGGCAGGAGGTCCCGGAATTCAGCTGATATAGTTCTGCTCGCTGTAAGTACGAATGCTGGCCAGTTGGCCGGTGATCACATCTTGCGGGCGCGTAGCTCAGTTGGTTAGAGCGCCACCATGACACGGTGGAGGTCCCGGGTTCGAGCCCCGTCGTGCCCACTACAAATCCCTTGCGCAGCAAGGCTTTGCGGTGTGTCTAGCTTGTCCAGTGCTCGTTGATAAACGACTTGAGCACCTCGAAATACCTCTCGGGTTCGTCACGGTAGATGCCGTGTCCAGAGTTGGCGAAGCTCTCGAATCGAACGAACTGTTGCGGCATCGCTGCGGCCATGCGTCGTGCATCAATCACCGGAGTGACCGGATCAAGGTCGCCAGCCATCACGAGCACCGGGTCATTCACCTTGGCGAGTTCGGGCAAGAGGTTGAGCGCAGCGCCTTCGTGGTGATTGAAATGGGTGAGCACATCGTCGTTGCGCACGGTGCGTTGCCCGGCAAATGGGTTCACGTTGTTCTGTGTGTACAGCGGCCCGCAGACCTTCACGTAGCGGCGAGCCATCTTGGCCATCGTTGCTTCGTCGGGCGCATTCCAGAATTCGAGCGCCACGTCTCGAGCTTCAGCGCCACCCAACTGTTCGAACATGTCGAACATCGCTGACCGGTCATGATCCGAGCGGGTGCTGTTCAAGATGATGCCGCGAGCAAATCCAGGGTGGCGCGACGCCAAGCGCTGAGCGACGAATCCGCCGAACGACAGTCCGAGAATGAACGGCTTGTCGATGCCAAGTGTCTCGCACAGCGACACAGCATCATCGGCCCACTGATCGAGGGTCCACGTGTCGGGCGTGCTCCAGTCGCTGCGGCCCTGCCCACGATGGTCGTAGTACAGCACTTGGCACGTATCGGTCATCGCCCCAAACGCTGGCTTGAACGTGTTGTGGTCGCCGCCGGGACCGCCGTGCATCAGCACGAGGGTTGGGCGGGGTCGCATCGCATCGCCGTCGGCAATCAGGCCCTGGCCATCGATATCAAACCAAATGCTGGTGTCGGTCCCAATCGCAACTTTCATGTGCGCAACCTTAGAGTTGCGCGCCAGCCCATCGACGCGAGTTTCGTCAAAAACGATTCTCCACCAGCCCGCATGGGCGCGATTTGGGACAACTGCTGTCCCAAATCGCGCCCATGCAACAAGGCGGGAACGAAGGGGGAGTGGGCGGCGTGAGCGCTAGGCGAGGTCGGCTACCGAGCGGACGGCGCAAAAGTCGATGACAGCGAGCAGTTTCTCGCTCACGAGTCGTGAGGCAAGAGCCAGGTTTGCGGTGAACTGTTCGGCGGTGGGTGTCTCGTGGTCGACCAGATCGGTGATGGCCTTCAACGCGATGACTGGAGTGTCCATCATCTCGCCTACATACGCCACGGCTGCGGCTTCCATGTCTTTGACGCATGCGTGTGAACGGGCGATCATCGCACGGTCGTCGTCGTTCTCGTCGAGTGAATTGCTGGTGGTCACGACTCCAGTCTTCAAACCAAGCGCTTCGGCGAGTCGACGCGCCTTGGCTGCCGGAT
>CANNMD010000201.1 GCA_947505655.1 Acidimicrobiaceae bacterium | reverse complement strand
TGCCGATGCCGGCCTTGTTCTTGGCACCTTCGATTCGGTGTGGGCCAGCGATCTGCAACGAGCGTCGCTCACCGCAAACATCATCGCTGAGATCATCGGTATCGGCCCCGTGCTTGTCGACCCGCGCTTGCGCGAGACCGATGTCGGGCCCTGGCAGGGATTGACCCACGACGAAGTCGAACGCGGGTGGCCTGGCTACTTGGCCGACCATCGTCGGCCCGAAGGGTTTGAGCCCTACGACGACGCAGCCGAGCGGATGATGGCCGCGTTCCGCGACATCGCTCGGGCCAATCCGGGCGGCGAGGTACTGGTAGTCAGCCACGGCGGTGCGATCCGCGCCGTTCGCCGCTTGCTCGGCGCCAGCGATGGTCGCATCCCCAACTTGGGCGCGAGTTGGTTTACGGTTCGCGGCGACAATGTCATCGCTGGTGATTCTGTGCTGTTGATCAACGCGGAACCCACCGGCACCGCCCTGTAGTTGGGCATCAGTTGGCGAAGGAGGTCCGAACGTGAACAACGAGCTACGTCTTTTCGAAGACCACGAGTACACCGAGACCTCTGTCGAAACTCCAACGGTCGAACTCGTTCCAGAGGCTGCGGATGGCCCAGCGTTTGTTGTCGAGATCGAACGATCCACGCGCCGCAAGCGAACGGTTGGTGCGCAGCTCGTTGGCGGCGTTCTCAAAATCGTGATCCCATCGTGGATGAGTCGAGTCGAGCAACAGCATTGGGTCGATGTAATGAGTCGGCGCTTCGAGCGCAAGATGTCTACCGACCGCGTCGATCTCGTAGAACGAGCGCTCACGTTGGCGCGTCGTCACGACCTACCGCGCGCTCGCGAGATTTCTTGGTCCGACAACATGTTGTCGCGATGGGGTTCGTGCACGCCGACTACCGGATGCATCCGTATCAGCACGCGACTCGCCCCGTTTCCCGACTGGGTGCTCGACTACGTCATCGTGCACGAACTCGCGCATCTTGAGGTTGGCGATCACTCCGCCGAGTTTTGGCGTCTCGCCCATCGCTACCCGAAGGCCGAACGGGCGATTGGTTATCTCATTGCGAAATCGGGCGACGAACACGACTAGCGGGTGCTGATGACAACATCACGCTTCCCGCGAGCAGTGCAACCATCAGCAGCACCATTAGCACCGAGAACTTGCCGCCTGTCGTTTGCGGGCTGATGTCAATCTGCTGGCTCGACGGCGAGGGCAGGTTCCTGAGTTGCGAAGCTCCCGCGGCTGTCGCTGCCTGCGATGTGATTGGGGTTGCGTTCGTCACGTTTGATGGCTTGGCAATGGTTGTGTCGACATCGAGGCGATTGGTCATCGGCGCAGGCGCCATCGTGATGGTGCCGGTTCCGCCGAGGTTGATCACAGCCGGATTTTCGGTGAGCTCGTCAACTGGCATCTGGGCCACAGTGGCCGGCTGGCCGTCTGGAAGGGGCGGCTCCACCGAAAGCCAACAGGCCTCTCCGGTGACGTCGAGGCCGTATTGACCGAGAGCGTCGGTGGTTGTGCTGAGCACGGTTCCGTATGCGTCATCGGCTGTTCCGAAGGCCCCGTCGGGCCCAGCGTTGGTCGAGCACACAGCAACCACTGGAATGCCACTCACCGATTCGGTTGAGGTTTCGTCGGCGACAACCGTGCCGACGACACGGCGGCTCGCCGGAGCGGTGGCCTCAACATCGATCGGGGCGATCGACAGCACGACAGCGAGCAACGCAAACAGCGTTCCAACGCGAAGTGCGAAACGGCCAGGACTCGCCCCCGCCGCGAGAGGAATGTTGACCTGACGAACACCAACATGCGAACCGGCCATGCTTGCCCGAGCAGGTATGACGGCACAGCTCTCAGCGAGAGCATTCAACGCCCACTGATCTGCATCGTAGAACTCGACACCGATTCGCCATGCTCCGGCCATGTCGGCACGAACGTTGCGGACGACACAAGGAATGTCGAGCGACGTGATGCCCGATTCGCTTGGCACGGTGAACGACACGCGATGCGTGCCACCTTCGCGAACTCGCACTGACTGATCGGCGAGCAATCCGGCACCGAACATGGTGATGTCCGATACGTACACCCCGTACTCGTCGAGGCGAGCGGTACCCGACGCCTGCAGTCGAAGTGCCCGCCGACTGTGACGGCGCCATGCGAGGAGTCGCATCGAGTCGAGGGCAGCACCGAGCAGCCACAACGCGACCGCCGTAAGACCGATCTGGATGTTCTTGTCCATCGGACGCAGCGCGTGGGTGAAACGGTCAGAGATACCGCGGATCAACAGCACAGCGTTGATCGCCATGACCAAGATCATCGCCACGTTCATCGAGCGAACGGAGTTACGAACCCGGTCGCCTGGGCGCAAGGCTCCCTTTGACAACAGTGTCAGTGCTGCCGACGACGTCAGGAACATCGGCAGCCAGAGGTAGGCCAGCGCAGGAACTGACGGAGTGAACGGAGCTCGTCCAGCGAGTAGTGCCGCGAAGATGATCGCAGCCAAGACAACGCGACGAACACGGTCGGCTGATCGCATGGACCACGCTGCGAGCGCAAGACGGTCACGAAGGTGGATGCCGCGAGCCCGAACGGCGCCGTTCTTGCCGACAAGCAGCTGCCAGCCGGCGCTTGCAGCGGCGGCGCGGTTTGCAGCGACTGCGGATGAATCGATCAGCGGCGTTTCGACAACTACTGCGACGCCTGACGCACTGACAACTTGGATGCCCTTCTCTGCGAGGCGGGGCATCAGTTCGAACAGCGTCTGATGCCGAGTTCCGGTACACAGGTCGAGATCTGCCAACGCGCTACGGCGCACGAGTGCACCGCTTCCGGTGACAATACCTGTGCCCCAGCGACCGAGGCCGGGGTTCAGCGCGGTGCGTTCGAAGGTGAGTTCATGGCGAGCGTTCGGTGCATCTTCAGATGCGACACCTGGTGCCGAACCAACAACACCTTGCACCACACCAATCGAGCTATCGCTGACCCAGTGCATCAACGTCTGCACTGCGTCGACTGCAGGCACGTCGCCTGCGTTGAGCAGCAGAAAGAACTCGTGCTCCGAGGCAGAAAGAGCAGCGGCCAATCCCGTGGTGTCGTTCACTGCGGAGTCCTGGAACGTTGCACCGAACTCAAGCGCAATCTGAACGATGTCATTGCGCGCAGCAATGTCGACCACAATCGCTTTCGGCGATGATGCATCGTGCTGCAGAGAAACCAGAGTGGCTCGAAGATCTTGCGCGGTTCTCGCCGTGGCGACAACGACCACGTCGTGATCAAGCTTGGTTGGCCGACCTGACGTTGGTGCTACTGAGTCGTCAGCGCCCGAGCGCCACAGTGCCCAGACGAATACGGCCACAGTGAGAACGCCGGAGATTTCGAGTGCGAGCGCTGGAATGGCCAGCCACCATGTGACCACGCCGGTCTTGCTGTGCAGCGACCACACGCTGCGCCAGACGAGATAGGCGACACTCACCAAGAGAGCGATAACGCTGAGCTGACGGCCGACGCGGTGAAGCTGCGCCGGCTGCAATGAGGTTGCCGCCTGTTTCTGGTGCTGCTGTTGAAGTGAGTCTGTGGTCCGACTCATGTTCTTGCGTCCTGCATGATCGTGCTGTCCCGCTCTTGGTCTTCGAGGTGTGATGTCTCGCGGCGTAATTGCCGCAAAGAGGCATCGGCACGCAACGTCATGTCCTTGAGCAGTTCTTGTCGATTCACGATCGGCACCCGCCCGGGGGGTTGCCGATGTCTTGACGAAGAGCGTTGCTTTGAACGCCATCGGCGGGGGATTAGGGACTAACGTGCCACCCCGTGGGAACAGACAAGCGCGAACGCCAGAAAGCCAATCGTCAGATCAAGCTTCAAGAGATGGTGCGCGATGCGCGCAAGTCTCAGGTGAAGAAGCGCTCTCTGCAGATCGGCGTTGGTGTGCCGCTTGCGATCGCAGCAGTGTTCCTTTTGGTTTGGCTCACCGGCGGCGACAGCGGCACAACCACAACGGCCACCACTACGTCAGTAGCCAGTGCTGTCGGCACCACCACTACCGCAGCACCGCTCGTCACTGTCATCGGCACGGCGCCCACTCCTGATGCATCGGGTGCCTACCCATGCCCGGCCGCCGACGGCTCGGCCGGTCGCGTGGTTGTGTTCAAGGCCAATCCGCCAGAGTGCCTCACCGAAGGCAAGACCTACACCGCCGAGGTTGAGACCAACAAGGGCAGCTACACGATTGCGCTCGATCGGGCGAACTCGCCAGCCAACGTGAACATGTTTGTGTATCTGGCTCGCTACCACTTCTACGACAACACTCCATGCCATCGCATCATCAAGGACTTCATGTTCCAGTGCGGCGACCCAACGGGCACTGGCTCGGGCGGCGCAGGCATGTCAGTACCGGTCGAGGCACCAAAGAGCGGCAAGTACGAAATCGCTTCAGTTGCCATGGCCAAGGTCGGCGGCGCAACCACCAACGACAGCCAGTTCTTCGTGGTCACCGGCGCACAGGGCGCTGGCCTGCCGGCCGACTACACCTTGTTGGGTTCGGTCACCGCCGGGTTCGAGACCACGGCCCGCGCAATCGAAGCCGCCGCTGATCCGGCTGC
>CANNMD010000200.1 GCA_947505655.1 Acidimicrobiaceae bacterium | reverse complement strand
GGCAACGGAGTGGGCTCGCGCTGTTCGAACAAGCGGATGGCCTCGGCAACGGGGCGAAGCGCGATGCGATAGACACCCGCAAGCCCAACCGGCGAACGGTCGACCCGTTGCACCACGACACCGCCGCGATGTTGTTCCCAATGCAACGCGCCACCGTCGTTGGCCACTACCGAAGTGACTTCGTAGCGATCGGGCGTGAGCCCAGCCAATGTGAACTCGGTGCCTGCCGACAGATCTACGGCGACGACATCGTCGCCGACTCGCACATAGCGAACCTGCGCGTCGCCCCACTGATCGAATGGCCGACTTCCGTGCACGACATCGCGATGTGCATTGACCCATGCGCCTACTTCGCGCAACGGTTGCTGCTGCAGCTGCGGGATGCTGCCGTCGGCAGTGAGCCCTACGTTGAGCAACAGGTTGCCGCCCTTGGCAATGACCTCGGTGAGCAGATCGAGCAGCGCGCCGGTGGACAACATGTGCTCAGCGCGCTCGGCGCGGTTGTTGCCAAACGAGTGCCCGACGCCGCGACACAACTCCCACGGGGTGAGTTCGATGTCGGCTGGTGCGTTGTATTCGTAGGTAACGATCGAGGGCGATGGGTGCCACCAACGGTCGTTGATGAGCAACTCGTGACCTTGTTTTGCAGCGATCTCTTGGGCGCGCTCGATGAGCTCGGCGCCGCGCCACAGATCGGGCCCGTGGCCCCAGTGGCCGTCGCCCCACAGAATCTGCGAGCCATAACGCTCGACGAGATCGAGCACATGTGGATGCAGAATTTCGTCGATGTACGACTTGTCGGGATAGCGGTCGTCGGCCCAATCGAGCAGTGAGTAGTAGGTACCGAACAACACGTCGCTACGGCGACACGCATCGGCGAGTTCGCCCACCACGTTGCGCTGCGGGCCCTGCAGCACCGAGGTGCGCTGGGTGCCCGGAGCGTCCCACCAACAAAACCCGTCGTGAAACTTGGTGGTGTGCACGAGGTAGTTCATGCCCGCACTGGTGGCGAGTTCAAGCTGCTCGTCGGCGTCGAAGCGGTGGTATGTCAGCAGCGGAATGAAGTCGTCGTAGTGCTGGATGTGTGGCCAGCGATCGCGGTGATACGCGAGCACCTCGGCCATTGGGCTTGGATGCAACAACACATCTTCGAGTTGCTCGGGGCCCATGTGGCTCCAGTACCACTCGGCATATTCGCCGATGGGGCTGAACGACGGAACTGCGCCAACGCTCGAGTGCACGAAGAGGCCGTAACGTCGCTCGTTCCACCACGTAGGCACGGTCATGAGCAGCAATCCTGCCATGGTTCGCGTACGGCATTGGAACTCGGGGGCAGAGCTGCGAACATGTGGCGGTGACCACTGCCGAAGATGTTTCGCTCGATGCAAAACTCGAGTTGCTCGATGCCGAGTTGCGTCGACTCGAGAACGTGGTCGTTGCCTTCAGCGGCGGTGTCGATTCAGCGTTTCTTGCGTACCGCGCTCATCAGATTCTTGGCGTCTCGGCGGCGCACGCGGTCACCGCCGTGTCGCCATCGCTGGCTGGCGATGAAGAGGCCGACTGTCGGTCATTGGCAACCGAATGGGGTTTGCGATGGACCCCGGTGCGCACCGACGAGATGGCCCGCGCGGCGTATCGCGCGAACGACATCGACCGTTGCTATCACTGCAAGGCCGAGCTGATGGATGTGGTTGGTCCTATCGCCCTCGCCGAGCAAGCCACCGTGTTGTTGGGCGTGAACCTCGACGATCTTGGCGAGCACCGACCCGGCCAGGAGGCGGCCGACGAACGAGGCGCGCAGTTCCCCATGGTGGCGGCTGGCATCACCAAGGCCGATGTGCGCGCATTGTCGCAGCGCTTTGGTCTACGCACGTGGGACAAGCCGGCCGCTGCGTGTCTGGCCAGCCGGGTGCCCTACGGCACCGAAGTATCGGTTGCTGTTCTCAGTCGCGTCGACCGCGCCGAAGCAGCATTGCGGAAGTTGGGCTTTCGTCAGTTGCGGGTACGGCACTACGACGAGACTGCGCGTCTCGAGGTTGACCTTGTTGAGATCGGCTCGGTTCTCGAACACCGCGAACGCATCGTGAGCGAGCTCAAAGGCGTGGGCTATCGATACGTAACGCTTGACCTCGAAGGTTTCCGGTCAGGAAATCTCAACGATGTTCACCTAAGGTCGTAGCCATGAAGCTTTCAATGATGATCAATTACGCAGGTGGTTTCAAGCAAGCCGTCGATCAGGTCGTAGCACTCGAAAAGGTTGGCCTCGATCAGGTCTGGATCGCCGAGGCCTACAGCTTCGATGCGGTCAGCCAAGTTGGCTACCTCGCTGCGAAGACCGAGCGGGTCGAAATCGGCACCGGCATTCTCAACGTGTACAGCCGCACCGCAGCGCTGATGGCAATGACCGCCGCCGGTTGCGACCACATCAGCGATGGTCGTTTCATTCTCGGTCTCGGCGCCAGCGGCGCTCAGGTCATCGAAGGTTTCCACGGCATGCCGTACGAAAAGCCAATGGTGCGCATCAAGGAATACATCGAAGCCTGCCGCATGATCTGGAAGCGCGAAGAGCCATTCAACTATCAGGGTCAGGTTGTTCAGGCTCCTTTGCCGCAAGGCCAGGGCCTCGGCTTGGGCAAGGCACTCAAGATCATTAACCATCCTGTGCGCAGCGAGATCCCCGTCTGGTGGGCGAGCCTCAAGGACCGCTCGGTTGAGGCCACAGCAGAGATGGCCGATGGTTGGCTGCCGATCATGTTCATCCCTGAGAAGTTTCAGCAGGTGTGGGGCAACTCGCTCAAGGCAGGCACTGCCAAGCGTGACCCTTCGCGCAAGGTGCTCGACATTGCTGCTGGCGGCATGTTGGCCATCGGCGACGAGTTCGTTGGCGAGACCCGTACCAAGCTGCTCGACTACGCACGCCCCAACATGGCGCTCTACGTGGGCGGCATGGGTGCTCGCGGCAAGAACTTCTACAACGACATCTGCCGCGCTTACGGCTACGAAGAAGAAGCCGTCAACGTGCAAGACCTCTACCTCGAAGGCAAGAAGGCCGAAGCTGCCGCTGCGCTTCCGGGCGAGTGGCTTGAGCTCTCCAACTTGGTTGGACCAAAGAGCTACATCAAAGAGCGCGTTGGCGCGTTCAAAGAAGCCGGCGTCACCGTGTTGTCGGTGAACCCAGTTGGCCCCAACGCCGTTCAGACCATCGAGACGTTGCGCGAGATCGTCGATAACGCGTGATCTTGATCGCCGGATCCTTTCCGGTAGATGGCACAAAGCGCGAAGCAATCATTGAGGCCACCAGCGCGGTGCGTGTCGCCACGTTGGCCGAAGATGGTTGCTTCGAGTACCGCTTCTCGTTTGCGTGCGACGATGACAACACGGTGTTGATCTTCGAAGAGTGGCGCGATCAAGAAGCGCTCACTGCGCATTTCTCCACGCCTCACCTCGCCGCGTTTCAGGGTCAGATGGTTCAGTTCCTCGTGGGCGCCCCGTCGATAGACCGCTATGAGGCATCGAGCAAAGGCACACTGCGCTAAACGCACTATGTTGGCGGCATGACCAACATCATCGGAACCGTTGCTCCCGGCTGGGAACCAGTACGCGAAGCATTTGCTGCCAACCTTGCGAACACTGAAGAACTCGGCGCGGGTGTGTCCGCCTATCACCGCGGCGTTCAGGTGGTCGATCTCTGGGGTGGCTGGTTCGATACCGAGCGCACGGTGCCCTACGCCGAGCATTCGCTGCAGTTGGTGTTCAGCACCACCAAGGGCATTACCGCCATCGCCATTGCAATCTGTGTCGATCGTGGCTTGCTGTCGTACGACGCTCCGGTTTCGCAGTATTGGCCCGAGTTCGCGGCACATGGCAAAGGCGACGCAACCGTTGCGCAACTGCTGTCGCATCAGGTTGGGTTGTACACCGTTGATGGGCCCATCACCATCGAAGAGGCGCTCGACTGGAACACCATCACGGCCCGCTTGGCCGACACGGCGCCACGCTGGCCAATCGGCACCGCGCATGGTTATCACGCTCTCACCTATGGCTGGCTCGCCGGCGAACTGGTGCGCCGTGTCGACCCAACGCATCGCAGCCTCGGCACGTTTGTTCAAGAAGAGATCACCCAGCGACTCGATATCGACCTGTGGGTTGGTCTGCCCGCCGAATTCGTGAAGCGGGTGTCGCCGATCTTGGCATCGCAGCCCAACCTCGATCCCGCAGTGGCCGCGATGATGGCGCAGTTCATGGGGCCTGGCACACCCGGTGGCGACGCGTTGTCCCTCAACGGTGCGTTCAATGCCGAGTCGGCCGCTGGCGGCCTCGGAACCAGTGTGTTCAACACATCGCGCGTGCTGGCCGCCGAGATTCCCGCTGCCAACGGCGTGAGCAACGCTCCTTCGTTGGCCAAGGTCTACGCAGCAACAATGGCTCCAATCGATGGTGTGCAACTCATCAGCGATGCGGTGCGCAATGTCGCTCGTGTCACCGTGACCCCCGAGAACGAACCCGACAACTGCCTCATCATGCCCACCACCTTTGGTATGGGCTTCATGACCTCGGGCCCGTTCTCATTGTTCGCCGGACCTGGCTCGTATGGCCATCCTGGCGCCGG